>JBKQWF010000261.1:0-40726 GCA_052139695.1 Limisphaerales bacterium
TGAAATTGAAGCGGTGACGGAAAAAGTCCGGACCACATTGAAAACGTCTGGTCGGCTGGCCGGTGAAGAAAAGGAATTTCAAGTTTTTGATTCGCTGTCGTGGACCGAAGCGCAGAAACGGGATACGCGGCAATATCGTCCAAGCATGGCCATCCATTTTCATCGTCGCGGACACGGTTTTGAAAAAGGTGAAACGGTGGCGGTGGTGTCCGTGGAAAATGACTCGCTCAAGGTGCAACGTGCTGACGGCTCGGAAACTGTTTTTCCATTGGGCGCAGGCATCGCCTGCGATGTGGGCGAGAAACGGAAATTGAAAGTGGCTGCCGGCGACAAGCTGCTGATGCAATCGAATTGGCAGAAGAAATTTCTCAACGGTGAACTGGTCGAAGTCAAAGCCATTCAAGGCGATTCCGTTTTGCTGGCCGATGGCCGGGTGATTCCTGCCGATTATCGCACGTTCGCGCATGGCTACGCCGTCACGTCGCACGCCGCCCAGGGCAAGACGGTGGATGAAGTCCTGGTTGTGGCATCGTCACGCTCGCTGCGCGCCATCAATCAGGAACAATTTTACGTCAGCATCTCGCGCGGACGCGAACGCTGTCAGATTTTCACGGACGATAGCGATTTGCTTCGTTCGCACGTCACCCGTTCCAGCGCGCGTCTGGCGGCCATTGAAGCCATGCCCGCCCGGCATCAACGCGACTTCCTCCAGACCATTTTGCGGCGGGGCAACCATTTCCTGAAACAGTTCCGCCAACGCAGTACGCAAGCACTTTCAACCGAAAGAAACATCCATGAAATCGAACCACATCAACACCAACGAGAATCCACCCGCCACATCAGCCTCTAGCGCGCGGGACAATCCCTGCTTTCGCAGTGATGCCCAGACGGCCGCCTTGGCTGTCTTTGCCGACGAAGGCATCAGCTATTTGCTGCCTTATGCACAATTCCTGTACGCCGAGCGCGTTCCCAATCCAAGGTTGGAAAAAGAGCCGGACGCCCCGCCGGAAAAGATGTTGATCCGCTTTGCCCTGGCGGACGTCGTCGTGCTGGGCACCGGACTTATTGCCGTCGAGCGCGCCTTGCAAAAGTATGAATTGAAATTTGTAAAGGCGGCGGACCGGCGTCATGCCGACGCGCTGAACACCTTTGTTGCTTCTGTCGCCATCACCCTAACCAAGAAAAATATATGAATCCCGATTCACCACTGAGAATCCAGGCGCTGGAAAAATTTGCCGTCTTGATGACCAAGGAGAAAGTGGCCGAGGCGCTGGGCATCGGCACCCATAACATTCCGCTGCTCATGCGGGCGGGCCTGCTCAAACCGCTCGGCCATCCGCAGCGTTATTGCGTGAAGAAATTTTCGCGGGAGACTCTCGCTCGCCACATTGCCGACGAGACCTGGCTGGATAAAGTCGCGGCGGCCATCCACCGGCATTGGCGCATCCAAAACGCGCGCAAGCGGGCGCGGCAGGCACAGATGAATGGCCAATTGCAGCCACCGACGAAATAAATCGGGCGAGTCCGTTAAACGCTAATGCCCTGCGATTGTCCTTCCCCGCCAAGCTGGCGCAACGAGCTTTGAATCTGCCAGTCAAACGGTATCTGCCGGATTGTCGCCGGTATCAATTCCGGCCAATAGACGACACCCGGATGCTGCGCTTCAAATTGTCTGCCCGAATAGGTGTTCTTCAACGATGCCAGCATCGTGACATATTTGCCGCAGACCTCCCGTTGCCGGGCGCGCTCGTCGGCCTGCGCCCGCACGTCTTCTAAGAAGTGCGGCACACACAAGGCTAGCATCGCCACATGCTTGACGTCCTGGCGCGGTTTTTCCGGCTGGTCTTGCTCAATGTCCACCGCGTTGCGAATTTTTCCGGCCAGCAACAACACCGGGTCGAGCACCCGCACCGGCAGCGGTTCACCTCCGCCCGCCACTCGCACCAGGTTTTCCCGCGCATAGGCCAAAACCGTTTCATGGGGAACGCCCTTGATTTCACGCAGAAACTCAACGTTCAGCCCCGCTCCTTCCAGTTCTGAATGCAACACCGCTTCCACCGGCCCGCCTTCCACCGGCGGCGCGCCCGCGTGCCAATGAATTGCCGCCGCAACTCGTTCGGCATCGGTCTTGGTGCCAATCAAATCCAAATCTTTGCTGGTGAACGGGAAGTGTGCCTGCAACCGGGGTTCCCGGGGCAGGTAGTAAGCCGCCCAAATGTTGGCGGCCTGCCCGCCCACAATAATGAATGGCTGGCCTTCAGCGTCGCGCTGCGCCAGCACCGCCTGAAACGGCTCTAATCCCGTTCGAGGTCTGATATGATCCGCGCCCATTGTTCGTCAGTTCCTTTCGGTGAGAAATCCACTTTCAGAATATCGGCGGCGGATTGGACGATGGCGTTTTCCCGTTGCAATTGTTCCGGCGTGACTTCGCCGGCCGCCAACCGCCGCATGTCTTCGGCGCGTTGACGGCCTTCGATCAACCGAATGTCAATCACTTCATTCATCACTCTTAATCTACCGTCGTTTCGTCCCATTGCCAAGCTCGCTTGTGCCTGCACCGCTACTCGCCCGTCTCGAACGCTTGTTTTCAATCCATTTCATCATTCGACAAGTCATATTCGCGGATGATGATTGGCGGTGGTGGTGCGTGTGGCTGAATGAAAATGCCGATGCCAGCCCTGATGTGCGGTTGATTGGGGGATTTCCGGCGCAACCCGCCGCTGAACACCCAAGCCAACACCAACAGGGAGAGCCAAGCAAACGCGAGAAAAAGATAAACTCCATATTCTGCGAGGATCCAATCGAGAAAATGGAACACTGGATCGAGCACGGTGGCAGGATTCAAGTTCATATCGTTTCCTCCGGTTATGCGTTTGCAATTTTGACGACCGGCTCGACGATTTTGGCCCGGTCCGAAAATTGGTTTCGCATCCGTTCAAATTCGCTCAACGGCGGCAGTTCCACCTGCGCCCGGCGTGCATACGCGCGATGGATGGCTTTGCTGTTATGTCCCAAAGCCTCCTGTGCGAACCGTTCGGGATAACCGGCTTTTTTGGCGCGTTCCGCCCACGCATACCGATACGAATGCAAGGTGACACCTTTGATGCCCAAGGACACGCATCGCTGATGAAATTCGGTTGCCCGGTCGCCGGAACGAACCGAGCGCAGATACGGAAAGAGCGGACCTCTCCCCGGCAGATCACGGAGGATCTCCGCCACTTCGTCATCGAAACGCATGATGGCAATGGAGCCGGTCTTTTTGCGCGCGAAACTGATGACGTTATGTTCCCAATCAATGTTTTCAGCTTCGAGGCACGCCAGATCGGACTGCGACGCGCCCAGATGCCATGCTAGTTTGTAGAACGCTTTGCGTTCAGGATTCAGTTCGCGGGCGACGATGGCCTGATGTTCCTCCCAGGTAATGGCGCGTTTGTCCTTGAACTCAACTTTCGGCCATTGCCGTTTCACAATGACCGGCCACGGCAACCATGTCATGTCCAGGGCGAAGTTGTGGATGCGCCGCAGATAGACATTGGTCGAAACCTTTCCGCTTTCGAGCACGCGCAAAAAGTTTTCCGGCCTCGTTTCCAAAATCGGCAGATGCCGAATCAAGTCAAACGCCTTGTCCCTGATGGCGGTCTGCCAGCGGTGCTGAGTCTCGCCCTTTTTGAGTTTGACCATCTCGTCCATGACGAACTGCCAGTTGCGGGTGGCAATCTGCGGGTCGCTGGCGGCGAGATAAGCGCGAGCGATTTGCAGGTTCACGGCGGGCTGCTGCTGCGCTTCGCCGCGTGAATGAAATAACCGCAGGGCCGTGGCGCGGTCGGTGGTGTGCAAGCTGTCCTGCTTGCCGGTCACGTCATCGTGAATGTAGTAGCGTCCGCCTTTTTTGCGGCGGTAGAGTCGGTAACGTTGTCTCATTACTGTGTTCACAGCGATGAGGTTACGACAGTTGATCTCGACTCCGGTAGGGAGCAGGTGGGAGTTAAGCAGGGCAGGCCAGAGTTAAATCCTGCTGGCACTTCCGCTGGCACTCGTATGTGGAAGCATCACAAATCCTTGCCGCACACACGGTTAGGTTTGGAGGCGAGGGTCGGAATCGGCCTTTTTTCACCGCGTTTACGACTTAAACATACCCGTTTTCCCTCGGTAATCAAGAATAATTCCGTTTACCGGCCTATACTGTTTTTAACACTTTTGGTGTCCGTTTTGGTGTCCGCGCAAAGGGGGCCAAAGAGAATCAAAGCCGCGACAGTCAATATGAAATAAAATCAGGCGACACGCTGGGCCGTGTTTTGCGTCTGGTCGGACACTTGATATTCGACGGAAGCCCGCCCTGCGTTTTTAGTTCGCCAGTGATCGTAAATCATTTGTCTGGCGCGGCCCTGCCACTTCACATCATCTTTTAACTCCTGCACAGTGACGAGGGCGAAGTATTTAACGGCATTGTCCGTCGGGTGGCCCAGAGGTCTGAGCAATCCATTCGAGACCAGAAGCGGCACATCATGTGGCGCGACGCCCAAAAGATGCGACGCTTCGCCTGAGCTTAACTGCGCGGGAAGGTGCCGCAGATTCAGGAATCTTTCCCGCTCCGAGCTTAACGGTCTATCCTTCGGGGTGCTCATACTCTCATGCCGCGAGATTGGCGGATGTTTTGGGCCTCCGACTGGCTCTCGCCAATCGAGCGATTGTGTGTGACCGCCTTATCGCAGTGCTCCATCAAGGCTTCCACGACCTTGCCTGGGTTGTGTTCAGGGTATTGCCGCCACACCATTTTCTGCGCGTTAGCCACAAGATTACGCTCCGAAAAGCGGAGCGTGTGATTCGCTTGAGCGACATAATCCATGACCACGTCCCGAACATGTTGACCCTGCACCAAGACTTCGGTGCGTCCGTGATTTCGGGTGTAGGTGGAGCCTTCCTCGAATTCCTGGATAACGGACCAATCGGAGCTGTTGTGCGAACGGCACAGAAGAATTCGGCTCTTGGGCAGTTTCACCAAATGAGCGTACACATTCCAAGTCGTCCCGTCGGAGGCCCTGAAAGTCTCCGCCACACGAGGGTTGGGCCGTTCCCACCGCACTTGTTCGAGAGCATTCAACTGCTCTTTGATTTTCTCCATTTGATGGAGGTCACGTTGTATTGAGTCCGAAACGCGCCGGTAAGCCAATGCTTCATCTCCGACCAAATCATTGCCCGCCCCACGCGGGCCGCGAGGAATCCAAGGTTGTCCGCCTTTTTTCAACATGGCCTGTCACTCCTTCTTGCGTTGGGCCAATTGGTTCACTTCCTCCTCCGAGACGACGAATACTCCCTCGTCATCGAGAATGGGGGTGAGCCTGTCCCGTTGAATGAAGCTGTAAACGGTAAATGGGTCGAGACCGAGGCGCATCGCCGCCACCTCGACCGTTAAATGGCCGGCTAGCGCTGCCGGTTCCAATTTTGAGGAAATCACCGACTCCTTCATGTTCAGAATCTACTCCTGGAAAGCGATTCCGTCCAGCGACTCTACCGCTGTTTCCACAAAGCCGCGCAACTCACCACTCATCGCCATCGGCATTCATCCACCTGCGGCTTATCTTCTGTTCTTGGCAGTATTCTCGGCGCGAAATCCTAAGAGCCAAGTCCCAAGCTCGGCGAGCACTGTCAAGATGGAGGTCGAGGGAAGAAAGGGCGACACGATCTTGACAGGCGCAGACGAGCTGTAACATGACGAGGCGTTTCGCGCCAAAGCCAGCCCATTTCCACTCGTTTTCAATGTGAATAACTTTTTTGAAATTTCAATTTGCAAACCAGAGAACTTCTTGACAAGCGCAGACGGGCCGTACCGTGACGAAGTGTTTCGCGCCAATGCCAGGCCCGTGTCCGACATCACGGATTTAAGTCGCATTGGCAATGGGGCTTGAATCTTCGTCCCAATCCACCGATTCTGCGAGCTGAGAATCATGAATTTGCAGGAACTCAAACGATTGGCGGCCAAAGGCGAATCTGATCGCTTAGAATTCAAGCGCACAACGGGGCAGCGCACGGACGCGGCCAAAACCGTTTGCGCGATGCTCAACGGGTTGGGCGGCTTCGTGATCTTTGGCGTTGGCGACAAGGGTGAACTCGTGGGACAGGAAATCGGTCAACGCACCGTTGAGGAAGTCACCAACGAACTTGCCAGGATCGAGCCTCCGGCTTTCCCGGAAGTCGAAATGGTCACGTTTGAGACAGGTCGCTCGTTCATTGTCTTGCGCGTCCCCGGCTCCGGCGGACTTTACAACTTTGATGGGCGTTACTATTTGCGGGTGGGGCCAACAACGCGCCCAATGCCGCGCCACGAATATGAGCGGAGATTGGTCGAGCGTCTGCATGGCACTCGCCGATGGGAAAACGAACCGGTCTCGGAAAGTGTCACCATTGCCGACTTGGACGCGGACGAAATTCGCCTGACGCTCGAAAACGCCATCAGCCTGGGGCGGCTCAATGCGCCCAAAAATCGGGGGATTAAATCAATTTTGCAGGGCTTTGAACTGTTTCAGAACGGTCAACTGCTCAATGCAGCCGTGGCCCTCTTTGGCAACAGCCAGAGATTGCACGGTTTGTACCCGCAAATGGGAATTCGGTTGGGCCGTTTTCGCGGCGTGAATCGCTTGGCGGACTTTACCGACAATCGCCAATACTGGGGCAACGCCTTCGATCTGTTGCGCCGGGGTGAGACTTTCCTCCGCGACCATGTTCCCATCGCCGGGCGGGTCGTAGAACGCAAAATGCGGCGCGAAGACAGGCCCGCCTATCCTCCCCGCGCGACGCGAGAGGCGTTGGCCAATGCCATTTGTCACCGCGACTACATCATTCCGGGCGGCGCGGTCGCCGTGGCGATGTATGAGGACCATCTTGAAATCGTCAGCCCCGGAGGCTTCCATTTCGGCATTGAACCAGCGAAACTTGCCGTTCCGCATGAATCCAAGCCGTGGAATCCAATCATCGCCAACGTATTTTATCGCGCTGGCATCATCGAACGCTGGGGCATGGGGACGCTGAAAATTCTGGATTGGTGCCGTGAATTCGACTGCCCGCAGCCAGAGTGGAAAGAACAGGCCGACAATGTTTATGTGACGTTCAAACCGGCGGCGTGGTTCGACCAAACGACGCCAACCGCTCAAGTTCAGCCAGAGACGAAGCCAGAGACGAAGCCAGAGACGAAGCCAGAGACGAAGCCAGAGACGAAGCCAGAGTCCAGCCAGAGTTCAGCCAGAGTTCAGCCAGAGTCGCAGCGAGAGCCACTACCCGACAGACTTGTGCAGATTCTCAGGGAAGGAGCTTTTAGCAAAGCCACTCTCGCCGAGCGGTTGGGGCAAAGAGTAGTATCCGGGCAACTAAATAAGGTCATTCGCCGGTTGTTGGCCGACGGGATTATCGAGCAAACGAATCCTGAGAAACCGCAGAGCCGGTGGCAACGTTATCGTCTCACCGAAAAAGGCCGTGAGCGGGTCCGTGCGCGGTGAAAATTCTTTGCACGCGGACAAACCCCATTTGTCGTTACGCGGGAAGCCCTCCTGTTCAATCGAAATGAAAAACCCGCCACATTTTGAGCTTGGCTTGCGCCAGAGGCTTGGCAGGTATGCTGCCAATAAAAAAATCTATGCGCTTTGGTTTGTCAACAGTCATTTTCCCACGCCTCTCATCGTCGGAGCATGATACCCAGCATCAACCCGAACGAAACGAGCAGGGACGCAACCAAAAGGTAGGCGAACCAGTCGCGTTTGGTCAGGCGCTGCTCCAACCGCTTGCGTTCCTCGTTCATTTTTTCCCGCGCCGTATCGAAATCCCCCTTTGCCTGGTTCCACGATTCGGCTCCCTGATTGAGATGGTCCTGGATTTTTCGGGCGACAGCCTCAAACTCCCGCGCTTTCGAGCATATTTGGTTGGCGATGCCGTGGATGACATCGTTGTAACCCGACACCGTCATGTCGTATTGCTTTAATCTCCCGTCTATTGCTTCGATGATGGTCTTGGACTGAGCCGCAATCTGTCGGCGGTGGTCGGCTTGGACGGCGTCCAACAGTTTTTTGGAGTCGCTGGCAAGCCGACGCGCATCATCCAGTGCGCTGTTGAATTGCTCCGAAAAGCGGGCGCGGTGACTGGCTTGGTCTCGCTGCCAATCTTTTTGGGAATCCCTCAGAATATGAGGCAGCCGTCCGATGGCTCGCCATTGGGCCTTGGTCAACAAGGCCAGTTGCACCGGAAATGAGTTTTCATCGCCGCCGCACCATTCGGCCAGAATTTTTCGCAGGCGCTTCGCCTCTACCGGATTGACGCCGTCACACAACAAATCAAAGTCGGTGTCCATCATAAATCATTCTCCAAAATTAAGTTGTGGTTGCGGCCTCTCGGTTTTCCATTCGCGTTGAGGCGGCAATTTTGGTTCGGGAATGAGTGCCGTTGGCAAGAGGGCTTCGGCAATGGAGTCGTATTGTTGGAACATCCGTTGCATGGCCCACTGGATTTCCCCGCTCAACAATCGTTCCAAGTGGCCCGCTTCGATACGGGACAATTCGGCGAAGCTCAAACCGTGCTTCGCGTTGGCCTCGGCCTTCTCGGCGGCCAGCAACGTGGTTGGCGTGATAGTCGGTAGGGTGATGGTCTTCGACCCGAATTCCACCAAACGCTGTTCCAGCGACGAGCCTTTGAACAGGTCGCCCCGCGCTTTGGCCGGATTGTGGACGATGACGTAATCCACCCGGTCGCCCGCATACAAGAACAGTCGCCCCGCGTTGGTCATGCTCTCCGTGTCGTCGGTCGGAAACAGGAAAAAGGTCAATCGCACGTCCTGCTCGGCGCAGACATCGAGCACCTGCAATTCCTCCAATGCCGCCATGATGAGGGCGTCCGCCTGGGCGCGTGTGTCAATGACGTGAACCGGCGCGGTGTCTTTGAGCACCCGCCGAAAAAGACTGAGCAGGGCCGTCTTGCTCTCGTGCTCATTGCCAAGCTGATAGGAGCGAACGGCATCCTTGTGCCGACTGGCAAACGTGTGATGCCGGTCGTCGAGGTCGGAGCCGTTCCATTGAACGCCAAGCTGGTCGAGCCAGGCCGTGCGGAATTCCGCTTCAAAACTTTTGCCAAGGTTGCCCTTGGACTGTGGATTTAAGTGAATACGACGTGTGATGTTCATAATTTATTTGGATCGTTAAGGTTTAGACTGTCAGGACTCGGTTGCCGAAACGAACGCGATGCCGGAATGGCCGCAAGAACCGGCTTGCGGTTTGATTCTGGCCGACTGGCCGGCTCATGTGGGATGGTGGGTGGCACGGACAGCGTCTGGCCTTCTTCCTCCCAGTGATGTCGGCCCTGCCGCTTTAAATATCTGCGGTAGAATTGATGCAGACCTTGGAGCGTGATGCGGCAGCCTTCTTCAACCGCGAGCCATTCAGCAATTTCCCTCCACGCTTTGCGCTGCTGGCGCTGTGCGCGGATGATCGCTACGAATGGCTCGACGCGGCTGTGAAAGGCGCGTCCGCCGCCCTTTCTGGCCGCCACTGCGTTCGTTTTCGTCTCCGATTCCATTGCCATAACTTTAAATCAGCAATGACCGACTGCGTTAGCGGGCAGCAGGCGAGTTAGCCCGGTTTGTGGGAGAGTTAAACCGATCAGGATTTGCACCTGTTGAAAAGTGTTGAAAGGCGTTGAATCGCCGCGTTGAAATCCGTTGAGGCGCGTTGAATCTGTCAACGGCCTTCAACGCCTTGCGACACGAGAATTCGTGCTGACCGGCGGATAGCCGCCAAACCTACGATTTGTTCGTAGGGGTAGGGCGTCCACCTTTAAATTCCACACGCATAGAGTGGAAACAAACGCAAACTTGCGCGTGAAAATGAGGCGAATGCTGTCGTGCGGCAATGTGTGAATGAGAAATGCGTCCCTGGTTCGGGCAATTCGATATGTGACCGTTCCCATGCACTGAGCGCCTGACCCGAAGCCGGAGCGGAACGGAGCGAGCCGAGGGGTTACGGGCGGCAGGCGAAGTGAAGCGTGGCTGAGGGTAGGCGTTGAGTGCAAAACCCGGATGGATGTTTCCAGTCGAGGCGCTTTGTCTGCACGGTTTTCAGGGTGAAAGGGGAAAAGCGGGCAGTCAAAGCGCTGATTGGCGGGCACATGAATTTGGCGGGATTCGCCTGGTTCATTGCGAAATGGCTCCTTGAGATTCAGCGAGCGTTTCACGCACCATGCGTTGCACTTCGTATGGGGTCCAGACGTTGCTTTTCCAGAGATGCACGAGGCGTCCGTCCGGACCGATGAGCGCCGTGCGAAAATCGTGCGCAATCAGTCCGTTTTCCCGCGCGTAATATAACCCTGTCAATCCAGCGACGAAACTGATCTGGTCGGCGTTGCCTGTGGCGAAGCTCCAGTCTTTCTCGTTTGCTTCATAGCGGGCGGCGTACGCCTTCAGCACTTCAGGACGATCAAAATCCGGGTCCATGCTGATGCTAAGAAGGTGATATTTACCAGGGAACTCCTTACTCAATCGTTGCTGAAGCTCCTCAAAGTTTCCGGACATCAACGGGCAGAAATTTGGCAGCGGACAGCGGGTGTAAATAAACGTAAGCACCACGGCTTTGCCACGAAATTCGCTCAATCGAATTGGCCGCCCATCCTGATCGATCAAATTGAAGTCGGGCACAACCTCACCTGCTCGAATTCGATCAACATCCGCGTTTTGCGCTACGGCGCCGGTCGTTTGGGAGTCGGACGTCTCGGCGGGCGAGTCTCCCTCAATCTTTTCGATGTGGGAAACCCAGGCATCCGTTTCCGTGACGTCCAATTCAAACTGCACATTTTCACCGGCGGAAAGCCCTTCGAGAATATCCACGTTCTTGACTGGAAACGGCATAATCATGGCTGGCATGTAATTGGGGATCGCCTCATGCGCGATGCGGACGGTTTTGCCAGCGACATCAACGGCGCGAATTTGGCCGTGAACCTCAAAGGTTCGCGGATGGCTGGCGGAGCCATTGCTGGATTCGTTATGGTGATTAAAAGCCACGGCCGATAAAACGGCCGCGAGCGTCAGAATGCCCAATACGGGCAGGATTATTTTAGTTTTCATAAATCAGTTCGGCGCAGTTGCCAAATGCTTAGTCCCAGCGTGCCGGCAAACCAGAATGTGACCGCACAGAGCGACGTGGAGACCGGGACTCGGAATTCCAGGCGATTCGAGAGATTGACGGCCCGGAAAAGATCAATTGGGTTGATGGCCAGCCAACCGAGTGCCGTAGCCCGGCTCACTTTTTTGAGGGGAGTTGGTGCGTCCGCGACGTTGTTGAAGTCTGAATGAAGATCGACAGCCGAATTGACATGAGTCGCGTCGCACACAAATTCGATTTCTTGCGCGGCTGCGGACGCTTTGGTGGAAACGAAGAAACCCAGCGCAATCAAATCGAACACGAATACGGCAAAACACCACACCAACAAGGCAGCGACCAGGGATTGGACGCGCGTGCGGCAGACGACAGAAATTGCGAGTCCCATGGCGAGAAAAATTGTTCCAAGAATAAGGCCGGAAACGGCCAACCGCAAAAACGGGGCAATCCCGGCATCTTTGGCCGCGAGGCCAATGACCGTCCCGGCGATGATGAAGCCGAGCAGGAGTGGAACCGCGAGCGTAAGGCAGCCGCCGAGAAATTTTCCGATCAAAAAGCGTGTCCGGCTGACGCCGCCCGCCAGCAGCAGGCCCAGTGTGCGCTCTTCCTTTTCGGCGACGATTAGATCGTGGCCGAGAAGCAGTCCGAGCAGAGGCACCAAATACTGAACCAGGTTCAGCAGACTGATCACGGTGCGGTCGTAGCCTTGCACTCTGATTTGTCCGACTTGGAGCAAGCCCAGGAAACTAGTCAAGCCAATGGCTCCGAGCCAGACCACCACGCATGCAATCACCCAGCCGCTGCGGAAACGGTCACCAAACTCCTTGGCTGCGATCAGCATCGGTTGTGACATGAATGGGACTTTGTGCCGATTGGCTGCTTTCATGCGAAAACCTCCTCAGTTATGCGTCCTTCGCGAGCGATCTGGTGGTAGATGGACTCCAGCGAATCCTTGTCGCCGCGTTCCGCGCGGAGATCGTCCATGGCGCGGAAGGCCGCCAACCGACCCTGAAGCAGGATGGCGACATGGGTGGCAAGCGGTTCGACCGCCGACATGGTATGCGTCGAAACCAATAGAGTTGTGCCCCGTGAGTTTTCCTCACGAAGAATTGCTTGAAGCGTGTCGAGCAAAGCCGGGTCAAGACCGTTAAAAGGTTCGTCAAGGACAAGTAATTCCGGTTGGCCGCACAGAGCGATGGCCAGTCCGAGACGTTGCAGCATCCCTTTAGACAAGCAGCGCGCTTTTCGGTCGCCGACGCGGTTTAATCCCACACGGTTTATCTGCCGTCCGGCTTCTTCATCGGGCAAACCCTTAAGTCGGGCGAAAAATGCCGCGTTCTCGCCGACTGTTCTCTGCGGATAGAGCGCGACGCGCTCGGGAACATAACCAAAGCTGATTCGATCCGCGTCGGTTATGCACATGCCTTCCAACCTAATCTCTCCGCTAGTGTGCGCCGTTAGTCCCAGGAGGCATCCGAACAAAGTTGATTTGCCCGCGCCATTCGGGCCGAGCAACGCGAGCGTGCTGCCGCGCGCAACGGCCACGCTGACTCCGTCCAAGGCGCAAGTCGCGCCGTAGCGCTTGGTAAGATTCGTGATTTCAATGTATGCGCTCATTTTGAGACGGGTCGCATTAACGGCGCGAAGTCCGTCACCCCCTCGGTGTCCAGCAGCGGCATCATTTCCTCCCCTTTGCGGATTAGGGCGAGCGCGGGGCTGAGGGCGAGGATGCGCGCACCGGGGTGTTGGTCAACAATATAGCCGAACACGTCAGTCTGATGATAAGGCGTGTCGCCAATGCCGTCCTGGTTGCGATCTTCACCCGTGTAGTCGCTCCAGTAATTACCTCGGCTGCCTTCCGAAAATGCGTTGGGTCCGTTGCGGCCTTGTTCCGTCTCGAACGGCGGCTGCCAAACCTGTTCCGTGTTGCGAATAAAAGCATTCCCGACGAATACGTTTTGTTCGGAGCAATTGCTCAAGTAAACCCCAATGTCGTTGGTGGCGATAGTATTGCCCTCAAAGCGGTTTTGGTTTGCCTGCTGAATAAAGAAGCCCCGGTTCTGGCCCGCGACGGTGTTATATAGGATGCGTGAATTATCAACCTGTTTGAACACCATTCCGTAACGACGATTGGCGAAGGCCATGTTGCCCTGCACGAGCGATTGGCGACTGAACATGAGTGTGGCACCGATTGTATTGTGGTTAAGTGAATTCGTCAGAAGCCGATTTTGGTGCGAGTACATGTAGTGAATGCCAAAGCGGGTGTCATAAACACGGTTCCTTGCGATTAAATTATCGTCCGCGTAGGAAAAATACATTCCGTCCCGCTTGTCGTGGATAGTGTTGCCGACGATGCGATTGTGCCGCGTATTCCACAGATGGATACCGTTGCCGCGCGCCGATGAGGCAACATTGGTGTTTCCAACGATCTCGTTTTGCACAATCACACAATCGCCGCCGCCATGGATATAGATTCCGAATGCATCATTTTCTATGCGGCAGTCCTGCACAATGGTGTGCCTGCCCGTAATCATAATACCCGAATCGAACCCTGCCAGGTCGTGCCCGGAATTTCGAACTCTCAACCCCGTTACATCCGCATCTGGCGCAGCAACCGTGAGCGGTGTGCCTGAATCATCCCCGTCAATAACAGGCGAATTCGTGCCGGCCAGATGAATGGATTTGGTGATGAGAACGTGTTCATGAAAAACACCCGGCCCCGGCACCAGCACAGTGTCACCGTTCCGCGCCCCGGAGATGGCGAGGGAAATCGATGTCGTCACTGGAATAGTCGCAGCCGAGGCCGCGATTGACATCGTCAAAATTGCTGTCGGAACAAGATTCACAATTGTGCAAGCGTGTGTCCTGTGTCGCCTCCCAGCGCGGTCAGAACGGAAAACACGACGGAGTTAATGACGCGAGTGCGGTCAAAGGCGATCAGCACCGCAACTGTGATCATCACCGTGGCGCTGGTCCATTGCAGACCGCGCGTCAGCCACGGACGATGAACAAACTGCCAGCTCCAATTGCCCACGGCGACAGCGATAGCCGCCATGGGAACGGCCAGCGCCAGCGAATAAGTGCCAAGGATTAAAGCACCCCAATACCAAGTAGAGGTGCCAACGAAAATGAGAAGGGGATAAAGTATCGCCCCGCCCATGCAAGTCAGACAACTGACGGACAAGCCCAAGCCGGCGCAGAATGAATTGATGGGAGTGACGTTGCCCGGTTGCCGCAGGCTCAAGCCAGGCGCCCGTATGATGGCGGCACGTTTTGGGGAAACCAAACCGATCACCGCCGCGATGCCCATTCTAAACTTGCGCCCGGCTTGTGCCAGCCAGACAAAACATTGGCCTCCGCGTTTGAGCACGCCGACAGACTTTAGCGCGAAATAGACCAAAAACACCGCTCCCAGCCAATTGGCGTACCGCGTCCATGCGCCGAAGACCCCATGATGACTCATGTGGCCGCTGTCTTCCGGCGGTGCGGCGATTGCTTCGTTCAACTGGCTTGGCGGCGTCCCGCAAAAGACTTCCTTTAACGTTGCGCCAGATTGAAGTTTGACCTGCATGCCCAGCAATTGCTGGCCCATGTATGCGACAGTCGCTCCGCTGGCCATATACAAAATGGTGAAACCGGCAACGAACGCGGCAAGATTTCTCAAGATGCGCTGGCGCACTGCAAAAGGCATTCGCGCGCCGCGTTCCGCGATTGCGGCGGAACTGACCACGCCGGCAATAATCCCGGTATAATAGGTTGTCAATTCGATAGCGCAGGGGCTGAGGATGACCATCAGCGCGCCCACGACGCTCAGGACAAGCATCAGGGTGCTGGCGACTGTCCGAACCGGCGTCGGTTCAATAACTGGCAGTCTCCATTCGAACACGCGCTCAGGCGATTTGCCCACACCTTCAACAACCAACTTAAAATGGCCGCGTTTAGGCGCGAAAATCGGCTGGCCGAAGTTGTCCACGAGCGGAAATACCAGCAGGTACATATTATGGTGTTCACTGAGCACCACTGGCGTGCCGAGTGACGGAAAGCGGTCGCCATTGCCATCTTCGACCAGAACCTTGCCTTGCAGATCAAGATGGGCAATCGTGCCGACGTGGGTGTTGATGCCGATGAGAAATGGTTGGGCACGGCCCTCCCATTGTTGAAGATATGGCTCAAGTTTCACCCGCTTGATGAACTCCGGCGTGGCATACGTAGCGTCCACAAACACATCCGACAGGGATACTCGCGAAGCGTCGCTCTGACGCGCTGTCGCCGGGCTGCCGGATTGCAGCCTTGGTACGATGTAAATACCGGTTACAAAGACGGCCAGGAGCAGCAGAACCCCGGAGATAAAAAGGACGCGTGTGGCTTTCATGATGAGTGTGAAGTTGCTGGAGTGAGCCGGACAACGTCTTGCGCCGACGCCGTTTTCGAGGTGCCGGGTTTCGTTTGCCGTTCGCGGCTTAGCCAAGCTGCACCAAGCTGCAGCGTGAGCGCACCGCCAATGAGCCATGCCCCCAGCGCCAAACGAGAGCTGACAGTGAATTGGGCAATTTTGCTGGTCCCGATAAACGGCGGGGTAAAATCCTTCACGCCCACTAGGATTGTCTTCTGATCCCGTCTATGACCGATGTCATGTATCTGGAACATCGCCTGGACAGCGGCCAGCGCCAACGCCACAGCCAATGCGCTGCTGACGAATATCAGGGCCTTGCGTCGAACCGTTCTGCGAAAGAGACTCGCGATTAAACCGAGTGCCGCGCCTGCAACCAACAATCCCGGCAGCCATTTGAATTGCGGAAGCGTTGGTGGAATGTGAACGCCGATATATTGTTCCAGCACCGATAATTCCCTGATGTCCCCTCGCAACGCGTTCGGATGAACGGCCACATGCAATGCCTCTTGATCGCGATATTGCGGGGCTTCAAGCCGCATCTCCCAAAGCGGTAGTCTGAGGGCAACCAACAAAAGAACCGAGCCAAGGACCGCAAATGCCACTGGAAGTACGCGCGTATTATTCATAGGAGTTGCCTTTCTGATCTGCGGCACTGCGGGCCTTGTCCTCTGGTGAAACTGCGCCGGGATTGTCGTTCAGCGCGACACCCTGCGGTTTGACAAGCATGCGACCACGCATTTCCAGATGGAGCGCGGAACAGAACCAGGTGCAGTAATACCAATACGTCCCCATTTTATCGGCGACGAAAGTTGTCTCAACGGTTTGGCCCGGGTCGATGCCAAGATTGATGCCATATTTGGAAAGCGCGAAGCCATGGGTCATGTTGCGCACGGTTTCCACATTGGTGATTTTCACATGAACCTCGTCTCCTTGATGCACCTCAAACTGTTCCGGCTCGAACTTGGATCGGATACATGTCATGTCCACCTCCACCTTGTTGCCTTGGCGCACCACTTTTTCCTCGCCCATTTTCACCGCCGTCGGCTGGGGTTCGTAGGTTTGGACGACATAATTCTCCAACACCTGCCGTTTGAGCATGACCGCATCATGCGGCTCGGGAGGCGAAGGAAACGCCGCTACCAGACGCATTTTGTCCCCGGAAATATCGATCAATTCCTGGCTATCGGGCATTGCAGGGCCGACAGGGAGAAACATGCCCTTGCTGAGTTTGTTAAGGGAAATCAACCAATTACCGTCCGGGTAACTTGTATCCGATCCGGCGGCCTTGGTGTGGCCGACATTGTAATGCACGTCCACCCGGTCCACGACGTACCCGGGGTCGCCTTTGATGGCCTTTTCAATGTTCCATTTCACAATCTGCGAATCCACAAACAAGGAAGTGTAGGCGTTACCCCGTCCATCAAAAGTGGTATGAAGCGGTCCCAAACCAACTTCCGGTTCAGCAATCACTTTGAGAGTTTTTGCATCAATAATACTGACAGTGGGCGAGAGTTTACCGCTGGCCAGCACGTATTTACCGTCGGGAGTCACGTTGCAACCGTGGGGATTCTTTGGAACAGGAATCTCGGTCAAGACGCCGGGAACCTTTTCGGATTCGATAACCGGCACGCCATTGATCCGCGTAAACTTGCCTTCAGACAGCGTCTTCTCTGCGAGCGGAACATCTATCACTCCCACCGCATCGCGGTCACGCTCGATCATCCCCTCGGAAGTAGTCGCATTCTCCGTGTTGTACATGGTGAAGAAGACGTAATGCCCGTCCTTGCCGGAACTGGCGATGTCCGCGTTACCTACGAAACTGACTTCGAACTTTGTCTCCAGCGTTTGCGCGTCAAGAAAAGCGACCATCGAACGATATTTGGAGGCGTCCGTTGAGTTGCTCACGGCATCCATTTCCAATTCGCCATTGACGAACACGTATTTACAAGTCGGCAGGTATGCGGCAAGGCCGTGGGCACCTTGAATATTTGGCACCACTTTGATTTCGACGGCTTCAAACGTGCGCAAATCGATCTTGGCGACCCGCCCGTTGGCCTTATCGTTGATCCAAAGCCAGTGGCCATCGTAGCGACCATCGGTCTGACTCAAGACCGGATGATGGGTGTCTCCCCAGAGCGGACCCGTGGCGGCGAGACGTTTGAAGGTGTCTGAGCCGGGGTTATTCGCATAGCCAAGGGCAGCGCGTGGTTCAAAGATGGGAATCTCTTTGATAAATCGGCAGGACGGAATGCCATACACGAATACGCTGCCGCTCTGCCCGCCGCTCAAAAACGCGTAATAATCATCCAGCTTGCCAGGCGCGACATAGACCTGCTGCGCGGCAGAGGCGGCTTGCTCAGCGGCCTTCTTGTGTTTTGCGGTGCTGTCGGAATTGCAGCCGACAAGCATGAACGACGAAGCGGCAACCATTGTTAGAAGGGATTTAATTCTCATAGGGGTAAAATGTCCGGTTAATGAAGCGAAGCAGTTTGTTTCAGTGGACTGTCCTCAACAATAAATGTCCCATTCATCAATGGATGCAGCTTTTCGGTTGAGCACTGTGTGGCGCAGTAGAATGTGAACTTGCCCGCTCGGTCCGCACGGAACTTCACCGTCTTGGGTGCTCCCACCATTGCTCCGTTCAGGAATACGGTTTCGTCATAACCGCTAATGGCAAAGCCGTGACCTACGCCTAATCCGTTGTCCGTCGGCTCGAACGTGACTTCCACGATCTGGCCTTTCTTGACTCGAATGACTGATGGATCGTAGTGCCAGGCGCGTTCGATGAGTTTGATGCGTACGTCTGGTTCCCCCAATTCTTCCCGATCAAGGAAACCCTGCGAGGCACGCACAATAGTGGCAGGCGCATCGGGCCTGGCAAATGTTTCCACATAATAGGCCAGCTTCCATGCGTCTTGAGGCGGAATCGCGCCGTAGAACCCGACCATTGGTGTCCCGTTGAAGCCGG
Source organism: Limisphaerales bacterium (assembly GCA_052139695.1). GTDB lineage: Bacteria > Verrucomicrobiota > Verrucomicrobiia > Limisphaerales > Palsa-1400 > PLGF01. The sequence continues at coordinate 18,488 of JBKQWF010000261.1, forward strand.
TCAAAACGGTGCGAGCGATCTCTTCGGTGGAATATCCGGACTTGAAAGCGGCCGGTTTAGTAAAGTTCCGGGGCTTGATTCTCATTTGGTCATCGTCCACCAGGCTCACTGCGGATGGGCCATCACCCTGGCCAGTTGCACCGTGGCAGGAAATGCAGGCCATTTTCGTGAACAATGCTTTGCCTTCAGCCAACGAAACTTCGTTGCGTGGCGGCGGGGTGCCCAGACTCACAACCGTGTGCCGATCTTCGTTGGTGTTCGAAAAGCGCGGGGAAAAGGATTTGAGGTATTCCACGACAGCCCAACGGTCATCATCGCTGAGATTGACTCTCCAAGGCGGCATCGGCGTTCCTGGCAGGCCCATTGATACGGCGCGAAATAAATCCAAGTCCGTCGGCAAATGACCGGGCGGAGTGGAACGCAATTTAAAATTGCCTTTGACGAAGTTGCGCGGCCTCGGCACCAGAAATGCGGCCGCATCGCCTTTGCCGTCCCCCTTCACTCCGTGGCAGGCGGCGCAGTTTAGTGCGTAAACGGACTTGCCATGTTCGATGAGTTGTGGCGTCACTTCGGGCTTGGGCGCAACAGGTAAATCAGAAAAGGTCAGCTTTGCCGATGGATGGAAGGAGACGGCGGTAGCTGGCGTCGCATCGGTCGAATGCGTTTGCGTGTTGGTTGACGGCTTGCATCCGGCCAGAAGCGTCAGTCCGGCGACGAGACAAACAGTACGAAAAATCATCGTCTTCATAGGAGCAACCTTAGGAGGGGAGTGACTGGAGTTCCTTGAGCCAAGTCAAGGAATTGGCAGATTGATTGGCTTTTGTCGTAAAGGGCGTGGAACGCGCATCCACTATCCCAACCGCGCCAAAGTATTATTTGTATCGCATTGCGATGCATGTGTTCACTATCGGACACATGCCGGGGCGCGCCTACACCAATTTTGTCATTCAATTCCCAAAAATTGGTCTCCAGGCGGAAACCTTGGGTTTTGATCGCGGTTAACCGTTAGACGCCCTCTTCCATCTCATCCTGCTCAATGACATTTACTTCCGTTACCTTCGCCCAGTTCTCGAAGGAGGTGGACGGTTTCTTGGATGTCTTGGTTTAAGCCGATCTGTTGATGGACAATTTCGCCTTGGGCGTTTAGAATCGTAATGATGTTCGAGTGAGCGAACTGCCCTGCGGCGTTCTCTTTAAATTTGACCCCGAGTAAAACGGCCAGTTCCAACACGTCGTCCGGGTGTCCCCGCATCAGTGTCCAGCTTTTCCGTGGCAGATCCCGCGTTCGCCGGTATTCAGCCAAGACCGCAGGAGTGTCGCGCTCGGAATCAAACGAAACGAGCGTAAAGCCGACTTTGCCCCGCAACTGGGCTGGCAACGCCGCTTCGATGCGTTTCATATCATTCACAATAATCGGACAGGCAAATTGGCAATTCGCGAAGAACATTGCGACGACTTGGGGCCGTCCAGCGAGCGCGCTCAACTTGATGTGTTTTCCCTGGTCAGTTGTCCAGGTGGATTCCGTCTGGTAAATGGATTTGTCGGTGAACGCTGCTGGCGTCTCCGCTTTGACGCAGCAAGAAGGTTGCGCAGCGACTGGGGACGACTGTGTCGCACAACTCCCTAGCGTGAGGATGGCAAGACTGAGAATTACTACTCTTGAAACAGGTTTCATAAATCCTTCGCGCAACGGAAGCCGAGATTGTGGACGCAATAGTCCGCTTTGAGGCTGCTGCGAAAGGCGTAGCGCATGAAAGCCGGATAATCTTGAACGTCCCCCGCCCCTTGTGCGCCACCGCCGCAAAAAAGCCCACGATCCAGCCCGGTGTCGCCCTGCGCGCCGCCGGTGAGCAGCGCCGAGTTGAAATCGGCGACCCATTCCCAAACCAGCCCATGCAAATCATGAATTCCCCAAAAGTTCGCCTCGCTCAAACCCACTGGTGATGGTTTCGTCGTTGCAGGTGAGCAGTACCATTTCAGCACTTGGCGTTTGAACTCTGCGTCCTGCTCGCCGTTGGATTGCGTCAAACTGGCCGACGCGGCGTACTCCCACTCTGCGACGGTTGGCAATCGTTTTCCTTTCCATTGAGCGTAGGCTTTGGCGGCGAACCATGAAACGTCTGTTACCGGGACATTGGCGGGCGCGTTGGAACCAGGATCGAGATCGCCCGCCCAACCCTTGAGATAGAATTCGTCGGCAAAAATCTTTTTCACCCGCGAGCGTTGCCAGCGAGGATTGGCCCGGACGAATTCCAAAAAGGCACCGTTCGTAACGGGCAAACTATCAAGGTAGAACGATTTAACCCGAACTTCCTTGGGATCTGATTCCGATCGAAAAAGCGGATGATACATTCCGGTTGGAATCAAAGCCATGCCGGGCGGTGGAGCTTGCGCGAACGTCGGAGCAACTGCGCCGAGAAACACAACGAGTGCCGCGATCCAATTTGGAACCCGGCCCTTGAAAACGGCTTTCACCACTGAATTGTGTCCGTGTCTATTCATAAGGGTTGGCCTGAGGCGGAGGGGCTTCGTGCCGAACCTTGGCGACTTCCTGAACAGTTACAGCGGCGTTGGAATTGCCCCAGCTATTACCCACGTAGGTCAATACATTCGCGATTTGTTCGTCTGTAAGATAGGGCAGTGGTATCATGGTGCCGTTGTAGATTTTGCCGTTGACCGTGATCTTGCCGGTACGACCCATCAAAACGCCGCGAATGATGTTCTCCTTGTCTTTGCTCGCGAGAAAATCCGAGAGCGCCAGCGGAGGAATCTGCCCTGGGAGACCCTGGCCGTTGGGTTGATGGCAGACAAAGCAGGTTTGCATGAAAACCCCTTTGCCTTTCTGAATTTGAATCTGCTTGTTCAAATCGGCGATCTTCGGATTGCCTTTAATCTCTTGAGCAACTTCCGCTGTCAATGCGAGGACTTTCTTTTCAGCTTCCGAACCGGCTTCCGCCGCTTTGCCGATGTAAGTGGCATCCACCTCCTTGCCGGAATAGACGAGCAGGTTTTGCGGGCCGTCCACTTTCAACATGCCAAGTGCGCCCTTGTTAAATGCGCGGAAGATCGCGTGATCAACCAGGACATACGTGCCGGGCGCATGGGCCTTGAAATCCACCACGACAGCCGAACCGGGCGGCACCGGCGTGGTTTGGACGTTATGCAAAACGTTGGTCATCGTGCCGTCCTCATACAGGGTGTCGAATTGTCCGCCGATGATGTGAAACGAGGAAGTCAGATTTGGGCCGCCGTTTCCGAAAAACAACCGTATGGTTTCGCCAACTTTTGCCGTCAGAGCGTGATCGCCGACGAGCGAGTCCACCGCGCCGTTGAACACCACGTACGGCGGCTTCTCGTCCACTGCCTTAACCATGTCAAAGCCCTGCAAGCCTTCCTCGCCATACTGACCCGTGGTGTAAAACTCCCCCTGCATGACGTAATACTCATGGTCCACCGGTGGCAAACCTTCCTTCGGTTCGACAAGAATCAAACCATACATGCCGTTGCCGATATGCATGCCCACCGGCGCGGTCGCGCAGTGATATACAAAAAGGCCGGAATGAAGGGCCTTGAACGAGAACACGGACGAATGCCCCGGCGCGGTGAACGATGAAGCCGCGCCCCCGCCCGGCCCACTGACCGCGTGCAGGTCAATGCTGTGCGGCATTTTATTATCTTGATGATTGTTCAAATGAAACTCCACCTGGTCGCCTTCGCGAATGCGAATGAAACTTCCCGGCACATTGCCGCCAAAGGTCCAGAAGACATACTGGACACCGTCCGCCAGGCGTTTGGTTACCTCCCTGACCTCCAGATTGACGATAACTTTCGTGGGATGTTTGCGTGTGATGGGCGGCGGAACATTGGGCGCTTGTGCCAAGATCGCGGTTTCAATGCCGGTGACGGCAGGGTCAATCACGTTTGCGCCATTAGGCTGCGCAGCCGTTTCATCCTGCCCGACTGATACCTCGGCTGTCATCAAAACTGCCACGAGCGCGGCGGCAGCGGATTTCCGCAAAATTGGAACATATCGAATAATCATTGTCTTCATGAAAGGACGGGGGCGACTTGATTTCTTTGAGTCAGGTCAAGGAATTGGCGGATTTGCCGGCTCCCTTCGTAAAAGACATAAAACCCACAACATCCATCCTGCTGCGCCATTTCTGTTACTTGTATCGTGTTACGATGCATATGACGACTGTCGCTTAAATGCGTGAATACGCCTACACCGGTTTTGTCGTTCAATACACAAAAATTGGCTGGCGAAACTCCGGTTTAATCTCTGCGGCATCCTTCCATTTCTTTGATGTAATAGCCGCGTTGGTGGATGGCTCGCTCGGCTTCCACCGTAGCCGATGCGTTCGGATGCCGGGAACCAGGAACCTCGAATATCTGGTTGATGGTTCGTTCTATCTCTGCTGAGGCTGATTCAACATGACAGAACTTGCATTCCCGCGTGGTCAGAGTTTGGCCTTCTTGGCCAACACTCTTCAGGTATTCGCGGCCGAATGCGAGCACCCGTTCATGCGATTCGCCTTCGGGCACAATGACGTCGAAGTGCATCGTCTTGCCATCCTTCTTCACCACATAGGTGTCATATACAGCAACTTTCATAATTTTACCTTTCTAATTTGGTTCCAACCAGCACGATGGCCGCCATATTTGATCTGTGTTTCACAAAAATCCGGCGCATCGCTAGGACGCGCTGGCGGGCTTCTTTGTCCCAAAGCAGATTTTTCACAAAGCGCAAGGCGCCCCATAAACCTTCGTCCTGAATCAACCGATCTGGTTCCAGCAACCGCATAGGACGGCGGGCTTCCGTTTGCACTTTGAACCCTTCGGCTTCCAAAACGGCACGCCACTCGGCTGCCGTTAGTGGTCTGGCTCCGACGTGGATTGTCTGGCAAAGGGCATGTTCGATCTCCAGTTTGATTTTGTCATCCAAGTCGTCCGGGATGAGACACAATTCGTGAATTCCGTACCGCCCGCCCGGCTGCAAAAGCCGGGCCGCCTCCCGCACGATCTGACGTTTCTGCTCGGATCCTTGCATCGTGAGCATCGCCTCGCCGTAAACGACCGTGGCTGACTGGTCCGGCAGCGGCGCCTTTGTGGCACTGCCCACCAGACATTGCCGTTGAGCGCCGGTCAGCAAATGGCGGACGCGGGCTGCGGCTGCCTCATCATCCTCGATTGCTGTGTAGGAAGCCGGATGCAAATTCAGGGCCATCTTCGCGGTCACGCCCAGGCCGGGTGCAAATTCTACCACAGCATCGGATCGTTGGATCGCCAGTGATCGCAGCAATTGCCGCGTCAGGTTCAGCCCTCCGGGCCGCAACACTCGTTTGCCGAGTCGGACAAGCAGCCAATGTCCCGGCATTTTGCTGGCCGACAACTCGGACCCCGGCAAGGTCATTTTATCTGTCATTTGCATATGTCATCCTTTCTTGATTCCCATCAGATTTTAAGAGACTGATCGTGTTCCTCGAATCGGAGTTTCAGGTATTCGCCAATCAGGATTGCGGCGGGATAAAACACCACTTCATCGGTCCATGCCCGCAGGATAAGATGCTCGGTAAAGACCGCGAGTTTGAGTTTTCTCTCCGCGCGAGCCACCTGCGCCAAATTGCGCGATGCTTCGATGATCGCTATATGCTCCCTCATGATTCCGAACATGCGGGACTTCAAATGTTCGGTCTTTAGGGGAACGCTCCTCATTTCGGCGCTGATCTTGCCTTGCGCCAGCGGAACCAGCAGGCCCAAGGTTTGGAGCAAATCTCCTTCTTCCTTCAAGAGGTGCGGCTGCAGAACCTTCAGGAGCTTTTTGGCCGCCTTGCCAGTCTTGCCACTGGAAAGAATGGCGCGCTCAAGAGCGGCACACAAATCGTTCTGGTCAATCCTCAATGGCTCGGGGATTTTGAACTCCTGCGGCCGATCACTTTGATCCTCGCGGGCGGCGAGGGTTTTTCCCCGGCGCACTCTGGCTTCGCCGCAGGAGCATAAGGTGGAACTGGCAACCCGGCTATGGCCTGAATGGCCCATGCCGGATGAATTCGAGATTCGTTTTTGAATTTTCATATTTTTGATTTCCTATGGAGTAAAATTGCGGCTCAGGGACGGATCATAGTCAGGATCATCTTGAAGCGCTGGAGCGCCTTGAGCGCGTGCGGCTGCTGGGCGGGCATCAGGATCAATTCACCGCCCTTGACACGATGCGGCTGGCCGGAAATCGTGATTTCCGCCTCGCCCTCGATTATCTGGACCAGGGCGTTGAACGGTGAAGTGTGCTCGCTTAAACCTTCCCCTTGATCGAAGGCAAACACCATGACCTTGCCGTTGGCGCCTTTTAAAATTTCCCGGCTGACGATCGCCCCGCTCTGGTAATCCGCCAACGCGGCGATATTAACCGCATGGGCAGGTTCAAACTTGACTTCCGTTGAATTCTTATTCTGTGACATAATTATGATCTTTCTTTGAGGCGGTGTATTTGGTTTCCCTGTTTCGTGTTCCAGAGTCAACTCTGGAACCGGTCTGATTTTCGTCCCTCTGCATCATCTCGCGATACAAGCGCCACGCCCGCTCTGTGTGTCGAACGACATCAAAGGCTCCATTGCTCATGAGCCACAGGATGATGGCCGGTTGGATCAGGCCCAAAAACATGACCGCAGCCGTGTCCGGGGAAATATCGGCCCGGATTTGTCCTTGACGCCGGCCTTCGGCGATGATGCCAGCGATTTTTTGCAAATACGCCTCAAGAACCTGATGAACCCGCCGTCGCCGTGCGGAACTGCCGGCGAAGATTTGTTCAGAAAATATCACCCGGGGAATGCCCGCATGGTGGCGAACCACTTGGACATGCCGCATCAGCAGAAGATGGAGTCGGTCCAGGATGTCGGGGGTCGCCTGGCAAACCGTTTCGACATTGGCCAGCAGAATCTTGGAAATCAGGTCGAGCACCGAATCCAGCACTTCGTCTTTGCCGGAGTAATGACGATAAATGGCCGAAGGCACGACGCCGACTTCCCGGGCCAGCGCCGCGATGTTGAGATGATTCAGACCGCGCCGGGCGATCAAGACCAGCGCCGCCCTGGCAATCTGTTCCTGACGAATCTCGGTCTTGATCTTTTTCGCTCGCCGGTTCATAATTTATTGTGAAAGCGAATTCACATTCACAATCTATGTTCATACACAACTCCATTCCTTGACTTAGGTCAAGGAATTGCACAATACGCGAGATAATTTTGGTGAAACGGGAGAAAGACAATGATCCGAATCAAACGAGTTTATGAACCGGTTGGCAGGGCGAACGAACCTCGGTTTCTTGTTGAACGCCTTTGGCCGCGGGGCATCAAGAAAGCATGGCTGCACCTGACGGGCTGGATCAAGGATGTTGCACCCAGCGATGCTTTGCGTCGCTGGTTTAACCATGATCCGGCCAAATGGCAGGAATTCCAGTGCCGCTACCGGGACGAGTTGGAGGGCAAACCTGAGACCTGGCAGCCGTTGCTCCAAGCGGCTCGAAACGGAGACATAACGCTGCTGTTCAGCGCGCATGACGTTGAACACAACAATGCCTTTGTCCTGAAGGTTTATCTCGATGAGCGGCTCAGGGAGAGGAAAAAGACGTCAGGCCGTGGACGAGTGCAACCGGTTTTGCCGAAATAGTCGCCACCTCACAGGAAATGTCTGCTGCCATCCAACAATCGCCGCGTGAGAATGTGCTTAAAACAGAACGCTCTCGACGAACGAACGCAGCGGCTCCGGCGTCACCCGGTTTCGGCGAATCACCACGGCCAGTTCCCGGCTGAACCGCGGGCGGATCGCGATGCGGCGGACAATTCGCCGCTGGCCATACAGCGCCAGCACCCGGTGGGGCACCAGACTGACCCCCAGGCCAAGCGAGACCAGATTTACGATGACATCAAAGCTGTCGAGTTCCATGGCCGGTTCAATGTGCCAGTCTTGGGTTCGGAGCCAATGATGCAGCCGTCGTCCGGTAAATCCCTCCCTGTCAATCAGCAGCCAACGCCGATTAGCAAAATGATTCTTCAATTGTTTCATGGTTGCAGTTGCCACCGTGGGTGCCAGCGGAAACTGAGGTGGCATAATGGCCGTGAATTCGTCCGCAAATCGGTGTGTTATCCTGAGCGAAGCGGGCAGGCGCGGCGGCGGACAAACCAAGCCGGCGTCCAGATTGCCGGCGTCCAGCGATTCAAGGATTTCGTGACTGGTCTGGTGCGTGATTTGCAATTGGACTTCGGGGCATTTGCGTTGAAACGCGAAGAAGTAGCCTGGCAAGTAGGCCAGACCAATACTTCGCGCCACTCCGATCCGCAGGGTCGGCGGAATCCGACCTACTGTCCGCTGCACTTCTTCCAGCAATTCATTGGTCGCCTCCAGAATGGTTTTGGACTTTTCCCGCAACAATTGGCCGGTCCGCGTCAAGCAAACATGCCGCGTGGTGCGCTCAAACAGGGCCACGCCGAGGCGGTCCTCCATCCCGCGAATTTGCCGCGTGATCGCGCTTTGTGTCAGTCCGGCGCGCTCCGCTGCCCGCGTGAACGAGCCGGTCTCGGCCACGAGTTGAAAGAGCGTAAGTTCGTAAATATCGAAAGGAATCGTGGCCAGAAATTGATTCATAAAACTCATCACACTATAAACTATAATGCATTTTACGCACAAACTAAAAGATGGGAATATGCCATAGCCGATGGCGAGCGCGCCGCATCGGAGCAACAGAAAGTATTGATATGGCTGATTATACAAGACGGCTTGCGGAGAATGCGCCGGGGCGATGGTATGTGGACGCGAATTGTATTGACTGCGATTTGTGTCGCGAGACTGCCCCCGCCGTTTTCCGACGCGACGAGGAAAACGGCAACAGCATTGTTTTTCATCAACCGGAAACCGATGAGGAGCGACAACTCGCGGAAGAAGCCATGTCTGGTTGTCCGGTTGAAGCTATTGGCAATGACAATACGCCAAAACACGCCATTGATCCCGCCAAGGCGTCAGGTTCAGCTAAATAATTGAAAAGGGATGCCGGCACGTCGAAAAGGCGTTGAAGCGCAATAATCCAACGCGCTTGGGGGCTTCTTTCGCAGCAGTCAAAGCGGTCTTGTGCCTAATCGGGTCGAAATTCTCGATCATTCGCAGGGCGAAATGAAAAATCTTTGACCCAGGTCAAAGCGTCAATTGCCTTCAGCGGTCAAAGTTAAGCGCATGAAGGAACAACCGCTCATTGAATCCGGACCAGAGAAAGTCCTCTCACTGCCCGCTGAAACCCAATACGCGCCGAACGGCATTGTCAACCGCGCCATGCTGCGCACCGCAAATTCGCGCACAGTGCTGTTCGGTTTCGCCGCTGGTCAGGAACTGAGCGAATATTACTTCCACCCAACATGCGCTGGTTCAGATTCTGTCCGGCTCATACGAATTTTTCCTGTCGGGCGTGGCCCGAATCCTGAAAACCGGCGATCTGTTGTGTATGCCGTCCAATCTCCCGCGTGCGGTAGCGGCCATGGATCAATTCTCCATGCTGTTGACCCTCTTCAAACCAGATCCAAGAGCTGACACCGCACTTGAACCTCGAACCGCTTTGGCACCCAACCATGAACAATAACCCCACAGTGAAGCTGGACGTTTGCGATGATATTCGCAACGGACGCGAGCCCTTTTCAAAGATCATGAGTGCCGCCGCCGCGTTGCGGATGGATGAACAATTATTGTTAATCGCGCCTTTTGAACCCGTGCCTCTGTTTCGCGTCATGGAAAAGCAAGGTTTCCGCTATACAGCGCAGTCAAACGAATCCGGTGACTGGGAAGTGCTTTTCGTGCGTCAATCAGTTGTTCAATCGGCGGGCGTCACGCCTGCGGCAGGTCACAAGGTCGCTTCCGTGCCCGACGCGAAGGAAATTGTGGAAGTGGATGCCCGGGGACTCGAACCGCCGCAACCGCTAGTCAAAATCCTTGAATCCCTGGCTGCCTTGCCCGCGAGGGCTGAATTGCGAGCCTGGACTGATCGCCGACCAATGCATTTGTATGCGCAACTTGAAGAACGCGGCTTCGTCGCACTAACCGAGGAGCAATCTGATGGAAGTTTTCTTACCCATATCCGCCGTTAACCCGCCTAGGTCGCGTCCGGTTGCCGCCCCACCGCTCTTGGGGGCAAACGCGCCCTCGGTGGCGTTACCCCTGATGTTCACACTTACCGGTTTGCTCGCGCTCTGCGCGGGCATCGCCTGGCTGGTGGTCCAACCCGGCCTCCTCGCTACCTACCACTATAACCAGAACGTCATCGCCGCGACCCACCTGTTTGTGCTGGGCTGGATTTGCTCGATCGTCATGGGGGCGATGTATCAACTGGTGCCGGTCGCGCTCGAAACCAAGCTTTACAGCGAAAAACTCGCGCGCTGGCAATTCGCCTTCCACGTTGTGGGCTTCATTGGAATGGTCTGGATGTTCCGAGTCTGGAACATGGAACAAGTGGGACATTTCGGTTCTGTGCTGGCGGTGGGCGTCGTCCTCTTTGTCTATAACGTTGCGCGAACCCTGTGGCGCGTGCCGAAGTGGAACGTCACGGCTACGTCCGTGAGCGCGGCGCTCGGTTGGATTTCCTTAACCATAATCCTGGGTCTCTCCATCGCGGCGGCGAAATCAAGCAGCGAATACGAATTCGGATCCGAACGGTCTCCCACCGGGACGGTGGTCGCGCTCCTTCATGGAGTAAAGTTGGGGACGGCATTCCTAAAACCTTCCGGAGGTATCAGCACGATGCATGCTCATGCGCATCTGGGTGGCGTGGGATTCTTCACGATGCTGATCGTCGGGGTGTCTTACAAACTCATCCCGATGTTCACCCTGAGCGAAGTGCAGAGCCGGGGGCGTGCGGGGGGCAGCGTCGTTCTGCTCAACGTCGGGCTGGCCGGTTCATTCGTGACAATTCTGCGCCACAGTCCGCTGAAACCGTTTTTTGCCCTGATGGTGGTTGCAGCGCTGGCGGTTTACGGCTGGGAACTCAAAGCCATTCTGAATGCCCGCAAACGCCGCGCGCTGGATTGGGGCATCAAATACTTTCTCACAGCCATCATGCTCCTTCTGCCGCTGTCGGTGCTGGCGGTCGCGCTGTCCTGGCCTGGCTTGCCGCAGAACACCTTCACCGGACAACTGGAAAATCTTTACGGTTTCCTCGGCTTGATCGGGATGGTCACGTTCGCCATCATGGGAATGCTCTACAAAATCATCCCTTTTCTCGTCTGGTTTGGCCGTTACAGCCGACAAATCGGACGCGTCAAAGTTCCCGCGCTGGCGGACCTTTATTCCTCCCGGCTGCAAGTGCTGGGTTATTGGGCCTGGCTGGCCGGACTCGCCACAACGGGCGGAGCCATCGTCCTGGCCAATGAAATTGGGATTCGCATCGGCTGCGGTTTCTTGGCCCTGGGCGTGGGGACTCTCGTCCTGAACGTCGGCAAAATGCTCTCCCATTACTTCAAACCATGTCCGTTCCATCTGCCAATTTCAACCTTGCCCAAAACATCATGACCACCAACGAAATCACCGAACAGGCCATCCTTGAAACCTTGCGCCAGGTTATTGACCCGGAACTGGGCTGTAACGTCGTGGACCTGGGTTTGATTTACAACATCGTCATCACTGGACAAAAGGTGGCGGTGGTGATGACACTCACCACCCCCGGCTGCCCGATGCATGAAAGCATCCGTTGGGGCGCGCAGCAGGCGTTGCTCAACCTCGCAGGAGTGGAGGCAGCCGAAGTCGAAGTGGTCTGGGACCCCCCGTGGCACCCCTCCATGATGACCGAATTCGGACGAGAAGCGACCGGCGTCGGAAGTTTTTAACATGAACAAAACTCAGTCAACTAAAGTATAAATACATCATATATATGAACAAAACAGCGCAAAGCGAAAACCTCATCGGACCGGATCGAATCATGGACGTACGTCCCATCCCGTGCTCGGTCAAACACGGCCTGATCATTCAAACCTGGCTCGACCTGCCGGTCGGCGGCCATTTCATCCTGTTAAATGACCACGATCCGGTCCCACTCTATTACCAATTCTCCGCCCAGTGGCCCGGAGCATTCACATGGGAACACCTGGTCAAAGGCCCGGAGGAATTCCGCGTCAAGATCACCAAACTCAAATCCTCGGAGGAAGCTGTGGTCGAAACGGAATCCTCCTGCGGCTGCCGTCACTGAGGGCCGAAGTCGCCAAAGGAAGTTTCCATGCCGGACCCTACTGTCAATCAATACTATACAGAAGACCACGAACATCTCCACGCCGCCTTGCGCCGCTTCCAGAGTCTGAAAGCTGGCGAGCCGGTCAAGGCGGTGGAAGCGTTCCAAGGGTTCAAGGCCGGTTTGGAAAGGCACATTCTCTGGGAAGAACGAATCCTCTTTCGCTGGTATGATCAGCAGTTGAGCCACCTCAGAAATTGCCTAACCGCAAGTCTGCGCCGGGACCACGGACAAATCCTTGTTTATCTGGATGAGATTTCCAGAAAGCTCGCCCATGGAAACTTTGCGACCGATGACGAAGAGGGGCGTTTGGAAATGGTCCTGCGCCTCCACAATGACAAGGAAGAAGAAGCTCTATATCCTGCCATGGACCAAATCCTGAACGACGAACAACGGGCGGCCGTCTTTGTCGCCATGAAAAAAGCAAAATGAAATTTGGAACAAGTAACCCACGCGCGAGGTAGAATGCCGTGTTCATTTTCGATTTGGTTGTGATGGACCGGGAATCACACTTCCGGAGCTTTTCTAAAGCCATCCAGCCAGTGGCGCAGGCTCATGATTGGATGTTCCCACAACATGCGCGGCCCGGCGTAACGCATCACCGCCTTGACCTGCTCGCGGCGGTCGCGTTGGTAGCAATGGACAGGACAGTTCGCGCACGTCGGCTTTTCCGCGCCGAACCGGCAGCGTTCCAGCCGCACTGCGGCATAATCCAAGAGCCTCTGACATTCCGGGCATGGCTTCGCCTCCATTCCGTGATGATCCCTGCAATGGATTTTTATCATCGCTTCCATTGTCTTCCATTCCCGGTTCAGCCGAGTGTCCGGGAAAGCAACGAGTTTGATTTCCGGTGTGACGCCTGCGATGGTGTCCGATGCGCTTTGTTCAGCGGCGATTTTCATGCCATCATTGTCGCACACCAATCACTAGAGTCTTTTGACGCAAGTCAAAGTTCCGATCAATTCATCGCCCGCGAAAAAAGCACAATCTCTTGACTCAAATCAAATCGGCGTCTGCCAGGATGGACGATAATTGTCCTGTAAGAAACACAACAAGTTTATGAAAAGCGAAAATTCAAATCCAACGGCGTCAAGCAAACCAACGACCATAGTCTATGCCTGTTCTGGCTGCTCCGACGCCGGTGAAATCGCCGACCGCATCGCGCGTCAACTCACGCGCGATGGCGCGGCGAAGATGTCCTGCCTCGCCGGCATTGGCGGCCGCGTCAAAAGCCTGCTTGCAACGGCAGAAAATGCGCAACGCATTCTTGTTGTGGACGGCTGCCCGCTGAATTGTGCCCGGAGGACGCTCGAACTCGCGGGTTTCACCAAATTCGAGCATCTCGAACTGCACCGGATTGGCGTGCGCAAAGGTTCGACGCCAGTGACAGATCATCGCATCGCATCCGGTGTCGCCGAGGCCAAGAGAATTCTTGCGGACGAACCCGCAATTTCCACGGAACAATTTGACCCGTGTCTGCCAAGCCTGGTCGTAGCCGTGGCATAATTAACATTGCTTGAACGCGGTCGTTGATGAAATCGTGGAAACACTGATGAAACCCGTTAAGAAATGAGCATGCCGCCTTTGAACCAATTCAAACGTTTCGATGTGCGCGATCTAATCCGCCGGAGCATCGAACCGTTTCCTGAAATCCTCGAGCGCGTGGGCCGTCTCAAGCCAGGCGAAGGACTGATCATCGTCGCGCCCTTTCTCCCATCACCATTGATTGAGAAACTTGGGGCCGACGGCTTCGCCTCAAAAGTCGAGCGCGGTTCAGGCGCGGATTGGATAGTTTACTTCTGGCATGAAAATGGTTGAATCAAAGCGGCTATGCCTCTCACGCCCGGCGAATTAAAAATGATCGGTATCACGGCTGCCCTGCGAAGTTGTCAGCTTTTCACGGGACTTCCTGCGCGTGACCTTGAAAGCATTGCTGCTGTCACTGTCACAAAGTCCCTGGCCAAGGGCGAATACCTTTTTCGTGAAGGATCTCCCGCAGTCGGTTTTTATATTGTGCAACGCGGTTCCGTCAATGTTCATCGGGTCAATGCGGCAGGCAAGGAGCAGATCATCCATGTTTTCCGCACGGGCGAATCGTTTGCCGAAGTGGCGCTGGCATCCGACAAGGGGTACCCTGCTGACGCCCGCGTACTGGAGCCGACACTCGTGCTGCTCGTGCAGAAGGACGGTATTTTGGCGTTGCTCCGGCGTCAACCCGAGCTCGCCTTGCGAATGCTTGGCTCCATGAGCAGTCATTTGCGCGTGCTAGTGAGTCAACTCGAAGACCTGACCCTCAAAGATGTGGAAACTCGCCTGGCAAACTGGCTCGTTAAAAAATGCCCGAATCTCCAAAGCGATCAACCCGTCCGGATTGAGCTCGCGATGGCCAAACGTGTGCTGGCGGCAGAATTGAGCACCGTGAGTGAAACCTTGTCGAGGACTTTGGCAAAATTCCGAGAGCAGAAACTTCTGACGGTTAAGGGCAAATCCATCGTGGTTCTGTCACCGGCGAAGTTGCACGCGCTTCTGCGCCGGAATCTTGGAGAATAGTCGATGCCATGCCGGTCAATCACTATTCAGTGCGGCCAAACCGCCCAAGCAACTGGCTGATTTCCGGTCCGATCCGTTTCAGTTCTTCCCGATGGACAGCGGAAAGTTTCTCTAAAACTTCTTCGCCGCGCCTCGTGAGTTGCAGGAGAACTTGGCGCCGATCCTCCGCAGATGGCAGACGCGTGACCAGTTTCTCCACCATCAACCGATCAGCCAACCCAACCGCGCTGTGGTGGCGAAGCTGTAATCGCTCCGCGAGTTCTCCCACGGTAATCTTGTCTCGTGCAGGAAAGCCTTTGATGGCCAGCAACGCCTGATGCTGTTGTGGCGTGATGGCAGCCGCATTGGCGGCTCCCTCGCTAAAATGGATGAACCGCCGGAGCGCGTAACGAAATGCGGCTAGCGTTTCATAATCCGACTTGGTGAGTTGCCTGGGTCTCGCCATCGCTTGTGAGTCTAACAGCCGCCGTGTCGAAGCCAATGCTCGTTTGACGCATATCGCGATACGATCTAGTATGAAATCGATTTTAATGGCTCATGCGTTTTCAACTCAAGACGCTCTTGATTTTTCTGTCGCCGCTGGTCCTCGCGGTGGTGGCCGCCTACTTCCAATGGGCGGTGTTCGGCTTGCCGACAATCCCTCCCGGAGCCCAGCCGCCCCCTGTGGGCACACCCCAAGGATTTCCAGCCTGGTTGCGTCTGGCCCACTACGTAAATTTCCTATTTCTGACACTCCTTATCCGCAGCGGACTGCAAGTTCTCATGGACCATCCGCGCTTGTACTGGAATGTCCATTGCACACCCACCACGGAATGGCTGCGACTCACGCCCGTCAAAGCGCCACAGGGGCCGATGTGGACGGCCAAGGACGATGCCCGATACCTTTCGCCATGGATTGGCCTGCCTGGACGCCGGCACACGGTGGGCATGGCGCGGCACTGGCACTTTCTGAGCGCGCTTTTCTGGGTGGTCAATGGCGTGGTATTTGTCGTATTGCTCCTAAGCGGCGATCAATGGAAACGGCTCATTCCCACCTCCTGGAGAATTGTTCCTGACGCGTGGGCCATCTTCGTCCACTACGCCACATTTCACATGCCGCAAGAGCCGAACGGGTTCTATCGCTACAACGCGTTGCAACAACTGACGTATTTCAGCACCGTATTCGTGCTGGCTCCGCTGGCAATTTTAACCGGCCCTTCGATGTCGCCGGCCCTGACCAATCGGTTCAGTGCGTATCCCAAGCTGCCGGGGAACCGGCAAATCGGTCGCTCGCTTCACTTCCTGACCATGTGCGCTTTTGTGATTTTCATCATATTGCACGTGTCATTGGTCGTAATCACGGGATTTGCGCGGAACATGAACCATATTGTTCTCGGCACAGACGACACGCGGAGGATCGGGTTGTGCCTTGGACTGCTTGCCATTGGCGTAGTTTTTGGGATCAATGCGCTGGCCTACTGGGCTGCATGGAAGCGCCCGCGCGCCGTCCAGCATGCAGCCAAAGCCGTCGTCACGCCGGTGATGAATCTGTTGCTCGACCGCGCATCTCCCCGGGCGGAGTTTCGTTCCGAAGACATATCTCCCTACTTCTGGGCTAACGGCATATTGCCCATTTGCCAGGAATGGAAGGATCTGGCCGCAAACGGATTTGAGAGTTACCGG
The DNA here is from genome assembly GCA_052139695.1 of Limisphaerales bacterium. Lineage (GTDB taxonomy): Bacteria > Verrucomicrobiota > Verrucomicrobiia > Limisphaerales > Palsa-1400 > PLGF01. Next base: position 34,950 of record JBKQWF010000261.1, read on the forward strand.
CTCAAGGTGCATGGGCTGGTTGAGAATCCGATGGAATTGTCATTGGATGACCTTCGCGCGAGAGACAAGAAGACGCAAATCACCCTGCACCACTGCATCCAGGGCTGGTCAGGTATAGCGGAGTGGGGTGGGATGCCATTGGCGGAACTGATCCAATTGGTTCGTCCGAAACCGGAAGCGCGCGCGGTCGTCTTCTACTCTTTCGGCGACGGCGCGGAAGGAGGCCGATTCTACGACAGCCTATCAATTACCAATGCCGTGCATCCGCTGACGTTGCTGGCCTATGAAATGAATTTCAAGCCGCTGACTGAACTCCACGGCGCGCCCTTGCGACTGCGGGTTGAGAACCAACTCGGATTCAAAATGGTCAAATGGATTCAGGCGATTGAATTCGTGGACAGTGCGAGTCGCATTCAGAAAGGCGAAGGCGGCTACAATGAAGACCACGAATATTTTGGCGAGTTGGCAAATATCTAACCGGTGTCAAACATTGGCTGACGCGCAGAACTCCGATGATTATTTTGCCGTTCGTTAGATGAAAGGCGAGCATGAGGTATGATTAAAATCAAGAGAGCTTACGATCCAGTTGAGGAAAATGATGGTCCCCGTTTCTTGGTTGACCGCATGTGGCCGCGGGGCCTGAAAAAGGAGCGGTTGAAAATGGAAGCCTGGCTGAAAGCAGTTGCGCCGAGCGACCAGTTGCGTCGCTGGTTCAACCATGAGCCAGCTAAATGGAACGAGTTTCACCGGCGTTACTCTGCCGAACTGGATGCAAAACCTGAAACATGGCTACCGTTGTTGCAAACGGCACAGACGGGCGATGTTACGCTGCTTTTCGGTGCCAGGGATAAAGAGCACAATAACGCAGTCGTATTGAGGGCATACTTGATCAAACGTGCGAAGACGAAGGTGCTTGCAAGGCACCCCAAGATTGTCACGGCCTGAAATCGCTCCCTGTCGAGAACAATGCCTAACAGGCCAATGTCCTTTCGAAGTCTTTCGATAAAAAAATCAGGAAATTGACTTTATTCGGCGATGGTCGCCGAAGAAATCCGGCTTAGGTGCGGGCATTCAATTTCCACAACAAGGCGTCAACGCAAGCCAAGCGTTCATTAAGACGATCTTTGGCACTTATTCTGTTCGCACAATTCGAGATAACCCGCATAAACTTCCCCACTACCCATTAACGCAGCCAGCGTTGAACGTCGTATCTTTGGGCCATGCTTTCGCCCAAAGCACAATGCAGCCTGGTTGACGCCAAACGATACTTCAGGGAGCACCTGTCGGTCGGCGAGTATTACACGGAAGGTCAACAAGTGCGTGGCCAATGGTACGGGAAAGGAGCGGCGGATTTGGGACTGTCGGGCATCACGAGAGTCGAACAATTTGAGCGGCTTTGCGATAATCTTCATCCGCAAACGGGCCAGCGCCTGACGCTGCGCCAGAAAACTACCCGGACGGAATCAGATATGGACGGCGCGGAGCATGAGCACGCCAACCGTCGGGTTTTTTACGATTTCACCATTTCGCCGCCGAAGTCGGTTTCCATCGCCGCCCTCGTCGGCAACGACCGGCGCATTGTCGAGGCCCACGAACGGGCGGTGACGATGGCGTTGGAGCAATTGCAATCCTTTGCCTCCACGCGCGTCCGCAAGGACGGCCAATGCGCTGACCGCACGACGGGCAACATTGTCGCCGCCACATTCCGCCACGACACATCGCGGGCGCTCGACCCGCACTTGCACACCCACTGCATTGTCTTCAACGCCACGTACGACGCGGTGGAAGGCCGATGGAAGGCGTTGCAGAATCACGACATGCTCGTGGCGCAGAAGTTCATCGAAAACGTCTATTACCACGAACTGGCGCGGTCGCTACAGGAATATGGCTATGAGGTCGGCAGCCGAAACACAGGCGATTTTCAGATCAAAGGCATCTCCAAGGAGCTTTGTGATTTATTCTCCAAACGTCACCGGCAGATTGACGAGAAGACCCGCGAGTTGTTGGCCCGCCATCCTGAAAAGGCGGACGGAAACATTTCCACCATTCGGGAGCATATCGTCCACAAGGAACGCGACAGGAAAATCCCGGAAATTGGGTTGTCCCGATTGCAGGCCCATTGGGATGGTCAAATGACCTTGGACCAGCGGAACTCGTTGCGGAATCTCATTCATGTCCAACCGACGACTTGGGAGGACGCGAAGGTGGTGGCGGGGCGAGCGGTCGCGTGGGCGGAGGAACACTTGTTTGACAGACGTTCGGTGGTCAATGAACACGAACTTTGGCGGCACGCGCTCGGCTATGCCAGAGGCCAAAACGTGACCTTGAAGGACATTCAAACCGTCACCGGCAAACGTGATTATATCCGCGATGAAAAACATCCGGGCAAAGTTACGACCCGCGAGCATTTGCAGCGGGAATGGGAAATTGTGCAAATGGTTCACAAGGGCCTGCGCAGCCATCAACCGTTCTGCCAGGATTATCACTGCGCCAATCCATCTCTGGATGCGGAGCAACGACTGGCGGTGGAAAGAATCTTGGGATGCTTCGGCTTTGTCGCCGTTTTCCGTGGCGGAGCGGGCACAGGCAAGAGTTATACACTACGGGAAGTTGAGAAAGGATTGAAAGAGACGGGCCGGACCATCCACGTAATCGCGCCGCAACGCCAACAGGTCATGGACTTGGAAAAGGACGGCTTTCAAAACGTCGAGACGGTCAGCGCCTTTCTGGCCAAAGGCAGTTTGGGGTCGCAATCCGTCATCATTGTGGATGAAGCCGGGCAGATCGGTGGCAAACAGATGCACACGCTGTTGGAATTCGCCCTGGAGAACGAGAGCCGCGTGATTCTTTCCGGCGACACCCGCCAGCATGGCGCGGTCGAGGCGGCGGACGCTCTGCGGGCCATTGAAAAGTATTCGGGTGTGCGTCCCATCGAACTGACTACCATTTGCCGTCAGAATCCAGAACTGGCCAAAACCATCGAGGAACGCGAATGGATCAAACAATACCGACAGGCCGTGGCCGAAGCGCAGGACGGCAAGTTTGCCGAATCATTTAATCGTCTGGATAGACAAGGAGCCATCGTCCAATGCAGTTTGACTGACCAGCATCAAAAGCTGGCGGAACATTATCTGGCGCTGGCGAAAGACCGTCACTCCACGGTGGTCGTATCCCAAAGCTGGAATGAGATTCATCAGGTCAACGAACAGATTCGTCTGGCCCTCAAGGGCGAAAAACTGGTGGGCGAGGCTGACAAAATCCTGACGACATTTCAGCCGGTGGATATGACGGACGCGCAAAAGCGCGATCAACGGTCTTACGACGAAAATTCCATGATGGTCTTCAACCGTAACGTACGCGGCTTCAAAGCGGGCGAGGCGGCACGATTGCAAGCCATTACCGAAACGCATGTGGTCGTTGAAAACGAGGGGCGTCGCGTCTCGATACCGTTCAAGCATCTCGATCGGATCACGGTTTGCCACACCAAGGAATTGGCCTTGGCCTCCGGCGACCGGTTGCTCTTGAAGGCCAATGGCCGCAGCGAAGATGACCGGAAGCTGGCCAACGGCGACCTGGTCACTATCAAGGAAATCCACGAGGATGGCCGCATCGCGCTCGCCGATGGCCGGGTGCTTTCCCCACACTTCCGCCAGTTCGTGCGTGGCTACGCCGTCACGTCCTACGCCTCGCAAGGCAAATCGGTCGATCATGTGCTGTTCTCAGATTCAGCGGTGAAGGCGGCGACGAACCAACAGCAATGGTATGTGACCATTTCGCGTGGTCGCAAGGGCGTCCAGATTTTCACTGCCGACAAAATCCAGCTTCGCGAAAACGTCCTCCGCTCCGGGGGCCGCGAACTGGCCTTGGACATCGCCAAAAAATCCTCAATCCATGCGCTGGCAAAGGCTTGGGGCCGCGATCTTGGATACGTCTTGAATGTGCAGCATTCGCAACGTCAAACAGCGCAGCGTCGGGCGGAATTGCTTGAGCAGGCAGAAGTTCAGGAAAAATCCGAATCCGTCCGGCAAGCGCAAACCGTTCGGACGGCGCGGAAAATCATGCCCGCGCACAAGCACAATCAAAAATATGGAGGAGGCATCGGAGTATGAGCCTGAATATGAGAGCATTCGATGATCGTCTGTCGTGTTACGAACTGAGCCGTCAGGTGATGGGCTACCATGTGCCAATGGACAACGTGAGGTTGGAACTGACTCCCAGCCGTTTTTACCTGCTGCCTTATCACCATTTGGAAGTCGCCGAGTTCGAGTCGGCCCATAAAGGTGACACGATTTCCCTTTCATTTGTCAACCATAAGGTGCGAATCACTGGCCGCAACCTACGCGATCTGGCCGTGGCTTTTCAGGAACACGCCGTCGTGTCGGTTACACCCGTGCCGGAAAAGTACGAGGCATTGCGGGAAAGTGTCCAGGGCTTGGTTGACTCAATCCAGATTGAATAATGGATTTCTGTCAGCGGGTGCTCGTGGTGCTTCGCGAGCGGACCCGATTCCGCCCGCGCCATTTCTGCATTACCCGCCAAACGGTCCGTTGCCGTCGCTGGGCGGCTCAATTTCCCACCGAATGACCGGCGGAACTCCCGACAACCCCGTTGGTGGTCGTACAACCAAGATGAAGGTGTGGTTGCCTTTCGTCTTCTTCCGTTCCGCCCGTCGCCCCAAATACCAGGCGGTGAGCGGAATCGCGACATAAACAATAAGGCCGGAGACGAACGCCCCATGCTCGCGCAGCATCCAATCAATGAAACGAAAAACCGGGTTCATATCGCCCTCCTTATGCGCTGACGGCATTAGCAGCCTCGGTCGATTCGTCTTGCGCCGCTGCCTGTGCCGCGCTGAATTGCACAATCTTTGCTTCGTATTCCTCCAGCGGCGGCAGCGTCACTTGCGCCTTTCTGGCGTAGGCGCGATGCACGGCCTTGCTGTTGTGGCCCAAGGCCAGTTGTGCGAACCGTTCGGGATAACCCGCCGTCTTGGCCCGCTCCGCCCACGCATAGCGGTAAGAATGAAGCGTCACGCCTTCGATGCCGAGTCCCATGCAGCGTTGCCTAAATTCCGTGGCGCGGTACTTTTCTTTGACAGTGATGAGATAAGGAAAGAGCGGGCCGCTTTTGGGCAGCGTTGCCAGGATGGCCTCCACTTCCTTGCCGAATCGAATCTGTGGCGGCTGCAACCCGCGCCAGCGCGTTTTCATCCGAAAGAAACAAATAATCCGTGCCTGCCAGTCCACGTCCTCGGCTTGAAGGTGCGCCAAGTCCGATTGCGACGCCCCGACATGCCAGGCCAACTGATAGAAGGCTTTGCGTTCCGGGTTCTTCTCGCGCTCAATGATCTTGCAGTGTTCCTCCCATGTGATGGCCCGCTTGTCCTTGTAACGGACGGCAGGCCATTGGCGTTTGGGCACCAGCGGCCACGCCAGCCAGTTCATGTCCAGACAGAAGTTGTGCAACCGGCGCAGAAAAACATTGGTTGAAACCGTGCCGCTTTGCAGAACTTTGAGCATCAGTTCGCCCGGTGTGTCAACAATGGTGCGAGGCAGCAATGGCGCAAGTGCCCGGTCTGTGGCCACGCGCGACCAGCGTTCGCGGTTGGCTCCCTGCTTGCCTTCCATGAGCGTTTCCATTGCCTGCTGCCAAGTGCGGGTGGTTAGGCCGCTGTCCGTCCCGGCCAAATAGGCTTTGGCGATTTGGAGATTGAGCACCGGCTGGCGCTCGGCGATGTTCTTGGCCTCGATGATTTGCGCGGCCTCATCCGGGTTGGC
>JBKQWF010000262.1:0-6944 GCA_052139695.1 Limisphaerales bacterium
CCACCAGCGCCAACACAGCCGGCACGATTGTGGCGCGGGACGGTTCGGGCAACTTCGTGGCGGGCACGATCACGGCCAACCTGGCGGGCAACGCCGCCACGGCGACGACAGCAGCCAATGTGACCGGAACCATCGCTGCTTCGCAACTGCCAACCAATGTGCCCCTGCTCAACGGCACCAATGCCTTCACCGGCGCGAACAGTTTTGCCGGGGTGACGATGGCGACCAATGTCAACAACGTGATCAAAGGCACGTTTAACGGCAACGCCGGCGGCCTAACCAACCTTCAATCCACCAATTTAAACAGTATCAATGTTCAGCCGTGCCTGGTATCCCCGATGCTAGGGCTTTCTGTATATACGCAAACTTCCTCTGCCGTGTCCGGGGCAAACACTGTGTATGTTGTGCCTTTGCTAATTAGCTGGCCAACTTGGATTACGAATGCCTGCTTCACAATCGGAACGGCCGGTTCAGGCGGATTCCTGGGCATTTCAATTTACAATTCATCCGGGTCAAAAGTCCTGGATACCGGACCACAATCGACCGCCACAATTGGAACATTTCATCCTGTCATGACAAATACTTCGAATACTATCGGTCAAACATTGCAACCTGGAACTTATTACGTCGGTTGGACTTGTAATAATACGACGGCAGCCTTTACGAGCATAACCGGCACCGCCGCACTTCAAGCAGTTATGAACGCCAATAGCTCTATGATTCTTGAGGGCACTGCCGGAACCGTGGTTATAGCAGGTCAAACTCCATCCTCATTGGGGACTTTGGCTGCGGCAAATGTAACCCACATCTTATTTTGTGTTTTCCAATAACATGAACAACAAGCAGGAAAAGCATTCCGCTTTTTGATGTATATACCAATGTTGTGACAGAAAACAGCGCAGTGCCGCCCCGGAAAACGCCACTCTCTCGAACTGTGCGCCTGGCCTTGGCTATCGTTTTGGGTTGCACACTCAAACCTGCTCTCGGATATGGTCAGCCGTTTTCAGTGGATCGCTATCAGACGGGCGGCGGCGGCACAAGCGTTGATTCCCAGTATTCCATTACGGGCAGCATTGGCCAGTACGATGCCGGGCCTGACGCCCTAGTCGAAGGAACCTTCTCGGAAATCGGCGGTTATTGGAACTTGGACAGTTTCTTTGCCGGTCCGATCATTGCCTGCCTCACCAACCAAACCATCCGGCCGGACGACCAGCTCGCGATCAACGTCGAGGCTGGCGACCCCAAGGCCAATCAACTTACTTTTAGTCTCGATCCTGGAGTGCCCGACGGCGCGCAGATAAATCCAACCAACGGTTGTTTCCTTTGGGTTCCCAGCCGCGCGCAAGCTTCGAGCTCGAATTTCATCACCGTGCGCGCCACTGAGACTGCCTTCCCTTCCTTGAGTTCCACGGCCAACTTGGTTGTCTTTGTTACCGACTACCTCGAATTAACGGTTGGCTCGGCGAACGTCATCAGCGGGCAAACGGCCTTAGTCCCCCTCACTCTCTCCTCCAGTGAAGGCGTCACCAATATCGCATTTACCATCCAGGTGTCGGACACGATTTTTACCAATTGGTCGATTTCGACAACCGCCCCTGAAGTCGGCTCGGCCACCGTGACGGATCAGGGCATGAGCGTTCTCATCGCCATCCAAGCCAGCTCCGGTCAAATGTTAAGCGGCACAGAGCAACTGGCGCAACTGAGTTTTCTGGCGGTTCCAAAGTCGCCTTCCGCCTTTGTTTCATTGCCCGTGGGAAACGTCAGCGCGGCCAAACCGGATGGTAGCGCATACGCAAATTATATTACTCAGAGTGGTTTGGTCACTTTGGTCCAAAATGCACCTCTTCTAACCGCCTGTATTACTCCCGGCTCGCAACGCAACTTGACATTCTACGGCCTGCCGGGCGTGAATTACCAGGTTCAGTACGCTACCCATTTGAATCCGCCGGTGGTCTGGACGCCTTTGCTCAACTACACCCAAACCAACGGCATTATTAGCATCAACGTGCCGACTACAGACGGCATCGTTTTCTACCGACTGTCGCGATCGAGCCAGCAATGAAGGACGGGAAGACGCCGGATTCTGGCACGAACTTGGATCATTGATCCGTCACCGAACCCAGTCGCGCCTTGAACTCACGGAAGGATAGTGGCCCTAAAGAACATGTGCGTCGCCGAGGGTGAGATCGCATTGGTATAGGAAGGCGCGTTGGAACCCGTGACGGGTAGCCATGGCCCCAGCAGGTTTGTCGCCTGCTGGAGCGTTCCATACGGCCAGGTGAGGATTAATTTTGAGCCGGTGAACTGGAAAGCGAGAGTTGGGGCCGGAAGCTGATACACCCGGACCCAATCCACATCCAGGTGCGAGTGGTTGACCATCACCAACCGGTTGAGATGGGGCAAGCTCTAATAAGGGTGCGATTAAAGCGTCGGACAAGGTAGGGCGCGTCACTCCGTGCGCGCCGCTTCGGCGGGCAGGGGACTGCCCGCCCCACCTTAAATTTGACCGATGGTTTAAATCGCTCCCCTCCAGTACCGGTTACTTGCCTTTTCACTTCGCGGAGTTCTAAACTCGCGCATGCAAATGAACAAGCGCGACTTTCTCGGCGGGGCGACTTTTCTGGGGATGGCCGGCCTGGCCGGGTCGGTCCCTCTACGGGCGGCCGGAGAGAGCAGCCTCCGCACGGCTTCGGTTTTCAACGTTCTGGACTTCGGCGCGAAAGGGGACGGCAAGACACCCGATTCAGAAGCCATCCAGAAGGCAATGGATGCGGCCGGGGCGGTGAGCGGCACGGTCTATTTGCCGGCGGGAAGCTATCTGTGCCACGATTTGCAAGTCCACCCGCACACGACCGTTTTGGCCCAACCCCAGTGGGGATACGGGGGAGTCGCAGGCGCCGTGCTCATCCTCGATTCCGACGAGGCGGATTGTTTGCTTAACGTTACCGGCGCCTTCGGGGCCCACCTTTGCGGACTTTGCCTGCAGGGACGGCCGGATGCCAAGAAGGCGATTCACGGGGTTTTCCTGAACAATGCGCAGAAGTATAGTCCGCGGGAAGACTCCATCGTGATCGACGATTGCAAGATCGAGAGATTCTCGGGACACGGTGTGCGTCTCCTGCGGATATGGGTCTTCCTCCTGCGCCGCAATATCCTGCAAGGCAACAAAGGGTGTGGCGTCCAGATCACCGGCTGGGACGGCTTCGTGATGGACAACCAGCTTTCGGGCAATGGGAGTCACGGCTTTGAGTGCGAGTCCATCGGGGCGACCGTCATGTTCACCGCCAACCGCGTGGAATGGAACAGAGGCTATGGATTACTCCTTGTCGCCGGGGACGCGTGGAACGTTACGGGGAACTGTTTCGACCGCAATTGGGGCGCGGGCCTTTGCGCCCTGAAAATGCGAACCCTCACCGTTACCGGGAATGTCTTCCGGCGCTGTGGCAAGGACAGCAGCCGGTTGCCTGAGGGGGAGCGTTCGTGCCAGGTGCGGTTGGAAGAGTGCAGCGGACTGAGCCTCGTCTCCAATGTCTGCGCGGCGGGGCGCGACGACGGAGGAAGGGGCGACTACACGCCACAGTTCGGCTTCCTCGTTCGCAAACTCAGCCACTCCGTGGTTTCTTCCAACAGCTTGTTCAAGGGCTATTTGAAAGAGATGACGGCCGACCTTGGGGAACACGGCCCGGACTACGTGTTCGTCAACAACGTTGGCTGCGCGATTTAAGAAGTATCCGGAGGAAAGCAAAACTCGGCTTCCTTGCCGCCGCTCAACGGATCACGGCCGGTGCTGGGCCGCCCGGCCAAACCTCCTCCCTTCAGTGCCATGTCAACTATGATTTTATATCCCGGACCTGGAAGGCGGCGCTGCCCACGATAAAGAAGGTGAGATTGTATCCGAATAGGATGCACAACGATTCGCACATGTCCGGCCACGGAATGGGCTGCACAAACACCTTCATCCAAAAGTTGAGATGGTAGGTCAGAAACCAGCCCTGCAAGTCGTGGAAATAGGGGATCTCCTGAATGAGCCGGCTGACCATGAAAACGGACAACGCCAGGATGGTGGCGGCCGCCGGTTTCATGTTGAAGCAAGAGAACATCCAGCCCAATCCCATGACAGTAACGGCTTTGATGGTGAGCAGACCAATGGCCGAGGCGTAGCGCGTGAGGCCGGCGTGGGCGTCGAACAGGCCGAAAATCCCTTCCATTGGCAGCAGGGCAAACATGCTGCCGGGCGGGAAGAAGCACGAGGCAAAGAGCACGCCGGAAACACCCAGCACCAAAACCAGGACGAGCGAAAACACCATGCCGGCGAGCCACTTGATGGTCACCAACCGCAGCCGCGATATTGGCCGGGAAAGGATCATGCGCAACGTGCCGTCTTCCGCCTCCTTGGCCACCAGGTCGTCCCCGACTAACGCCACATACAACGGCATGAGCAGGTAGGCCACCGGTACCATCATCGCCATCGCCATCGCCATGGTTAAGTTGGAGAGAAACTGGTCCGCCGGGTAACCCATTAATTCCAGGCGCCGGACCATATCGCGGCGCGGGCCGTGCGTATAGCGCAGCAGAAGAATGAGGGCCGCTTCGGCCAGCAGAAACATGCCAAAACCAATGTAAGTCCGCTTCTTCCCGAATAATTTCCACAATTCGTTGCGTAGTTGGTAATAAAACGGGCGCACGGGTTCAATTGCTCTTGTGCATGAGCGCCAGATAAAAGCTCTCCAAGGTCTGCTCTTCCGGCGTAATCTCAAAGACCCGCTGCCGGGCCGCGGCCAGGGTCTCGACGATTTGGTCCGTTCCAACGCCCGGCCCCAAACGGATCAATCGTCCATCCCGCTCCTCGTCAATCAGCCTGGTCTCCCGTAGGAGACGAGTGGCCAGCGCAAAATCTCCCACCCGCAGCCGGACCCAGCCGCCTTGCGAACGCGTTTCCGCCAGGGAACCTTCAAAGACCTTGCGCCCCTGGTTCAGCACCGCCAGGCGCGTGCATAACTGTTCCACCTCGCTCAGCAAATGGGACGACAACAAAATCGTCAGCCCCAGTTCGCGGCGCAGACGCAGGATGGTTTGTCGCATTTCGTGGATGCCTTCGGGGTCCAGGCCGTCGCCGGGCTCGTCCAGGATCAGCATCTCCGGGCTGGGGAGCAGCGCCTGCGCCAGCGCCAGGCGCGTTTTCATGCCGTGCGAATACGTGCGCACCAAGCCGTGCTCGCGTCCGGCCAATCCCACCCACTCGATGACCTCCTGAATGCGGCGCGGCGGCGTGGGCGCCGTGTAATGGCTCAGGATTTCCAGGTTCCGCCACGCGCTGAGGTAATCGTAAAAAACCGGCGTCTCAAAAATGGCCCCCACTTTGCCCAGCGCGCCCCGCCGGTCGCGCGTCACATCATGTCCGCAAAGGCGGACTTCGCCGGAGGTGGGCCAAACCTGGCCCAGCATCATGCCGATGGCCGTGCTTTTGCCCGCGCCGTTATGGCCGAGCAATCCAAAAACTTCGCCGGCGGGCACGCGCAGAGTCAGGTCCTCCACCGCCAGGCGCCGGCCGAACCGCTTGTGGACATTTTGCAGATCGATCATGGCCGGGTGACTATTGCGTGCCTTGAATAATCAGGAGGTTCTTCACGTGTCCGTCGGCATACAAAAAGTTGACGCCCCGCTTTGCCCCCAGCGCGGCGTGAAATTTTTGCTTGTCAAAAACCAGCGGCACTTTCGTGGTGGAAAGCTGGCGCAGGAAGATTTGCAGCTCATCGGCGTTCTCTCCATTGACCAGGCTGTTCCAGGAATAGCTCGAGCCGGTCTGTGCAAAAAGCCGCGCCGCATCCGAAGGGCACCGCAGCACGGCGGGAGAGGCCAACTGGCTTGCCAGCACATTATTGATGACAGCAAGGTCCGTCGGAGGCTGGCTCAGCGGCAGGTCATACATGACGGGCAGTCGGTTGTTGTTTTGTTGCACGTAGAGCTGCAGAGCCAAGCCGATTTGATGGAGATTGCTTTTGCACTCCGTGGTGCGTCCGGCCTCGCTGGCCCTGCCCAAAGTCGGCAGCAGCAGGGCGGCCAACATGCCCAGGATGGCGATAGTCACCAGCAGCTCGATGAGCGAAAAGGCTCGCGCCGCCGCGGCGATGGGCGCGCGCATTAATTGCCTCCGTGAAAGAGCCGGCCGGATTGCATGTTCTTCTGCACCTCTTCCAGCAACGGCGCCAGCTCCGCCTTCGTTTCCGCCGAGCTGTCGCCATAAACGGATTGCAAACCGGCAAAGACGACCTTCTCCTGCAGCTCCTGGCTGAGGACGGGCGCGTTGGTGTTGTGAGGCGCAGTCTTCTTAAGATATTCCTCTGGCGTGGCATCGCGCGCGTCCTTCAATCGTTTGATGGCATTGTCGATGGTCTTTTGCCGCTTGTCGGGCGCCAGGTTTTCGAAGGAAGCCACCATCTGTTTAAACCCGCTGGGCAGCGTGGCGTCGAGAAAGGCGCCTCGTTCCGCTTCCGTCATCTCGTTGAACCACTGGCCCCAAAGACGGTTGAGCCGGGCCTGCTGGCGTTCCTCGGGCGAAAGGGCATTGACCATGCCGGCCAGCTTGCCCAAGGCCCGCGCCCGCGCTTCGCCCGATAACCCGTTCAAATCCGTTCCTTCGACGAAGGCATGCAACCTCTCCGTCGTCACCTTGAAATGCTGCGCGGCGGCATAACCACCCAAGGCCAGCAACCAGCCGGCGGCCACCGCCAAGATCGCTATCAGCCCCGTCCGTTGACGCCGATTCATGGTTGGAACATGACAGAAATCAAACCGCCTGGCAATCGCTTACCGCGTCCCCAAATCCTCGCCTAAGGCGAGCGAATTTCGGGCTTGGGGAGCGCGACCGTCCCGGTCAATGCCACTAGTTTTTGTGGGCGCAATTCGGGGTTACTTTCAATTGTTGACGCGCTTTTTTTCGGGAA
>JBKQWF010000263.1:0-38626 GCA_052139695.1 Limisphaerales bacterium
GGTCCGGCGGTGCTGGCGAGACAATCGTCAACCCAAAAACCCCCGCCCAAAAACTAGTGGCATTGACCGAGACGGTCGCGCTCCCCGGACCGTGAAATTCGTCGGCTTAGGCGAGGATTTGGGTTTAGATTCAACTCTTGCAGAGTGAATGATCCAATTGGGTCCATACCCAGGGTACCCGCTCCTCGCACCGTTGCTGGGCTAGATTATGCAATCCCCTTGGGATTGACCTTCTGAACTGGACTCAAGAATGCCCAAACTCCAGGGGCGGGCAGAAGGCTGCCCGCCCCGCCATGTCGTTGATCGACAGTTTTGAGTTACAGCTTCCCTTGCGCGGCCGCTTTCAGATAAACGCTGTTATAGTGGATCTTGGTGTTCTTGGGATCTCCCACGACTTTCCCGTTCGGCAACTCAATGCCAATGAAGTCCGGCGACTTGGCGCCTTGCCCGAGCAAGCCGTGATCGAAGCAAAAGCCTGCGACGGTTTTCGCCGTCGTTTCGAGCACCGGGCTTTCGATAAATGCGATGCCGTCCTGCGGGGTGTAGAACATGCGGGTCGTTCGCAGTTGGGCCTTGAACTCGGGAACGGTGCCGCCGGCGAATTTCGCCATCGCCTCGATCGCCTGGTCCGCCTGCTTCCCCTGCCCCGACATCACCGCCATTGCTTCATACCACGCGCCCACCAATGCCTTCTTGACAGCATCTGGAGCATCCCGCCGCACCACCAAGAGGTCCTGGATTTGCCCCGGAATCTTCGAGGAGTCGAAAACCAGCGTCGCTTTCGGCAGATTGCGCACCTGCATCAGGATGGGGTTCCAGGTGACCGTGGCTCCACGGTCTCCGGAAGTCGCGAAGGTGGCGCCAATATTGGCGTCCGAGGTATTGACTTCGGTCACGTCCGAATCCTGCAATCCTCCAGCCTTGAGCGCCTGGGAGAGGAGATAGGATGAAACCGAGTCTTTGACGATCAGAACCTTCCGGCCTTTGACGGCCTTGATGGTTTTACCGTTGAAGAGGACCAGGCCATCATTGCCGTCGGAGTAATCCCCGACGACGAGGACGTCGGAATCCACTCCCCCCGTGGCCGGCATATCGAGCGTGTCCATAATCGTCATGGCGCAGCCGACCGCCTCGCCGGAGGTGTACTGGTTGATGCTGGTCACATAGTCATTGATCAAACTGATCTCGATTTTGACGCCGTACTTGTCCGCCCACTTCTTCATGATGCCGGAGTCGGAGATGTATTGCCACGGCTCCCAGCCGGTGTAGTGAGACCACAGATAGCGGTACGTTTTCTCCGCCGCGTTTTGATCAGCGGCGGCAGCCTTAAACGGGAGCAAGGTCACGCCCGCCGCCGCGGCAAGCGTCATTAATATTTTCAATAATTTCATAATCTGGGTTTCCTTTGTGGTTTCTGTTATTCGTTCTTTTTGCCGGTGGCCGAAAGGTCCTGGTCAAGATTGAGGGTAATGGCGGCTTTGTTGCCGCGTTCCATTCTGGAAATGGCCTGCTCGCCCATTTCGGTAAGGTTGTTTCGCTCTTTAATCGCCGCTCCCATTTGCTCCAGAGCGCGCATGCGGAATGAATCCACGTCATCCAGGGCCTTGATGGCATCCTTCATCGCTTGGGCCAGCCCGGCATCGGAAAGCTGGGCCGAAGCCGCCTGCTTGTGAATCTCAATGCCCTGGGTGGCGAGCAGCTTGGCGTTAAAGGCGATCGTTCTGTTGCCGACGTCATCGAGGGCCTGTATTTTAGTCAGCACGATTTTTTGATTGGCCAGCGCCTGGGCGGCGGTAATGCCAATGATCAGGGCGGGATAGGTCACGTTCTTGCAACGGATGACGCCGCGAATAAGCTCTTTGTTGTTCTGGATGAGGACCTCAAACATGAGCACGCCCTGCTGATTCACCACCAATTGCTGCTGCAGATCGGTGATGCGCTGGCGCAGGCGATAGATCAGTTTCGTGTTGATATACTTTGCCTCCTCGCTCTGCGGCTCAAATTTGGCCACTTCCGCCGACAATTTCTGATCGATCAATTGACAAGTGGCGATGTAGCGCTGCAGGTCGCGCGTCGCCTGGCGCATGGTCACTTGCTCATCCCGCAGGGTGTCGATGTCCCGCTGGAGCTGTTGTTTGCTGACTTCGACCGAATCGAAGAGCGCCTCAATCACTTTTCCGGAGGACTCAAATCTGGTGAAGTATCGGTTCAATTTGTGTCCCACCCCGGGGATAAGCCCCGCGACCCTTCCCGCCCAGCCCGATTCAAAATTAAACCGCGACGGATCAATTTCATCGAATTGGACCTTTAAGTTGGTGAGGGCATCGGCAATGCCCTGCCCTTCGCCCCCGCCGATTTGCCCGAGCCGCTTGAGGGGCTGCTGCAAAAGTTGATTGGCGGTCGCGGCCTTGCGCTGCTGAATGACGCCGAGATTTTCCACGGAAAGAGCGGCCTGCTCCTGGGCGTCCTCGTTTTCCACCGGCACCTTGAGAAGTTTGTTGACAAAATCCGTGGCTTGCCGGTCCAGCTCAGGATCCACCTTTTTCTCCGTGACCGCCTTGGCAATTTCATCCGGCCCCAGCAGGCCAAGATCATTTTTCAATTTGTTCGAGTCGGCCACCCGCGGGGCCGCTTCCCGAAGAGCGGACTGCTGCTGCCCCAACAGGTCCAAGTTCTGCGTTGGGGCCGCTTGTAATTGTTCTGGCATAGAATTTTCCTTTCGATTGTGTGTTATTTTTTTAAATCCTGCTCCAGCGAAATGGCCGGAGCTTGCCTGCTGTTTGCCCGCGCTATCATCTGATCCAGAAGCCCCATGGCTTCAGCCATAATCTCCCGCGGCGTCTGCGTCGCGGACCGGTCTTTCATCCGCACGGCGGCGTTACCCGCTTTGTCCATCGTGGCCAGCGCCTCTTCATTCGCGGCCAGAAGTTCATCGACCTCTTGCACGGTTTGATCAATGACCCCCGCCTGGTCCTGTAACGCTTTGAGACTGGTATCCTCGGCGTGGGTCCGTTTGGGCTTTTGTTCCAACGCCGTGATGCGTGCCCTGATCTCCTCCCTGTCCATGTCCTTAATGTTGAGGAGCAGCGTGACCACACGGTCGAGATTATCCAGGCCGGAACGATAGACCTGCTCGGCTGTTCCCATCACTCGGGAAAGGGTCAACTCATTTTCCGACAACACCCTCCGAAACACCGCCAGCAGATTTTGAAACTTGTCCTCGAACTGCGCGACTTGAACCTGGCCTTGTTTGCATCCGAGCTTTTGCAGGTCGGCCGCCAGCTCCGCCGATTTTTGCTGCTTCAACTTCTCAAATTCTTCGTGCAGTTTCGCATAATGCTCCTGCATGAAGGCGTCTCCTCTGCCAAAAAACCGATACGCCCAATTGGCCATCCCCAGCGCGATCCCGCCGATGGCGATCGTCGCCGTACAGGGGGCCGAAACAGCCGTGAATAACGTCAACCCGACAGCCGTCGCCGTCCCCAAGGCGGGAGGCCAGAGCGTAAGCGGATGTTGGATGATATCGTAAAAAGCTGCCCGGCGGGCGGCCTTTTCGCTAAAATCCAATTGGCGGCTGCCCGTGTCGCTTTTCATAGCTGTTTCGTTGGGTCACACCTGAGCTTGACTCAGCTTTTTCACGCCGCGAACGCTCTCCACAAAGTCATGCGTAAAATCGCGCAGCGCTTCCGCATGATCGGAGGCAAAGCTTTGCCGATAGACGCTTTCCACGCCGGCCAGAACATCTTCCGGGCGCACTCCCTCAGTGGCCCGCGGTTTGGCAAGCTCCCTTTCCAGCGCCAGTCGTTTGGCTTCTTCCACGATCACCGGAATCATCGCTCCGCTTACAATATCCGCCAGAGTAAAATGGACCGTTGTGCTCTCCCCAGCCCCGGACGCCCGCTCGATTTCGTAAATGACGCGCTTCTCCGAAAACAACTCCCCGGCCAGGGTGTCGGCCAACTTCTCCTTCGTCGTCGTTTCCGAAACCGGGACATTTTTCATGTTCTTCAGAAAAATCTCCCGGGCCGCCGTGCGGTCAGGCCGGCCGATGCGCAGCTTCACATCAATGCGTCCTTCCCGCACCGCGGCATAATCCAAAGACTCGGGCTTGTTGGTCGCCAGGATGACGATGGCGCCCGATTGCCGCACTCCCTGCATTTCCGCGAGAAACGCGGGAACGATCGTCCGCAAAACATCGCTGCTGATGCCGGAGTCGCGTTTGGCCAGAATGGATTCCGCCTCGTCCAAAAAAATCACCGGACGAATGCCGGTTTTCTCGAAGAACTTGCGGGCGCGGGCGAAAATATGCCGGATCGTCGCTTCCGGGACGCCGACATATTTGTCGAGAATCTCCGGGCCGGAAACGAGGATGAAACCTTGCGAGGCCTTCGCCCCTTTGGCCGCGCAGGTGGCGGTAATGGAAGTGAAGATGGCCTTGCCGAACATGGTCTTGCTGCACCCCGGCGGACCGTAAAGCAAAACGCCCGACGGCGGTTTCTTTCCGAAAAACTGGTAGTGCTCCGGATAGCGCAGCGGTTTTTCCAGCGCGTCCATGAACCGATTCTTCGCTTCTTCCTGGCCGCAAATGTCATCCCAGGAAACCTGGATCGACTGGTCCACGGAAAACGAATCGTCCTCCAGTCCGAAATTGCCGACGACGACCGTTCCGCTGGCATCCAGCACGACCCTGCCGCTCGGTTCGAGCTGGCCGGCAAATTTCCCGGCAAACACGGTCTTGCGATTGCCTTGGAAATCCACCAGCGCCATCTCGCCGTCGAGTGTCTGGGCGACAAACGCAATACTGCCGGAAGCGACTCCCTTCTCGACGTCCACCACGGAGAGAGGGTCGCGCGAAAGTTTGAGCACGTCCCCCGGTTCAACGGCAAACCCGCCCACGGAGAATTCCATCAACTGGCCGCCGTAAATGGCCACGGCGAATTTCTCCATCTCCTCTTCCGCGAGTTCTAAATCGCAAACACCTTCCTGGATTGCGGGCAAACCAGTCCGATAACGGTTTTTGTAGCCGGACGAAAACTGGACATAGCACCATCCTGCCTCCTCTTCCCTCACGCCGATGACCTCGCCGATTCCGGCCGCGTCGGGATGAAGACCGAAATACTTGCTGTCTTTCCTGATTTTGACCAGGGCCCCCTTTTGGCCGAGCTTTTCCGGAGACGGTAGAGGCCGGCGTAAGCAGACGCGAATCACTGTGGCCAGACCAAGGGGATACATCGTTTTCACGCTGGCCGGCTCGGCTTGATTTGTTGTCATGAGCGTCAGTTCCTGTGATCAAAGCAACGAAACCTTTACACAATCCCCTCTCCCGGCCTGCGGCCACCCTCTCCCCGCTTGGCGGGGAGAGGGCAGGGAGAGGGGTTCGTTGTAAAGCCATCTCTGTAACAGCACACTTGCATCAAAAAGATTCCGAAAGCAACGAAACCTCCACCCGCGGCAAGCGGTAGGTGTGGTAGGCGCGCTCCGTCTCACCCGGTTGCATCGGCAATGGCCTGGTCCCGCCATAGCCGACCGACCGAATGCGGTTCGAATCAATGGCGTAGGTGATCGTCAAATACCGCACGACGGCATCCGCCCGCTCTTGTGAGAGCGCCAGGTTCGCGTCAGCGTCCCCGAGAAAAGAAGTGTGGCCTTCCACTAAAATCCGAAAGGTCGGATAATGTTTGAGGCGCGAAACCATGACATCCAGCTTTTCCTTCTCCGGCACATCCAGGTCAGCGATGCCGCTCTGAAACATGATCGGTTCGATATTCAGGCTGCCCACCGAACGCAGTTTCGCCCACTGCGCGTCGCTCAGCGGCTTGAACGGCCTGCTCAAGCTATCAATGACTTCCCCGGCCCTTCCCGCGTTTCCCGTCAAGGAGGAAAAACCGTTCTTAATGCCCGCGTTATAGATTTGCTGAATGAAACTGCTGTTGACAATACGATAGGCATCCTTGTCAGGAAGAGGATCGGATTTGAAATCGCCGCTCTCCACCAGGATCTCGACCGTGGACTGAATGGTGTCAATCAGCCCCTGTTCCGCGATTTGGCCCGGAGCGCTGATCCCGAACCATTCCTGGCAATTCTCGCTCAAGTTGACCCAGGCCACGCCGTTGAGCATCTTTTTCACCGAATCGCCCGGCAATTTCAGTTCCGTATGAATGTCCTTCTCGAGTTCGTCCGGATTGTCCGCGTAAAACTTGAGCGTCCGAAAATAGGTTTTCAGAAACAAGTCCACTTGCTCCGGATTCTTAAGCGCGAACGCGCGGTTGACCACAAGAATATCCACGATCAGCCGGCTGGTGCTTTCCGTTCCAAGGATTTTGGCCACGCCAGGGATTTCAAGGGCCTTCGAGACGTTGGGTTCCCACAGAATCGCAACGGAGACTTTTTTCTCCTGAAGAAACTTGAGCGCTTCTTGTGAATCCTTCGTTTCAACGCGCTGGTTCTTGCCAAGGTCTTTCAGGGCGGGAACGTTGAAGTGGGAACTGATGGATTTCAAAAGATGCTGGCTGGGCGAGGCCGGGGTGTAGGCGATCTTTGGCATCGTCCGGCTGTTAAAGGCCTTGAATGAATCCAGGCTGGACACAACATTGGTATAAGCGACCATGGCGTCGCCGCCTTTGGATTCGTCCAGAATGGCGACGATGGTCCCCGGAAAATCAACCGGCGCGGCATTGAGGATATAAGAGTCCACCGTGACGACCGCGAAGTCCAATTCGCCATCCCGGAGCTTCTTCATCCGCGCGGGGTAGTCGCCCCCGTCATTGGAAATATCGAGCATGTAACCCTCATTTCGCATCGCCTTTTTCATGCGGCTGGAACTGAGCGGATAATAACCAATCCAGTCGTCAATGGCGAAGGTGATTTTCCCTTTGAGGTCCTTGTCGTCGCTCGTCTGGATTTGAATTCGATTCTTTATGACAGGTATCAGCTTCTTCACCACGTACAATCCGGGAAGGACGAGCAACAGAAACAGAACAACGAAGATGGGAGTTTTCTTCATGTGATGTATTTGTTGATGGTGCCTTGCAAAGCCGACGCGCAAAGATTTCCCCCGCGCCTACGGCACGTCCGGCTTGGCGCTGTATTCCGATTCAGCCAGAACGCTCTCCAGTCCGCGGTCGAGTTCTTCGAGACTGGTGGCGTCGTGATACAACGTCAGCCCGGGCCGGTTCAAGCTGTGGCCCTCGCCAATGCAGAAACCAATCGTGCTGATCACCACCGGCGAGTCGGATACGATCTTATTGACAATGCCGCGCGGATCGTTTCCTTTGTCGGCTTCGCCGTCCGTCACCACCACCAAATAGTATTCTCCGTAACCAAGCTGGCGGCTGGCTTGCTTTTGCAAAAGAGAATATCCCAAGGCCACCGCCGTGCCCAGCGGCGTATTGCTATCCGAGCGCACATCCTGCAACGCTTCATTGAAGCCGGCGCGGTTCAGCGACAGCGGCGCCCGCTCCGTCACGCCCCGGCTGTCGAAGGCGCACAGACCCAGGTTGTCTTCTGGCTTGAGTTTCCGGGCAAAAGTGGCAATGGCTTGTTTGGCCGCGACAATTTTTGTCAAACTGCCGGAACAGTGCGAGCCAGACATGGAACCGGAACCATCCAGCACAATGAGGAAGTTGCGGCGGGTCAGCAAGGAATCGACGTCTTTGTCCGTATCTTTTCCGTACCAAGTACGACTCCGGAAACCCCTCGCCTCTTTAGGATCGTCCGGAGTCGCGACAACGGTGGGTGGGCTCGGCCTGATGGTTCTAAGCCACGGCCGGTGATGTCTGGTAATGAGAAACACGCTCACCAGAAGCAAAATGAAAATAGCTCTTGGGGCAGACCTCATTTGGCACCTCCGTCCGGCGTCCAGACCGCTTCAGCCTCCACATTGACAATGCGGAGTTCGCATCTCATGTTCGAATAGGCCCCTTCTTTGCTCGTCGGGCGGAGCGGTTCGCCGTCGGACGACGTGCCAGTCTTGGGATCGCTGATGCCATGCCCCATCGTCGTGAACTGCGACGGGTCGAGCGCCACCCCTTTCGACTTGGCATAGTTGACGATCGCTTCCCGCACCTGCACCGCGCGATTGAGCGACGTGTTGTTCGCCGATTGCTTGATGCGCGAAAGGACCAGCGTCGGCTGTCCCTTGGTTTTGGCGTCGCAATAGCCCGTTGGATCGGCGTACCCTTCGACGGTGATGATCGCGCCGGCATAAATGGCCGCGCGCTTAATCACCTCGTCGAATTGTTGGGCATACGCTTCGGGAGCGAAACTGGCCTGGTTCGGCTTGAAAAAAACTTCAAACTCAAAAAGTTGGTTGTCCTTGAGCGTGCCCTGTTCCGAGCGTTGGGCCATGACTTTGGCCACTTCGCCGCTCTGGAACTTCGGAGTCTCGCTGGCGACAACCTGAGTCAAACCTTCTTTCAGCGCGTCATAGTCCAGCCCGGCGGTTTCCACCGGGACTTTTGCCCCGATCAGGCCGAGACCGATGAGTCCCGCCTGAATCTCATCCTGCAAGACAGCGAAGCGGCGCGGAAAGGTCTGGCTGGTAAAAGTATTGACGTTGCCCACAAAGCCAACGTATTCGCAATCCCCGTAAAGCCCTTTCACGTCGGCAACCGCCTGGGGGCTATCAAAGAGGATGGAGGCGGAGGCGGTCATCAGTTTGTTGTAATCAGCTTTCTGGGTGGCGCTGTCGCGCATCAAGACGGCCAATTTCTCCTGGGCCATGAGCAAGGCGTGGGCAAAATTGACGACCTCGGTCCTATGGGCCTGGAAATAATCACTCCGCACGGCATAGACATCCACGATAATGCGGCTGGCTGTCTTGGTGGACATAAGAACATGCGCTCCCTTGACTGATTTCTCCGCGCCGGTGCCGACCCCGCCATTACTGGTAATCTCGGCGGCATCCGGGCTGATCATGAAAGCGGCGTCGATGGTCGGGTCGCTCCGGAAGGCCCCAGGCGGGGTGTCGTCGGATCCGGTCAGGTCTTTCACCCATTTGAGCTTAACGTCGGTCAGCGCGATGTTCGCGTCCGCCAGTACCCGTGTCAAATAGTCCACATGCGGCCCATAGGCCTGCAAAACGATGGTCTTCCCTTTAAGATCGGCTGGCGTCTTGATGCCGGCTTTGACCACCAGGACGTCACCGCCCACGGAATAAGTCAATTGGCCGATGACCACCGGTTTGACGCGCGGATCACCCAGGGCTTCGATCGCTTGGTTTAACATGCCCAAGGTGCATCGCAGATAGGCCGAGTCGCCCCGGATATAATTGTTGATTTGCCGGGTAAAGTCGTCCTCACGCTTCAGGGTGAATTTCAGCCCTTGGGCGTCGAAGACGCTTCCGCCGGCCGTATTGGCCGCGCTGCCGTTGGCCAGAATGGTGGCGATGTCGCCTCCCCAGGTAATGATCGGGAGCTGCATGGCGCCTCCTTCCCGAACCGGAACCACCCCCTGTTTAATGACCTTTGAGAGCGGAGGTGATTCGATATATCTTGCCGGCGCGGCATCCGTTGAAATGGTGGCCGGCCCAAAAACGAGGCCCGCAACCGCCAGTGCTGTCATGGTTTTTGCATTCATTTTACAGTCTTTCCATTTCCGCCGAGCGCTTCGTTTGTCTTCAGGCCCGGTTTCCAAGATTTCGCTTTTGCTTAAGTGTGCCTGATTCGCCAGGTTCGGCAGCTATAAATGCACCTTTATTTTGTAACGGCGATTCAAAGAGTCAGACAAGGGCGCGCACTCCGCTACGCGCCTTCCCCGGCGGCCAGCGGAGTGGCCGCCCGACCTCAAAACTGACCGATGATTTTAATCGCATCACTGCCCTCTCTCGTGGTTGACATAAACCCGGACCAGCCAGCCATCCGCCTCTAACCGGCCCACCCGCTGCACGTACTCGGCATAGGGAAAGCGTTTCTTGACATAGGGGAGGCGGCTGATCGTTTCCACCAGCCGATGAGTCCACGGTTGAAACTGTTCGCGCCTCTTCAAAAGGGCCTCGATGGCGGCGAGTTCTTCGACGGTAAGCGGGGGAATCGTGGTATTGTCTGATCCCTCGGCCGCGGCCATCGAGTTCAGCCAATCATAGGAGGCTGGCCGATCGAGCAGGAAGAGCTTCCCCAGGTTGCGTCCCTGCGCGACCAATCGGTTGAATTCCTCCTTCTGCCTTTCCTGCAAAGCGGTTTCCAGGTTCACCTTTTTCTCAATCGCCGAAGCGCCCGGCGCCCTCAGGAGAGATTCCCGGCTCAGTTCCGGCTCCATCAACGCGTCGGCCAGGAGGTGCGGCGCCTTCCAGCACACCAATGCCGCCAATTCGATCAGCGCCAACTGCCGGGCCATTTCCATGTCCCGGCTGGACAATGCCGCCTTGCGAAACTCCTTCACCGGGTCGCGCAAAATGTCCACGAGTTTTGGAGCCGCCAGGTCCTCGATCCTGGCCTGTTTGATCTCATAATTCCCGAAGGTGACTCCCAGAATATGGCTGACCCGATGCAGGGTATGATCGAGTCGCAAATCCGACGCCCGGGGCACCGCGTCGTTGCGGATTCCCGAATAAAAATCGTGCAACGTCAGCCAGACCGCCCGGTTCGGGATGCAGAGGTAGGGCTGCTCGTCCGTCGTCGGCTCGAAACACGCCCGGACCGTCTTCTCCTGAAACGGCAGTTTCCACACCTCCTCCAGCAAATACACTTTGTGATCCGATTCGCGCGGAAACGCTCCGAGATAATCAAAACTCGTCGAAGTCTTGATCGTGCTTTCGTCCCGTCCCAAAACCGATTTTGCCAGCCGAATGAGCAGGTACACGGCGACCCCCAGGAAAACCAAGCCATCGATGTTCTGCCAAACATTGGCGGTGAAACCGATGATGTCGTTGAAAAGGACGAAGAGGTCATGAGCGGAGGGGAGATTGAAGGCCACGGAACCAACCGCCGCGAAGGACACCCCTGATTGTGTCCAAATTGCCGCGGAAAGTCTCATGGCATGGATCATACCGTCGGGACCGGCGCGAGGCAATCGGCATGCGAGGGCATCCGTTCAGTCTGTTTTTCCTTGGCACAAGGGACAGGATGGGCTCACTTTGCAGGCGGCACCGTGAACCGTTTCCTTTTCCTTGCGCTGGTGGGCTCGGCCGTCATTTCCATGAACGGGTTTTCCCAGACCTACTCGACCCGATTCGAGGGGATCGAAACTCCTCTCCTCGAAGCCGGGAAGTGGACCAACAACGGCATCGATTGGACCGAGATCAGGAAGAAAGACGGCCTGGCTTACGGCACTCAAACCGGGACGAACACCGGCATCTACAAGTTCAATGATTCGTACGCCCATCTGCGTGGATTTCCGCCGGATCAGGAAGCGTGGGGCGAAGCGCGCATCGCAAGACCCAACGAATCCTGTATTCAAGAATTGGAGATCCTCCTGCGCTTCACCAGTTCCCCCCGTCGCACAACCGGATATGAGTGCTTCGCGAGGTGCCTGACCAGCAGCGCCTCTTACGTGCAAATTGTCAGGTGGGACGGACCGCTGGGCAAGTTTACCTACCTGGCTGACAAGCGCGGCACAAATTTCGGTCTGAACCACGGCGACATCATCAAGGCGTCCGTCATCGGCAACGTCATTACGGTGTCCATCAACGGCGTGGAGAAGGCCCGCGCCATCGATGACACGTTCAAAACAGGCAATCCTGGAATTGGCGAGTTCCTTCTCCGCGAGACCGGCCAGGGCGTTGGCTGCAACGCTGATTTTGGGTTCTCCAGTTTTGCAGCCAGGGGTCTCGGCGCCCAAGCCGGACATTAACTATTAGAAATGGATTCGGTGGCGTGGATGAGGCTGTAGTCCACCGTCAGGGAATTGTCATCAATCTCGCGGTAAACTTCGACGAACTTCTGATTGACACGGATGTCTTTCCAGGTGTAGGCGCGGCTGCTTTGCACCGGCGCCGGGATGACAGTGTCAATACAAACAATGGAAGCGACAAAGCGATAATCGTCGCGCTCCATGTCGGCCGGGGTTGTTCCCCGCAGGGGACTGTGTTCGTCAATAATGTGGCGGATGGTGATGATGGCGGGGAACAGGATCAAACGGTCGAATTGCAAGGTGAGCGGATAAAAACGCCGCATCACTTCGCCTTCCCGGGTGAGTTCGTTCCGCACGAGGAGGATGCGAAATTCGGCTTCAGCCATGGATTGATCGCGCAAATTGGCCACGCGATACATCAGGGCTGGCTCCCCGTCGAAAGGCGCCAGGACGAGGGACTCACTGAAAACAATCCGCGCCACCGGCCGGGAAAAACGAATGAAAATCAGGCCGGTGACGATGGCCATCCCGAACATCCCGACGATGATCTCGAAGGTCGCAACGACGTGTCCGAAGAACGTTTCCGGATACATGTGGCCGTAGCCCACGGTGGCGAGCGTCTCGACGCTGAAGAAGAACGAATCCGCCCAGGAATTCG
This sequence comes from Limisphaerales bacterium, assembly GCA_052139695.1. Taxonomy (GTDB): domain Bacteria; phylum Verrucomicrobiota; class Verrucomicrobiia; order Limisphaerales; family Palsa-1400; genus PLGF01. The sequence continues at coordinate 12,446 of JBKQWF010000263.1, forward strand.
ATTCGTTGCCAGCAACGCAACCCGGTCTCAAATGGTAGCATAGCGAAAAAATGAGGTTGATGCCCAGATAAAGGCCGAAGACGCAGGCGGAAAATTGCGGCCAAGTCAGCGTCAACAACCAATGGTAGGCGTCGCGCGACTCCCAGGTTTTGGCATTTAACTTGTGAAACTTGACCTGGCCGAAGCTGAGGGCTTTGGACTTCATTTTGGCTTGAGCGGCTTCACGGCAAATTTCACTTGATATCCGGCCTTCACCCAGCTCGTACCAAGCGCGCCGCCAACGTTTCCGGCCCCAATAATTCCAATATTCATAGGTATCGTTTGTTTGATTTCGCTTTGTTTGCCCGCGCGCTAATATGTGTTACGAATCGCTTTTGAACAAGTGACCGCTATTTAGAGTGGTGTCACACATTGGAGAGAACAGCCGTTGCCACCAGGGCTAACGGTGAATTCGACATGGCATGTTTCCTCGCGACGGGAGGGCGGAGCGCCGCGACGCCCTGTTATAATGGGGCTCGCGGCGCTCGCCCCTCCCGAGAATCTCCTTTGTAATGTCGAGTCAATTATGCGCGAATGAGGATGTCGTATCGAATTCCTGTTCGTGGCTGGGCCACGGGTTCGCCTGGCAGGCGGCTCACGGCGCTGTCGCTGCCGTCACGGCCAGCAACGCCGGCACGCCCCGCTCCTTGTCCTTGCCGTAAACCAGGTCCACAGACCGAATCTCCACGCCTGGTCGCGGATTGTTCCATTGCTTGGCATAGACCACGGCGCTTTCGTCCGAGCCGTCGAACTTGCCGGTCCACGCAACTTGCGCGCCGGGGAGGGACCTGGGCTCGCGCTGTTGGAAATTATCAATGTCAATTTCGCAGAAAATGGGCGCTTGCGCCGTCTGACCGTCGGCGTAGTGGATGACGTAGCGGCAAAGTTCGAAACGTTTTTTCTCCTCCCGTTCGCGGTCGTCCCTGCGGCGGTCCAGGCGCGCGGTGTGGAGGAAGAACAGAGCGTCGGCCTTGAGGCCGATGGGGATGCCGGTGATCTCCTCCGGCAGGTGGCCCGGGATGCCGTTGCCCCCCAGCATGAGCACCTGGGGAACGGGTGAGGTGGGCATCTCATAGATGTTGAATTTCACCCCGGCGAAGAGATGTTCGCCGGATGGCAAAGCTCTCAAGGTGCGGGCCTTGTCCCCGAACCAGCCGCGCTCGTCCTTGAAGGTCGTGGCCTTGGTGTGGATGTCAATCGGCGTGCAGACGAGGTTTGCGCCCGCGATCACCGTCTTGCCGCTGGAGAAGGGCGCGTTGAGGTTGCGCAGCACGGCGGCGAGAATGGTCCGTTTCTTGGTCTTATTGACAGGCACGGCTTCGGTTTCCTGGAAGTTGAGATTGCACAGCACCACGCTGCCGCGGCCTTTGACGTATTGCACCATCGCGCCGATGTTGAGCAGCGGCTTGACCGAGGCCCGCCACTCGGGCGGGCGCGCCACTTTCAGCCAGATGTTGTCGATGCCGATCAAGGGTTGCTTGGCCGGGTCCGAGAGCCAGCCAGCCAGTTGGAGCGTGACGCGGCGGGCCGGGCGCGGCGGGTCCACGGCAAAGGTCTGCGCGTCGCCATTGGGCTGGAGGTCGTATTCGACGCGGTCCTGGCCGTCAAAGAGCAGGGCGATCCTGGTGGTGGGATTGTAGTTGACCGAAGCTTTGTGCGTGTACTCGACGATCCTTTCCTCCCGCGGCAAATCCAGGTTGATCTCGCAGGGCTTGCCGTCCTTCGGGTATTCGAAATCGATGATCAGCGGCCAGCCGTCGGAACCGACAAACCCGTTGACGATTTTGTCGTAACTGGCGAAGTCGCTCTTCGCGAACGGCGCCAGCTCATCCAGGTCCACCACGTAGCTGAAGACGTCCGAGGCCACATACTCGTCGGCGGTCCAGTCAAAGATACGCTTGCCGGAGAGCATCACGATGTCGCCGGTAGTCAAACCGGCAGTGAGAGGATTCCGTGAGGCCGGGAAAGTGACCCGCTCGCGCGTGAAGGGGCGGATGACATGGTTGACGCCGACGATGCGGTTGTAGTCGGCCAGGCCCGCCGGCGTCAGACCGCAAAGGAAAAGCGCGCCGCCGCGCTGCCAGAACGATGCCAGAGCGGCAGGATCTCCGGCCAACCGTTTCAAGTTGGCTGGGGTGGCGGAAACAAGGGCGATTTTCCGGCTGGCGTCCGCGATGGCGGCAAGGGCGTCGTCAGCGTTCGCATACTGCAACCCGATGGCATCAACCGCCTTGCCCAATTGCTCGTCCCCAATGACGGCGGCGACCTCGGCATGCTCCAACTTGTAGGCCGCGGCGCATGCCATGAGGTTGAGCAGCAGGTGCCGCGCGACCGGGTTAACCGCCAGCTTGTTTCCCAGGTCGAGCTGGCAGAGATACATCACGCCTTGGCCCACTGGCACCTCGACCAGGGCCGAGTATTCCAACCGCGGCCCGCACTGGATGAGGCTTTTGCCACCGCGCGTGGGTTTGACATAGGCGTTGCGGAACACCCGGTGAGCGCCGGCTTGCGCCTCGGAAAGGTCAGGCCCCCAAGTGAAGAAGTCTTTGTCCATCAGTCCGCGCAAGGCCGGATGCGAAGTGTCCTCAATGAAGGCGGTGCGCCCTTCCGCGGCCGGCACCTCAGCGCCAAACTCGTTCTTTTTGGTTTGCGGCGCCAATTCCATTTCCGCGGGGATGGCCTGGTATTTCAAGGGATGAGACTGGTCGAGCACGATCACAGCGCGGCCTTGAGAAGCGCAGACGGCCAGCCGGGTCGATGTGCTCTCCTCCGCCTGGATGGCATCGCCTCCGACCACGAGCACCTTGGCGTCGGCCGGTATGGTGTCAAGCGAAGTAACGGTCGTGAACGTCAGGCCGGCGTTCCGCAGGAACGCCGCCGTTCCGCCAGCGGGATCGAAGACGGCGACCTTGACAACCGCGAGTTTCTCCACGACCGGAGCAGGCAGGATGGAGACCGCCTTGGTGTCATGATAAATATCCTTTCCGCCGGCGCTCAGTGTCAGGCTCAATTCTCCTTCCCGCCGTGTGGCGACGGAAGGCATCAAGATTTCCTCATCGAACTTCACCGCCGTGCCGGGGGCGACGTTGTGGATGGAGGTGTTTTGGTAATCCTCCTTGCCCTGCACGGTCAGCCGCCGGTTGAAAGTAATAGCCTCCGGGTATTCGGAGTCATTGAAGATGCCGAAGGTGCGTTTAACCTTTTGGGACGATCCAAACGTCCAGTCCCATTGCCGCACCAAGACGGCGCGAGGGTCGTTGGCGCCCCGCTCCCTGGGCCCGCCTTCGCCGCCCAACCATAGCTGCCAGGCCGCGTTGTAGCCGCCCCAGCGGTAGCCTTCGGTCAGCATCCGGTAGCAGGTGGCGATGGCCTCGCGCGTGGCGGCCTTGCCCTGGAAGGCGATCTCGCCGCCCCACATGGCGTAATCGGCGGGGTTGATGCCCGAGGCATAAAACTCTTCTCCAATGAACCGGGGCCGCTGCCGGTCCCATTTCCAACGCCCGCGTCCGCCACCTTCGACAAACGGTTCGTAGGCCAGGTCCGGATATCGCCCATCGAGCGTGGCCACATAGTGGCTGCCATGGACGCCGAGGGTGTTCTTGAGCGTCGCGCCGCCGCCGTCGATCATGGCGGAACGGGTTGGGTCCGCCGCCATCACGGCATCGTGCGTCTTGGTAATCTCCTCTTCGTAGCGGTCCATGTTGGGCGAGTTGCCGAGCAGGTTGATCAGATTAATGTAGGCAAACTCGTTTTCCAGCGACCAGATTTGAATCGACGGGTGGTTGCGTTCCCCCTTGACCTGGGCGACGCACTGCTCGCGCCAATTCTTCATCAGCGCCAGTTTAAGTTCCGAGCCATTCTGCTGCCGGCGCGTTTCCGGGTCGCTCTCACTGAACTGGTAACCGATGGTTTCGCCATCGAGCGTGGTGTTGCGGCGCACGACGACACCGTTGCGATCACAGAACTCAAGCGCTTCCCGCGGTTCCAAACCGAGCCAGCGGGACTCGTGGCCCGCCTGCCCGGCAGTGCTCAGGCGCGTGGTGCGTTGGTTGGTGCGCTTGTAAGCCGCCAGCCATGCCCGCGGGGAACGCTCTTCGCCAATGAGATCGGCCCAGAGATGCCAAACCACTCCATTGAGCGTGAACTGGCTCCCTTCCCGGCGCCATTCGCGAAAGCCAAAAAGCGTTTCTTTGACATCCGCGGGGGCGCCGTTGACAGCCACGGTCGTGCGCAGGCGGTAAAGATGGGGCGTATCCGGCCACCACAGCCGGAAGTCCGTCCACGCATCGGAGGGCAGCACAGTTTGCGTCTGACCCGCCGCGGCCTTGAACGGCTGCGGCTTGAAGACGTGTTGCACCTCGCCGGTGGCGTCGTCCACCGCTTCCCAGCGAATTTCCCCGGAAACTTCGGAGCCCGTGGTATTATTCAACGCGGCTTCCGCCTCGAGCCGCTGTTGCGCGACGGATGGTTTTACGAAAATGTCCGCGACATACACTCCGCTGCCCGCGGCCACGAAGGCAGGGGTGGCAAGAATGCCCGATTGCGGGCAGTTCCATACCGGGTAATCCATGTCCTGGAAGCCCTGGCTAAAGAGCCCCAACGGGTAGTTGAAGGTCTTGCGCAACTTTAACGGCCGTGCCGGATCGGCGGAGCGTCCATACCACGCGTCGCGGATGCCGACCCAAACTTCATTCGTTTGTCCAGCCTTGATTCCCTTGGTGACGTCTATCTGAAACGGCGCGAATGGGTTTTTCTCGAAGCCGCAATAAACGCCGTTCACATAGATCGTCGTGTTGAGATTGTTATAGGGGAAGTCCAGGTAGAAGGCGCGGCCGGCCATGGAGGCGGGCACGGAGAGGCGCGTGCGATACCAAATTCGATGGGCAAAAAGCAAGTCGGGTCTCAGCGTGTTTTTGTCGCCCGGCACGGATATGGCCCGCCAAATGGGATGCTTGGGCAGGTCGTGGATGGGCTCGGCGACCTCGCTGGGCAGTTGCTCGTCGTCACGGGCGATCTCCCAGACGCCCCCGAGGTTCACACTGGACCGCTCGGACGGCTTGGCTTCGGGAACCTGGAACACCGCCTTTGCCGCCGCCTGGTCCGCGCTGTCGCGACCGGATTCGCCAGGCTTGAACCTGGAGTTTGGCTGAAAGGGCCCCTCGCAAAGGCAGATCGCATCCGAGGCGTAAAGCACCTTTTGCCACTGGCCCTTGTCGTTTTTGGTTTTTCGCAGGCGGATTTGCAGGTCATGCTCACCCGCGGTCAAATCCGCCTCCCCCATCTTGAGCCACGCCACTTCGGTCCAGAATCCCATTTCCATCAGGTCAACCGTGAGAGCTTCCGGCGATGCCTTTTGCCACGGCCCCTCATCGAGCCGCCACTCGAATGGTGAGCGGACGAACTCGAACCCGACCCGGTTCCAGACTTCGTAACGGCCAGCCTTCGGACTCTGGAAGGCGTAATCCAACAGAATCCCTTCGTCCGGCACGGTTTTTTCGACCTGCCCTTCGTCCACGCTCAGGTGCAGCCACTTGCCGCCGGAGAGAAACTGCGGGCGGCCCCAGTCTCCGACCTCGGCCTTGAACGAGCTTTTGGCCGATTCACTTTCGAGCCAGATAAACGACGGCGCGGCGCGCCGGTCATCGGGTTGAGACAATTGCCCGCCGGCTTCGGCAGCGGTTGCGCGATCTTCCTGGTCGAAGGCCAGAACGTTCAGTACCGCCGCCAGGAGAAGAAAGTAAATTGAATGCGTATTCATAGAAGAAAAACCATATTCCGCGCTTTCGTGAACGGGTGACCAAACGCTCTCGAATTCGCCGGTGCATGGGGCGTGATTCTCAAGCGCGGACGCTACCAGCAACCGAGGATGCGGTCAACGGCTCAGGCGGATGAGCGGGAGCGGTGTTCCGCGGATGTCCCACCACTTGCGCCGCCTCAGATTTACCAAAATATAGCAAATGTTTGCCAAGAAATGGTGAGCCACGAATGTAATTCCGGGATAAGTTTAAGTTCGTCGTATTGTGGACAAACCATGACTCTGTGAGTAGTTGACCGCAGTCAGATTTTTCTGGAAAAACTGTTTTGGCACGTTCCAATGATGAAACGATTGGCTCTGCTGATTTTGGCTCTAACCGCGGGCGGAGTGTTCGCTGACCCAACGCCACCCCTCTCGTTCCTGCCGCGGATCAAGACTGTTTTTGTGATTGCGCTGGAAAACCACGACTGGACGCAAGTCTGCCCGGATTGCAGTCCGCAGCAACTCTATGGCAATCCCGCCGCGCCCTACCTTAACAGCCTCGTCACGCCCGGCAACGCGCACGCGGCGCAGGTTTCATACGCCACGGCCTATTACAGCGTGGCCCAGGGCGAGCATCCGTCCGAACCGAATTATGTCTGGTCGGAAGCCGGGACGGATTTCGGAATCCGCACCGACAACGATCCGAGCACAATTTGGGGCAACCTTTTCAGCACGACGAATCATCTCTGCGGCCAGTTAAGCAGCGCGGGCATTCCCTGGCACGATTACCAGGAAGATGTGGAATACGCCCCGGCCGCAAATATCAGCAGCGCGGGAATACGCCCGGACGGCCCCAACATTTATAATGGGGGCACAGAATATTATTACGCCGTGAAGCACAACCCGATGGAATTCTTTGCCGACACGCAGGACCAGAACGTCTATCCCCTGGCGCAGCTTTGGACGGACCTCGCCAGCAATACGGTGGGCCGTTACAACTGGATTGCGCCGGACGAATTCAATGAAATGCACAGCTATTTGCCTAACGGCTTTGATTATCAAGGTGTCCAATATACGGGAAACCAGGCGGCCATAGCCGAAGGCGACAGTTGCCTGGCCACCATCATTCCTATGATTATGGCTTCGCCCGCCTATCAGGACCACGGCGTCATCATCCTTTGGACGGATGAGACCGAAAGCACCGATGATACGAACACCGCGCTGCCGGAAATCATCCTATCGCCCATGGCCAAGGGCAACGCGTATGCCAGCAGCGTGATCATGAGCCATTCCTCGGATCTCAAAACGATGGATGAAATCTTCCATCTGGCTTTTCAGAACGACGCGGTAGCCGCCGCCAACGACCTGAGCGATATGTTCCAGGCGATCCCACCCGAGGGCCTGGCCGGCAACGGCCGAACGGGCGCCGTCTTCCAAGGCGGAAAAATGCATGGGGCGGGTGATTTTCAATTGAGGTTCTCCGGTCCGCGGGGCCACAGCTATCAAATTCTCGCCTCGGACGACCTGGCCAAGCCGAAGTCGGAATGGAGAGCCATCAGCGGCGGCATCTTTGGCAGCACCAACGCCATCTTCACCGACCACGGCGCGCACCTTCATGGCAAACGGTTTTACATCATCAAATCGCCGTAAAGGACATTGTCACGCCGGGCGCTTGTGAGACACTTTGCAGGCCAGTATGATCGCCCGCCACGCTCCCGCCACGCCATCAGAATCCGCCCGTTCAGAGACGCCATCGGATTTTGAGCGTCTCCTTCGGGCGATCATTGAAAGGTCGGTCAGATACAGGTCCGCTGCCATCTTCGTGGCAGCGTTAATAATTGTGTGCGGAATCTGGTCCGCTTCGCGTCTCTCCCTGGATGTCACGCCCGACATCAGCAATTTACAGGTGCAGGTGCTCACTGCGGTTCCCAGTCTATCGCCCGAAGAAATCGAATTGTCGGTGACCCGTCCAATCGAATTGGAGATGTTCGGGCTTCCAGGCTTGGAGCAGGTTCGGTCCCTCACCCGTTTTGGCATTTCCCAGGTCTGCCTGATTTTTTCCGATCACGTCGATCTCTATCAAGCCAGACAAATGGTGACCGAGCGACTGGCCCGCGCCGTGGATAAACTGCCGCGCGGATTATCACCTGAATTGGGCCCGCCCAGTTCCAGCCTCGGGGAGGTTTTCACTTATGCGCTTGCTTTCAAGACCAATAGCAACCAGGCCGCCAACTCCGCGGAAGCGCGGCTGCGGCGGTTGAAGCTCATGCAGGAATTCGTGGTCAAGCCGTGTCTGAAATCCGTCAAAGGTGTGGCGGAGGTAAACACCACGGGCGGCTACGACCAGCAACTGGTGATCGAAGTGGACGCGGCCAAGGTGGCGCCGCTCGGTCTGGACCTGAAAGACATCGCCACTATTGTGGAGCAGAACGCGGCCATCGGGGGCGGCGCGCTGGTCGAACGGGATGGGAATCAGTTTATCATTCGATCCCGGTCGCGCGCGCAGACCATTGCCGAATTGACAAACCTTGGCATCAAGCTGCCGTGGGCGCGCCGGGGCCTGCCGTTGGGCAGCGTGGCCAAGGTCAGCCTCGGCTCGAACATTCGGCTCGGAGCCGCCACCCTCAACGGCCAGGAGGCGGTGTTGGGCACGGCTATGATGCAGGCGGGGGAAAACGCGCGCGCCGTCGCGCGGTCCTTCCGCCTTGCCCTGGCCGAAGCCCAGAGCAGGCTGCCGGCGGACATGGAACTTCGCCCGCTCTATGACCGGGCCGAATTGGTGGAGGTTGTCATTGGCACGGTGAGACACAATCTCGTCATCGCCGGTGGATTGGTGCTCGCCGTGTTGCTCGTTTTCCTTCGCAGTTGGCGGGCGGCGGGGATCGTCGCTTGCCTGCTGGTCCTGTCGTTTGCATTGTGCCTTAGCGGGATGGCGGCTTTTGGCATCATGGGCAGCCTGCTCACACTTGGGGCGATTGATTTCGGCGTGGTGGTGGACGACACCATCGTCATGGTGGAGAACGTCGTCCGAAAACTGGCCGGCCTTTCCGGCCCTGACACGTCCGAGGGCCGGGAATTGCGTCGGGCCACCATCATTTCGGCCTGCTGCCAGGTGCGCAAACCCATGCTGGTTGGCATGCTGGTGATCATCGGCGCCTATGTTCCGCTCCTCACCCTGGGCGGAGTGGAAGGGCGAATGTTCCGGCCTCTGGCTCAATCAGTCATGTTGCTCTTGTTCAGCTCGCTGCTGCTCACGCTGACGCTCGTTCCGGCATTGTGCGCCCTTGGCCTGGGAACGGGACGCCAGATGCAAGAGCCGCGTTTCCTGCATTGCCTGGGCGCTGGTTATCAACAACTGCTCCAGGCTTGCCGCCGCTTCCGCTGGTTGTTGCTGGCCCTGGCCGCGGTGCTGGCTGGGGGCGCCTGTTCTCTTTCCACCCGATTGGGCGCCAGTTTCCTGCCTTACGTGGACGAAGGTTGGTTAGTCGTTGAAGTGCAGCGCGACCCGCGGATCAGCCTGGCGAAATCGCTCGACATGGAATTACAGACCGAACGCGCGATTCAGGCTGCGACACCGGAAGTCAAAGACATGTTCTCCCGCATCGGCATGTCGGAGATTGCCACCGACCCGCAGGGTGCCAACCAAAACGACATTTACCTCAGCTTGCGCCCGCCGACGCAATGGCGCCGAATCAACGGGCGAAGGGTTTCCAAACTCGAACTGAGCCAAATCATCAAGGCCGTGATCGAGCGCAACGTGCCCGGGCAGGAGTTGGAACTGAACCAACCCATCGCGGTGCGGTTCGATGAAGCGCTCGAAGGCGTGCGAACCGATCTGGCGATGAAGCTATTCGGACCAGACTACGACGAACTGGACGCTCTCGCGGGTAAAGTTGCCCAGGTAACCAAAAGCATCCCTGGCGCGGGCCAAGTCGTGGTGGACCAGCCTGGGCGCACCGAGACGGCTGAATTCTTCCCCGATCCTGATCTGATGCTTCGCAACCTGGCCACCGGTGACCAAGTCAACAATACGGTTTCCATCGGGCTGGCCGGGCGCGAAGTGGGGCGCATCGATGAGGGCGGCACCTTCTATCCTTTGGTCGTGCGCCTCCCTGAATCCGCCCGCACCAATGCCGCAACGTTGGATCATCTGCCGGTCCGCGTCGCGGAAGGATCGCTCGTGCTGGGATTGGGCAAATTGGGGAAATGGGAACGCAAGCAAACCGTCAGCGCCATGACTCGTGAGCAAGCCAGTCGCCGCGAGGCCATCATGGTCACGGTGGAAAGCGAGGACGTGGCCGGCTTTGTGGAACGGGCGCGCGCGGCGATTCAAAGCCAGGTCAAACTGCCTGAAGGTTACCGCCTTGAATTCAGCGGCGCATATAAGAACTGGCAGTCGGGCGCTCGCCGGCTTTTGCTCTCTGGCGCCGCTTTTATCCTGCTCAGTCTGGCTCTGGTCTATGCCACGCTCAAAAACTGGAAGCAAACCGCCTTGGTCGCCTTCGGACTTCCCTTCGGGCTGGTGGGCGGTGTTTACGGCCTGTGGTGGCGCAACCTGCCGCTGACGATGCCTGCCGCCATTGGGTTTGTCACCCTGGCAGGCTTGAGCATACTCAATGGGATGGTTCTGATAACCTACTTCAACGATCTTCGCGCCCAAGGAGTGGAGAAGGCCCAAGCCGCGTGGCGTGGCGCGACAACGCGGTTGCGCCCGGTCCTCATGACCGCTCTGGTGGCCAGCGTCGGCTTCCTCCCGATGGCGCTTTCGACGGGTCAAGGCGCGGAATTGCAAAGGCCGTTCGCAACCGTCGTAATTTTTGGGATACTCACCTCGACAGCCTTGACTTTACTGATCATTCCGCTCTTGCTGGCTGGGGTGATGGAATCGACCGCGGATGCCAAAGGATGATCCGTGTCCAGGCAATCGAATCTTGACAGGAACGCGGCGACTACGAATCACGGTTTGCTGGCCAGCACCAAAGGTGAAACTGCTGGAACATCGAGTTGGCGCGGTTTCACAAAACCAGCCTCGCGCAACCACGCGCTGATCTCTTCAAAGCTGAAGGTGTCGCCCTGTTCCGTGTTGACCAGCATGTTCACGGCAAACAGCAGACCGACAACGGGGTCATTTCGGTCATGGTTCACCAGAAACTCCATGATGGCGATGGTGCCTCCCGGGGCCAGCGCTTGGAAGGTCCTTTGCAACAGCTTGCGACTCCGCTCACGGCCTTCGCTATGCAAAATGTGCCCCAGCGTTGCCACCTGATGGTTCTTTCCAAAGCGCACCTTCAACAAATCGCCGGGAATTGTGGTCAACCGGTCGCCCACATGATGCCGCCGCGCGATTCTTTCCGTCACCATGAGAACCGCCGGCCAATCCACCGCGCTGATGTGAACCCGCGGTGACAGTTCCGCGAGCGCGATGCCCCAGACACCGGACCCGGACGCCAGATCGAGCACGCTGACGGGCTTCTTTGCTTTGGAGATTTGCAGATGTTCCCCCAGGGCTTTGGCCGCGGAGTAACTCAGCGGGAAAATGGATTCGACGAATTCGGCGAAAAACACCGCTCCCTTCTTTTCGGAATTGACCTTGGTCGCGGGCTTGCCGGTGCGGACGGCTTGCTCGAGCCCGAGCCATTTCGGAATGAGCTGCTTGGAGACGTGGCGAAAAAAAGCCCCGTGATAGGCGGGTTTATGTGAAACGAGAAAGGCGGCGCTTTCCGGCACAAGCTTGTAACAGCCGCCCTTCCGGGCCAGCAGACGCAACCCCACCAGCGCGTTGCAGAGGGCGGTGACGCCCCGGACCGAGACGCGGGCCTCCTCGGCCAATTGCGGCGCGGTTTTGGGGGAGCTGTCGAGCAAGTCAAACAAATGGTATTTGACTGCCGCTTCAATGATCAGGGGCAACGCGTAACCCCAGCTCAATTGCATAATGCGTTGCGGCGTCAGTTCAGAATTTGTAGTAGTTCCCATAACATGATGAATCAACGATTCTGAATTCTAAGAAGAAGCCGGATGGCGGCAAGCACTAATCCCGCGCCGCAAGGCTCTAAGGAGGATTGGCGGGGGTTATCCAGCCATTGTGCCAGGTAAGGGTCCAGAGTTGCTTCAGGGGAACGGCGGCGGCGTGGCCGTCAACAAAGCCGAGATTGATGGCCCCGACCAAAGGCGCGCCGGCCGGCACATTGCGCGGCGCGGCCCCGGCGGCCCGGTAGCCGTGACGCGCGATCGTGACGCGATCCATTCCTCCGGATACGTCACTTCCGCTGTAAAGGTCGGTGGAAGGCTTGTCGCCTTCATCCGGAGAACAGTCCACCCAAATCGAGTCGGAAAAATAAGGCGTCAGGACAGGCGTGGTGATGTGTGCCTCTTTGTGATAGACCTCGCTTGAGGACATGCCGAAAACCTGGTCGGCATTTCCATAACACCAGGCATTGATGGCGTAGCTGCCAATGTAAGTTGTCACGTTTCCGGCCCAACGCCAGGGGTAATCGGCCGTGCCACCGGCGCCCGCCAGCGAAGACGCCTCACCGCTAGGGGCTTTCCAAGCGGTGATGGGCGTAGGCACGGCGGTCGCGGGACAACAACGAATACCTTGAAAAGCGGAGTAATCTGTTTGCAGCCGGGCAATCCACAGATCATCTCCGGAGTCATTGTAACTAATCATCGCGCCGCCGGCGTCGTCCACATACATCTTCATGCTCAAGAGCATTTGCTTGCAATTATTGACGCAATTCAGGTCCACGGATTCTCGCTTGGAACTGGCCAGCACGGGCAGAAGCATCGCGGCAAGGATGGCGATGATGGCGATGACGACCAGCAGCTCAATGAGAGTGAAGCCCAACCGGGGAGGCGGAACAAAAGCCCGGCGGCGGCCAACCCCGAACGGCGGCACTGACTTTGGTTTTCGCTCGCGCACGCTTCATTATGGGCCGAAGGAGCGCCATTTGTCAACCGTGCATTAAACTGTCGGTCAATGAGTTTTCGAGACCAATTCGGGCAGCTTGAAGATCGGCAGAAACATGCAAATGACAATTCCGCCCACGACCACGCCCAAAAAAACAATCAGCAGTGGCTCAATCAGCGAAGTCAAGCCGGACAAAGTGTTCTCGATCTCCTCGTCTAAGAAATCGGCGACCCGTTCGAGCATGGCGTCAATCTTTCCGGTTTGCTCGCCCGCCATCATCATGCGGATGATCATGGTCGGGAAAATGGAATGTTTGCTGAGCGCGTCGGAGATACCCTCGCCACGCTCAATGTCCGTCGCGGCGGTCTTGACGGCTGCTTCCATGACCACGTTGCCCACGGTGTTCTGCACAATGGCCATCACTTCCAGGATGGGAACGCCGGCGCGCACCAGCGAGGCCATCGTCCGGCAAAAGCGCGCCAGGCAGATTTTATGAGCGATCTGGCCAAAGATGGGGAGCTTGATGCGGCGCGCGTCCCAAAAGGCCCGTCCGGGGACTGTCTTGATATAATAAAGCCACCCAAAAACCACGGCAGCGGCGGAGCCCATGAAATAAAGGAAATTGTTCTTCAGGAGATTGCTCAGGTTGATGAGGTATTGCGTCGGGGCCGGCAAATGTCCGCCCATCGTGGTAAAGACGTCGCTGAAAACCGGCACGACTTTGATCAGAAGGAAAATCGTAATGCCGATGGCCACCACCGTAACGACAATCGGATACATCATGGCCGATTTGACCTTCTTGCGCAGGCGGGCGGTGTTTTCAAGGTAAGTGGCCAGGCGGGCGAGAATTTCCGCCAGCAAACCGCCCTTCTCACCGGCGTTGACCATGGAAAAATAGAGCTTGGTGAATACCTTGGGGTGCTTTTGCAGCGCCTCAGAAAAGCCATCGCCCCCTTCCACCCTCATGGTGATGTCTTTAATCACGTCCCGCATCACCTTATTGTCTGTTTGTTCTGCCAGGGCTTGGAGGGATTGCACCATGGCCAAACCGGCATCGACCATCGTGGCCAGTTGGCGGGTAAAAATGACCAGGTCGGCCAGAGACACTTTGCCGCCGGCCGTGCGGCCTTTTTTGGCTGCTTTCTCCTGAATGGAAACAACCATCAGGTTGCGATTCAGCAGGGCAGCAATCGCGTTGACCTCGGAAGAGGCGTCCACAATACTGCGAATTTCCCTGCCGGAGGCTGAATCCCTTGCGATGTAGCTAAACGATGGCATAATCGGTTCTCACTCTCACATTTTCGAGTAACTACTCCAAAGCACATTCCAAGCCAATGTTGGCAGATTGATGAGCATAAAGGGCATGCTTGTCGCTCGCGCCTTGCCGGCGCCATGAGTTCCTGGCCGCGAACGTGAGCGTATTTGTGAATGGGACCGCTTAGGCGCGCTTTATGCTGATGTTGGTTTAGGCCGAAAAACGCCAATTGGTTGACGCAGGCGTGTCGATTGTCATCGACCGACCGTCTCGAATTGAGGCAGTATCGGCTTTGGTCCATGTTTGGCTTTCTTAAAAGACTTTTCTTGAAGCCGGCGAATCCGCCGCCCGCCGCGCTTTCACCTGCTCCCAAACCCATGCCGCCGTCGGCGCGAGTTCCGACGGTCGCGGCAGCACATCCGCCAGCCCAAGTGGACGGCAAAGACATGATCAGGTTGCCGTTAAACGACATTCTGGCGCGGTTGCCGGAGGCCGTTGCGCCGCTGGTGTTAAGGCAGCCTGGCGGGACGCTTTCGCTCCCGGCGAGTATGGTGATGAATCAACTGCGGACGGGGGTGGTCAGGATTCCGCTTGGGCAGTTGCGGCAAGGATCGCCTGCCGGCACTTTTTCCACCGATCTGAGCCATGACGATTCGCTAATCGCGTTGCCCTTGCCTCTCGTGCTGGCGGCCGTTGGACCAGCCATGCTGGTCCGGCGGGGGGATCAGAAAACCCTCGATCTGCCGCCAGAGGTGACCGGAGTTTTCGGCCCGTTGACCGCACCGGTTGCTGACTCCGCCCCCGCAGCCACACCGCCAGAATCAGCCGCGCCCACGACGCCAGTTCCGCCTGCGCCGAAACCCATTTCACCGCCGCCCGCCCCGAAGCCCATGATCGCCGCCGCGGCGCCGCCGGCAACGCCAAAGCCTGTCGTTCCACCCATGCCGAAGCCTGTTCTACCCGCTTCCGCTGTTCCGGCGTTTCCGAAACCGGTGTTGCCGCGACCAGGGCTGCCGAAACCGATCATCCATCCTCCGTTCCCCTTTGCCTCGTCGAAAACGACGTCACCCATGCCGTTCGTCACAACGCGCCCCGCTGCCCCCGCCTTGCCTGTGGCCGCCGACGTCGTGGTGACAACCCTCGGCGAGATCTGTGATGCCTGGCCGGACGAAATCCGAAAGGAGATCGACGCAGCTCACCTCCGAAGCGCGTCGGTTTCCATCCCGTTATCCCGGCTGGAAGGCCCGATGAAAACGGGGCGAGTCTTGTTTGGCTGGAGCGAATTGACCCGCTGGTTAGCCACGCCGCCGGCTTCTCCTTCGCCACATGGCAGGACAGGGGTGGAACTGCCACTCAAAGTGGTCGCCCCTCTTTTCATGGCCAGACGGCGCGGGACGGTCCAAAAGAAGGTCGCGCTTGGGGAGGATATTCCTGATCTTTTTGCGGGATCAGCCAAACCTGCCGCTCAGCCGAGCGCCGAACCGGGCGCGCCAGAAGAAGCACCCCCGGTGGACAAACCGGCGCCGCCGGAAACTCGGGCGGAGGACAATGTGTTGGGCAAAGCGTTTGGACAGCCGGCTAAAACAGATTGGTCACTGCAAGAAATCGCGCAGGGCATTACCGCGTTGCCAAACGTGGCCTACGCGATCCTGGCCACAGACGACGGGCTGTTGGTGGCAGGAAACGCGCCAGCGCCCCTGAACGCCAGCACGCTGGCAGCATTTCTGCCGCAGATCTTTGGACGGGCGGCGCGCTCCGCGGCCGAATCCCAACTGGGAACCTTGGAGAGGCTGACCCTGACCATCAACCGGGCGCCGCATCTTGTTTTCAAGGCCGGAGTGCTATTTCTGGCCGTCGCGGGCCAGCCAGGCCTGGCTTTGCCCGAGACGGCGCTGCGGGACATCGCGGGACAATTGGCGAAGAGCAAGGAATAAACCTTATGGCGATCATCAACCAAGCGACCAAGGAACTGCAAGTTAAAGTGGTCTATTACGGGCCGGGCAAAGGCGGCAAGACCACCAACCTGGAACAAGTCCACGCCAACGTGCAGAACGTGCGGGAAAAAGGCCGGCTGGTGTCGCTGGCGACCAGCGCGGACCGCACCCTTTATTTTGATTTTTTGCCCATCGAGGCCATGGCGATCAAAGGCTTCAAGACCAAGTTTCAACTTTACACCGTTCCCGGCCAGGTGATTTACAACACGACCCGCCAGCTTGTGTTGCGCGGGGTGGACGGCATCATCTTTGTCGCCGATTCGCAATACGAGAAAATGACGGAAAACGTGGAGAGCTTTCAAAACCTGGAGGATAATCTCAAGAGTCTGCGGCTCAATTTCGCGGAAATCCCGTACGTTCTGCAATACAACAAGCGCGACCTGCCGAACGTGGCGCCGGTTGAGTATATGGAGTTTCTGCTCAACAATCGCGAGGTGCAAGCGCCCTCCTTTCCGTCGGTCGCGGCGCGGTGCGAAGGGGTGTTCGAATCGCTTAACATGATCACCCGCCTCTTATTCAACAAATTCATCAACGAAAGCTCCCAAAAGCCCGCTTGATATGCAGGGCCTGCCGCCACTGATTGCCGAAGACCTCCAGGTCCTGGACGGCGCCCTGGACGAGCTGCTGCGCAAGAGTGAGGCCACGGCCGCTCTCATTATTGATAAGGGCGGTCCCCTGATCGATCAGCGCGGCGCGGTCGAGCCCTTTGACACAACCACCATTTCCGCCCTCGCGGCCGGCTCCTTTTGCGCGACGCAAGCCATCGCCGGCTTGCTGGGGGAGTCTGATTTTGCCTCCATTTACCAGCAAGGGAAGAGCCACAGCCTGCTTTTCTGCAACATTGACGAAAATGTGTTGCTCATCGTCATTTTCAAGGCGGAAATCAGCGTGGGTGCCGTCAAGTATTATGCGGCCGCGACTCTGGAGCAAGTCAGCCGGCAACTGCGGCGCGCCCAACAGCGTTCCCCGCAAGCCAGCATCGATTTGGTTTCCATGAACGTGCTGGACGTTTCCAACATTTTCCGTAAAAAGTAAGAGCGTGTTGCTTTCAGAACACGCTCTTACGCTTCAATTTGAAACCGCTGTTCCCATGGCTTGAACAAGCGGGGCTGGCCAATCCGTGGTTCCTTCTTGGCCTCTTTCTCGCCGCTTCGTTCCTCATGATCTGGCGGCTGGAAGCGATGGCGGCGGGCGGATTCGAAGCCACCGCTCTCGGCACCCTCGTCATGCCTTATTGCACCGGGATGGGGAATTTGGTCTTCGTCGCCGTGCTGCTCCAGCAAGGCGGACCGGGAACGGACGTGGTCACGAACTGCCTGGTCAATAATGTGACAAACCTGACCCTTCTGGTGGGTTTGCCGCTGGCCCTGTGGGGGACCACAGGCAGGGACGCCTCGCCGAGGCGCCCGGGCCCCGCGGCAAACCCCGCCGACCGGCCTCGCCCGCATGATCGCGCCGTTTTTTTGACATTGGGCGCGGTCCTTCTGTTTACCGGCGCGGCATGGGTTGTCACTTCGCATAAACAGATCGGTTTTTCTGGCGGCGTGCTCTTGGTGGCGCTTTTCTTTTTATGGCAGGCGTTTCATGTCTTTGAGGTCTTGCAGGCGAATAGGAACCAGAAGCGTTTTATCGGCCTGATGCTGGCCGTGGACCTTCTCCTGCTGGCGGTTTGCTCTTACGCGATCTATGTGAGCACGGCTTGGCTGGTGGCCTGGGTTTCCCGCATCCAGACCGGCTGGATCAGCGTGAAACACCTTGGCTGGCTCAGCGGCTGGCTCGATGTTTTGCCCAATGCCGTGCTTGCTTTTTACTATGGGTGGAGGCGGCAGCCGCAAGTGGTCTATACCTCCCAAATCGGCGACGGGCACATCTGCATCCCGCTTTGCCTCGGCCTGTTCGCCCTTTGCCGCCCGATTATTGTTCCGGCCTTTTTTGGAATGGGCGTTTTGCTTCTTTGTGCCGCGGCCCTTTTGCACCTGGCATGCATCCGCCTTTGGGGAACGCTGCCCCGCGGCATCGGCTGGCTTCTGACGGCCGCCTACCTGCTCTTTCTCTACGAGGGGTTGTGGAAATGAGAGCTAACCATTCCCCTTCTTGGCTTTTTTCAATTGGTCGATCCAGCCGTTGACCTGGTCGTTGTAGGGGTCGAGTTTGTGGCAGGTTTCGAGAATGCGCAAAGCATCATCGACGCGGTTGGCGGTGAGGAGGAAATCCATATAATGAAAGACGGCTTCCATGCTGTAAGGACAATAAGCCACTGCTTGTTTGAAGGCGAATTCCGCTTCCCGCAGGACCCGCGCCTGCTCGGCGGGATTGCGGGAGGCCCGCCCACGCCACAGATAAATACTCGCGCCAAGACAGCTTCGGAGATGGGAAAAGTCCTTTTGCGCGTCGTCATCCCGCACGAATTTGCGGTCGCCGGTGAATCCGCCAAAATTGTGCCGGAGATAGACATTCTCCGCCCAGTCGCAGAGTTGCCGCACGCTGGTGTCGTAAGTCATCCAGTCGCCAATGGTGCGACGAGAAAACTGGCCCCAGAAAGCGTGGTCTTTATCAATTATATCTTGAGTGATCTCCGCCACGGGTTGGCGGTTGATCTCCATGATGGTGCCGTAAGGCGTCAAGTAAGGATACATCCAGTCCAGGGGCATGCTCTCTTCGACATAAAACTCATGGCCGGGATTCTTGTCAAAAATGACCTTGGTGAGCAAGCCGTCGATATTGAAGACGGCTGTTTGTCCTGAGATTTGCAGGCGGTTATTGGCAATTCGCACGTCTTCATTCGGTTTGATTTGACGCCGCTCGTTGGGAAACTGCAGATCGTGTTGCAGTCTTCTTTCCGCGTCCAGGTAGTATTGATTGAGACAATTCTGCGAATCTTCCGGGCTGGGCGTCTCTATTTCGGTGTCGGGATACACACCGCCGGGGCTCTTAACAATGTCGCCCGGATAGGCTTCTTCGAGCAAACGGCGGTTGAGGCGGACGACGGTCGCGGAAATATTGTTTCGCGCGAAGGCCTCCGCCACGAGCGGCGGAAGAGAAACGCCTTTGCACCGCTCAGCATCATAGATGGAGCCCGCTTGCAGAAGGGCATTGAAATCCCCGGTCAAAGCGCGACGCAAGGCGTTTTCATTCCCCTGGTTTTCCAGCAAGCTTTGGGTTTTAGGGCTGAGCTTCTGATAAAGATAGGCTGACAAAGGGTCGTTTCTTCGGCGCAATTTGGCAGTCAAGGCGGGCAAATTGCGGAACTGCTCGGGCGTGAAAAAGGAAGTGCTGGTGCGGCGATGAAACTCGATCTTTGCGCCGAGCGACTCAAAAATCGCATCCAGCCAGGCCAGGGCGCGGGTCGGGCCTTGAAAAATCTTTGGAAAGGCGCCGGGGAGCAGGTTCTGAAAAAAGGGCGGGTCGATCTGCGCGGTCCGATTGTATTGAGCGCGGATGTAATCCAGATAGACCTGGTCCGCCAGCGCGTTTTGCGTGATCATGTACACATCGCGCCGATCAAAGTTCTCTTCGCTTGACTGACATCGCCGCGGGATGAAGCTTTCGCAAAAAATCATGTAAGTCGGACAAAAACGGCCGGGATCGGTCCCGCCGAAGAGGACGGCGTCGCGCGCCATCTCTGGATAAACCATCGTTCCGTGAACTCCTCTGGCCGCCGCTTCCCGCTGCGCCGGATCATAGGACAGGTTGCCATCGGGACCGACAAACGGAGGGGTGAACATATCGTGGCCGTACCAATAGCCGAACCAATGATCCCGTTGTTCGCAATGGAACCAATGAGAAAGGCCGGAAGAGAGGGGCATGGAAGCGATCCAGACCAGAGTTATGAGCAAGGGAGCCTGTTGCCGGGAGCAAGCCAGGGCGACGATGAAAACAATAACGCCTGCCAGCAATATCAGGCTGGCGATAATGGGCAGGCCATATTGGTCCCTGGCAAAGCCCTGCGCGACCCAATGCGGCAAATCAGCCAAACTGACATTTCCGTCCAGTCCAAAGAAGTGTTTTCCGGTGACATCTTTGAGATTCCAGAGTGCCAGCGGCAGCGCCACGCCTAAGGCGGCAGACAGGCCCCATCGCCGGAATTTCTGGTACTGGGTCGCCATCAACGCCGCCATCAGGACCAGTCCATAACCAATCATCAAAGCGACCACCGCATGGGAGGCGATAAAGAAGGTTTTCACTAAATCAGCCATCTGCCGGTCTGGGGTCGGGCTGAGAAAAATAGTCAAGAGTATTCCAAGCAACAAATAAAGGCAGGCGACCAGGAGAATCCACGCCCGCTCACGTTGCCGCATTTTGCGGACAAAAAAAAGCGGCAAGACGGCGAAGAACATATAGACCCAGCTAAAGGCGTCCGCCACGCCGCTGACCAGCATGCTCAACTCCACCAGAAACCGGCGCGGATCATGGAAAACGTCAGTCGGCTGCACGGGATTGTATTGGCCGCGGGTCAACGCTTCAATGAAGCCGGCAACGGTGCGCGGATAAGCCCATTCCATAGGAGGATTGGTCATGCAGGCCAGCGGCTCATAAAAATAGAAGGAAGCTCCCGCCAGCCAGAGCAGGCCCATAAAGAGGACTGTTTTCCATTCCGTCCCCACCTGGGCGGTCTTGATCGCCAACCACACGGCCGCGACCAGGGAACCCAGGCCGACGGCGTTGAAAATATTCAAAATCATCGGGCTGGCGGCTTCCAAGCCAGGCAAGAGGTGCGCGCTCTTGGCGATGAGGGCGAGAATCCAAGCCAGGGTGTTCACCAAAAAAAGATCGCGCCCTAACTTTATTTGACAAAGCGCCACACCGATCTCAATGCCCATGGCCGCGACAATCAGGGTTTGGTGAATGGTCGCGCAAATGCCGAAGAAGAACATGGCCAGGTAGAGGTAGCGCCGCTGCTTCGGGGCATAGATCCAGCGCATGAGCAAAGCCAGCACGAGCATCAGCCACGGCACGCCAAAAGGAGAAATGCGGTTCACTACCACAGATTCCTTCCACATCGAACTGCCAAATCCCATCAGCAGTCCCGCCGTAACCCCGCAGACCAGGCCAATGGCGCGTTCCCATTTTCGATCCATCCCATTGAGGTCCAGACTCTCCATGAGCATGCTGCTGCCGCGCGAGACCATGAGCGCAAGCACCCCGCAAGCCATCGCCCCGGTGGAGGCTTCGGCCAGCGCGACGCGCCAGGCAATATTGCCCCACGGGATAAGCACCGTCCAAAGCCAGGTGTAGATCGTCCAAAAGGGGTAACCGGGGGCGTGGGGAATGCCCGCGCAGTAGGAGGCCGTGATCAGTTCGCCCGAATCTTCCAACGTGACTTGCGGCGCCAGCGTGAGGAAATAAACCGCCCACACGATGGCGAAAGCAATGGTCATGGTCCACCAATCCACCGCGCGAAACAGCGGCGGAATGGCTGGAACAACACTCGGCAGTGGAACTGGTTTGGCGCTGGTTTTCTTCGCCAAAGGCGAGGGAATGGCTTTCGATCTGGAATTCATTTTTACAGACCGGACACCACTTCTGGCTATTCTGTATAAAACCTGCTGAGATATACAAAACGTTCAAAGCCGGTGTCTATTGAGTAATGGGAAACCTATGAACGATAATGAACAACCGCGGAAGTTTGAACTTCCTGTGTCGCGCAGCGTCGGCCTTGCGGCCATTGCCTGTTTTGTTTCGTTGACAGTGGTTTATCTCCTCACCGGCCCCACCCTCGCCGCGATAGAAAGCGGGTGGGCCAAATTATTGATTTTCGCGCCGTTGCCGTTTTTGGTGACGTTCGCCATTCTTTATCATGGCGACTGGCACCGGCAGAACAGCGGGACCGCCCGGATGGGTTCTCTGCTGTTCGCTTCCAGCCTGATTCTAGCGGGCGTATTGGCCGCCATCGGGGCGGCCGTTTGTATCGCCGGGTTTTATTCGATCGCCGTCCGGCAGGGCATCGCCGGGCGCTAAGGCGGAACGATCCAAGTGAAACGGGGACTGCGACCGTCTCCGTCGCTACCAGTCGGCGTCCCGCCGACTGGCGCAGGAGCAAAACCACTCCCATTTTAGTGGACGCTCTCGCGGCTGATGCCTTCGGCGGGACGCCGAAGGCTGCGGGCGAGGACGCCCGCGCTCCCAAGGTGTCTGCATCAGCGCGGCGTCAGTCATTTGCGCCGATGAATTCGGCATGAAGGCGGGCGTAAACCCCTCCACTGAGCAACAAACTCCGGTGCGTCCCGCGCTCGACGATGCGGCCCTGCTCCAGGACCAAAACCAAGTCCGCCTTGCGCATCGTGCT
This sequence comes from Limisphaerales bacterium, assembly GCA_052139695.1. Classification (GTDB taxonomy): domain Bacteria; phylum Verrucomicrobiota; class Verrucomicrobiia; order Limisphaerales; family Palsa-1400; genus PLGF01. The sequence continues at coordinate 34,664 of JBKQWF010000263.1, forward strand.
CAAGCGGTGCGCGACGACAAAAGCCGTGCGGCCCCGCAACAAGACTTCCAAAGCGCGTTGCAAACGCGTCTCGGTAAGGGTATCAATCGCGCTGGTTGCTTCATCCAGCACGACAATGCGGGGGTCGGCCAGGAGGGCGCGGGCAAAGCAAACCAATTGCCGCTGTCCCATCGACAAGGCGGCGCTTTTTTCGCCGACTTCATGGAGCAATCCCCCGGGCAGCGTCTCGAAAAGGTCCAGGCAATCCAAGGCGCGCAGAGTTTGGCGCACCTCGGCTTCGGTGGCTTCGGGGCGGGCAAAGCGGATATTGTCAATGATGGAACCGGAGAAAAGAAAGTTGTTCTGCTGCACGGAGCCCATCTGGGCATGGAGCGATTGGCTGGTCACGGCCAGAAGATCAACCCCGTCCAGACAAACGCGTCCGCGCGTGGGCAGATAAAGCTTCTGCAAGAGAGCGGCAATGGTGGTTTTGCCGCTGCCGGTGTGCCCGACCAACGCCACGGTCTGGCCCGGCTCGGCTGTGAATGAAACATCCAACAACACGGGCCGTCCGGGCTTATACTCGAAGGACACCTCATCAAAGACGACGCGCCCTTGGACCGGCGGCAGAGGCTTGGCCTCCGGGGCATCGCGCCATTCGGGTTCCTGATCGAGCATGCGGAAAAGCCGTTCCGCGCCGGCCATGGCGGTGAGGGCCTGGTTGTAGCGGTCACCCATGACCTGCACCGGTTCGAAAAAGAGGTTGGCCAGAAAGAAAAACATCACCAGGTCCCCCACCTCCATGTGGACCCACCCCTGCCAGCGCAAAGCGCCGTAGCCTCCGAGCAAGGCCATGACGCCGAGAAACAACTGGCTTTTCATCTGCAAGAGCGGCACAAAAACGGCCGAAGCCCGCGCCACGCCGACATTGTTGTCGCCATGCACGATGAGCAATTTGCGAAAAAAGCCGGCGTTGATCTCCTGCCGCACGAAGGCCTGCGTTTCGCGGATGCCGCCGACCGATTCGGCGAGGGTCGAACTCAAACGGCTCCAGGATTCCTGGACCTTGCGCAAGCGGGCGCTCATTTCCTTGCGGTAGCGCTCATTGATCACGTGGATGATGGGAACGAGCACGAGCATGATGGCAAAAAGCTTCCAGTCGTACCAGGCCATGAGCACCGCCGACCCCGCCATTTGGAAGGCCTGCACTGTCAAGACAAACGCCACGTCCTGCACCCCGACGCGGATGTTGTCGATGTCCGACGTCATCCGGCTGATGATGCGCCCGAATTTGGTCTGGTTGAAGAAGGACATGGGAAGCGTGGCCAGCTTGCGAAAGAGTTCCGCGCGCATGTCATGCACCACCGCCTCGCCCAGTTCGAGGGCAAATCGCTGGCGATAAAAGAGCGTGGCCACCATGAACAAGGTCAAGCCCAGATAGACGCCGGCGTAAAGCTGGATGCCGCGCCAGTCCTTGCCGGCGATGGGGCCATTGATGGTGCGTCCGATCATCCAGGCCAGGGCGGGCAATTGCAAACCGCGGGCAAACGTCAGCAAGAACAACCAGTTCCGCTTCACCGCGTAAGGGCTGGTGTAGCCAAAGACCCGGCGCACCAATGACCATTGCAGCGGCGCCTGGTCCGCTTCCTGGTCATCCTGCGGATGAAAAAAAGTGATGGCCTCCCGGTCATGGTCCAGGTGCGCCAAAGTGCGCGGGGAAGCGGCCGCGGGCGGAGAAGTTCGGCTCATGCCGCCCTCCCTTCGCTTTGGGCCAAATCCATCAGTTGCAGCAAGGCCGTTTCGTGATAAATCCCGGGACAATGGGCCAGTTGATCGTGGGTGCCGGTCTGCACCAGTCGTCCGTTGTCCAGCACCAAGATGACATCCGCGCGGCGCAAAAGGCTCAAGCGGCTGGAAACAATAAACGCCGTCCGCCCCGTCATGGCGGCGCGCAAGGCGGTGACGATTTCGTTTTCCGTTTTGGCATCCACTGATGCCGTAGGGTCATCGAGGATGAGCACGGGTGGCGAAGGGAGCAACGCGCGCGCCAGGGAGAGCCGCTGCCGCTGCCCGCCGGAAAGGTCCACGCCGGATTCTCCCAGGACGGTGGCATACCCGTGCGGCAATTCCGTGATGAAATCATGCGCGCAGCCGATGCGGGCGGCACGCTCAATTTCCTCGCGGGTGGCGTGCGGGCTGCCAAAGGCGATGTTGGCGCTGACCGTGTTGGAAAAGAGGAAACTTTCCTGATAGACGATTCCAATCTGCCGCCGGTAGGCGTCCAGGTCCAAATCGCGCAAATCGATGCCATCCGCCAGGATGCGGCCGCGTTGCGGATCATAGAAGCGTGGGATCAAACCGAGCAATGAGCTTTTGCCCGCGCCGGTCATCCCAAAGATTCCGATGACCTGTCCTGGCTCGGTTGCAAAAGAAATGTCCCGCAGAACCGGTTCTTGGGCGTGATAACCAAAGGTCACGTTCTCAAAGACAATCCGCCCCGTCAGGGTTTTGGGAATGATCGCGCCCGGCTTGGTTTCCACGCCCAAAGGCATGTCGAGCACTTCAAAAACCCGCCGGGCCGCCGCGAGACTTTGTTGCACGGAATTGGCGATCGTCGTGATGTTGGCCACCTGTCCGTTGAACTGTTGCAACAAACCGGCAAAGACCACCAGGCCGGCGCCGAGCGCGATTTGTCCCTTCACATACAACCAGCCGCCGTAGGCGAACAAAATCACCAGGCTCAATTGCGAGAGCAATTGCGTAAAGAGCGTGAACACCGAAAGGTCGCGGAAAATGCTCCTTTGCTGCGAGGACACCATTCGATTGGCCTCTTCAAAGCGGCGGACCTGATGCGGCTCGGCGGCGAAGCCTTTGATGGTTTGCATCCCGCGCACGCTCTCGGTGAACAATTGCACCAAATGGTCCGACAACTCGCGGTTGCGCAGATACCCTGGGCGCAATCGTCCCGAATAATAATGGGTCAACCACCAAAGCGGTATGGCCACTGAGAGACAAGCCACCGTCAGCGCCGGGTGGATGCGCCACATGAAGACTCCGTACGCGCCCAAGGTAAGGACCATGTTTAATCCCTGCAGGAGGACGCCATCGACAAACAGGCGGGTGTTTTGCACGTCGCCGGTCACTCGGTTAAAGATGGAGCTGGAACCATGCACATCAAAAAAACGGAAGCTGAGCCGTTGCAGGCGGGCGTAAAGCTGGTCCCGCAGGTCCGGGACAATTTCCCCCTGCGTCAACCGCGCGGTGGTGAGATTGTAACTGTAAGTCAGGACCGCCCGCAGCAGCGCCTGCACGACAATGGCCAGGGAAAGCGCGACGACAATTTGGACGGGAGTCCAATGGTCCGGGGGCGTCCACCCGAGCGGATATTGCGGCGGTCGTTGGGATAAATCGAGCGCGAAGCGAATGACGTCGATGACCACGCCTAATAATTGCAAACCGATCAACCCCAGCACCAGCAGCACCACGCTCAGGCAGAGCGAAAGCAAAAAATCGGCGCGATAATGCCAGGCCAGGGCAGTGAGGCGCCGGACGAGTTCCCCCGTGGGATACTCGCGGCTGGATTGGATGCTGGGCGATGGCGCTGGCATAGGGCCGTTGGGTTTTTCGGCTTGGGGCGGACCGGTTGCCGCACCCAGTCACAATCTGGTTTGCCGCCGGAAAGTCAAAGGCAATTTTATGGAGCGCTCGGTTCCCAGCCTCGAGGCATTAGGAAACGACCCTGCAAAAATCCGGGGAGCGCGGTCGTCTCGTCTGCACCCAGTCGGAGTCAAAACCAGTCATCTTTTGGTAAACACTATCGCGGCACCGATGCCTTCGGCGGGACGCCGAAGGCGGCGGGCGAGACGCCCAATGCCACTAGTTTTTGGGCGGGGGTTTTTGGGTTGACGATTGTCTCGCCAGCACCGCCGGACCCGTTCGTGCAGGGTGCTGGGCGCGATATTCTCGCAGGAGGGCGGGTCCCAT
>JBKQWF010000264.1:0-13905 GCA_052139695.1 Limisphaerales bacterium
ACCTCGCTGCCAAAAGCGCCGTCCCAAAGCCTATCCCTTTATGACTCGGCCCCGCCATCTCATGAAGGACGCTCCAAAAAAATCTAGCCCCACAAAAACTCGCAAATCCTTAACTTAGTGCCATTCCGGCGTAGGCCGCGATCACGCCGGCCTGTCCGTTGCCGGCAATAGTCCATTTTGCGCCGGATTTGTCGCTGATGGCCTGAGCGGCAACTGCGAGGATGTCTTCTAACCGCCTGCTATCCACGGTCTGGCCCAGGAGCGGAAGCGAACGCTGGATGGTGTACGGTGGCGGGTCCTGCCAGCGGGTCGGCCCGGTCCCCTGCGGCGCGACGAGAAGCACGGCCGCATCGCCTGCTATTTTGGCCAGCCAGCCAGGTTTGGCATCGAATGATTCGTCTGTCCCCAGCACGACGAACCAGTGTTCCCCGTTCGACTTGTCGCCCGAGGCCGGAAAGAATTTCCAATAAGCCGTAACACCGGGTGCTCTTACAATCGAACCAGCCTGCGGTTCACGACCGAGATCGAGGCCAGGCGTGGAGTTGAATTTCCGCGGCAGGGGCCGAAACACAATGCGGCGCAACTCCGCGAGGCGATCTTCGCGCCAGCTTTGATATTCCTGGACAGTCTTGGGCAGCGTGTTCGTCGCCAGCGGCACAAATAATTCATCGATTTTCGAGTTGAGTTCGTCGGCCGGCAGCGCGTCCGGGAAGGCGCGCAATTGCGGGCCGTCGAAGGTGGGCAAGGCCGGTTCGGTGACGGGAGCGTTGCTGCCCTGGAGATGCCAGGCGAGCCAACGATACGCCATCAGCCGCAGTTCTGGGTGGTCATGATGACCGTCCGGGGTGATGCCAATGTCGAAGAGTTCCTCCGTGCGCTTGGTGTAGAAGCCGTAAAGTCTTTCCAGCCGGGCGCGGATGCGGTCGTTGCCGTCCATGGGAAAGAGCGGGTCGTGCCCGGAATTCTCAAAGAGAAGGGGACGCGGGGCGATGAGGGCCGCGATGTAGGTACAGGGCCATTGAAAGGTGTTGATGAGAAACATGCAATCGCAATGGCCGTTGACGGTTTTCTGGCCAACGTAATCCTGCAGGTCACCCAAGCCGCTGACTGGCACGGCGACCTTTACCCGCTCATCGGCCGCGGCGATCCAGAACGAGGCGGCGCCGCCGCCGGAAATGCCGGTGACGGCCATGCGGTCGGGGTCCACTTCCGGCCGGCTTTGCAGGTAGTCCAGAGCGCGCACGCCGTTCCAACATTCCACGGCGGAGGGAGCGTAGCCCCTGGCCTGCCACCACCAACGGTTATAGCGGTAAGTGCCGTGGTGGATGCCCGCCACCTCACCCAGTTGCAGGCTGTCAATGACGAGACAAACGAAGCCGTGGGTGGCGAACCACATTCCGTGATGTTGGTAGGGGGCCTTGTTGCCGTCGCGCCCGCGGTCAACGTGCCCGCAGACGTAGAGGACGGCGGGCAATTTGGCGCCGGGCCGGGCGCCGCGGGGCAGAAAAAGGTCGCCCGTGACGTAGAGATGAGGACGGCTTTGGAAATGAAGTTTCTCGACGCGGAAACCTTCCTGGCGTTCGATCGTGCCGGTGATCTGGGCGTTGAGCGGGGTGCGTTCCGGCAGCGGCCAGAGGCCGAGCATCTCGAAGTATTGCCGGCGCAGTTCCGGGCGGCGTGCTTCCCATTGCTGGCGGTTGCTGACGCCGTCCAGAAATTGCTCGTCCAGGCGGATCGCTTCCTCGCGCAGGAACGCTTCGATCATGGCCTGGCCCCTTGCCCCGGCGGCCTCGGCGGGTTCCGCAGCCTGGGAGGTGAGCAACAGGACACATGGCAAGAGCAGGAAGACGAAGGCAATCGGCTTTTTCACAATGATGCGCGCGGGAAGATTTGGCACAATTGACGCCGCTTGGCCACAACAATTTGCGCGGTTGTCGCGACTCTTTGAGAATGTCCCCTACTGGACTCGATAAAAATGTCCTGCGTCGGGGTCCCATTTATCCCAAGAAACTCCTGCCTGTATATTATTTTTACACTTCAAACCAATGACATTGGAGCCGCGCCATTTGACTGAATACTGTTTGCCAAAGAGGCGTGATATGACAGCGTTGGCCAGCAAATTATGCCCCGGCCGATCACTGTGCGAACTATCATGGATTCATAGAATCTCCATTCAATCTCAAATGACATCTGCCTACCAGGCGCGGCGTTCAACATAGAAGATGGCCACGCATTTCTACGCGAGGGAGGGCGACGCAGAAGGCTTCAATCGGACTCACCCGGTTCCAGCTTGGCAGCCACCGCAGTGTTATCCTTCAAGGCGTTGCGTCCGACAATCACCAGCGACGCCCCATCATCCCAGGCGCGGGCCGCGTCGCCCAGATTCGTCAGCATTCCTCATGTAACTCGTCCCATCGCAAGCAAAACCCCTTGCAACAGCGCGTGTGGATTGGGCGGACAACCAGGAATGTAAACGTCCACAGGGATGACGGAAGGAACGGCGCCACAAGTGGCGTAGTTCTGGCCAAAGATGCCGCCGCTGCAACCGCATGCGCCGACGGCGACGACGAGGCGCGGATCGGGCGTGGCGTCGTAGGTTTTCTTGAGCGCGAGTTCCATGTTGCGCGTGACTGGGCCGGTCACCAGGAGCATGTCGGCGTGGCGTGGCGAGGCGACAAAATGAACGCCAAAGCGCTCCACGTCGTAAATCGGGCTGTTCAGGTTGACGATTTCAATTTCGCAGCCGTTGCACGAGCCGGCGTCCACTTCGCGGATGTGGAGCGAACGGCCGAAGATTCTCTGGGCACGTTCCTTGATTTGGCGGCCGATGGCGTCGAGCGATTGATGCTGCGCCCGGAAAGGTTCGCTATCTCGCGGCTCGGCCGCGGAAGGTGGTGAAACCATTCGCTCGTGGGCGCCATCGGACCTGAGGCTGTAACCGGCGGTTGTCACCAATGCCTCGCGGCAGCGCGCGGCGCATTCGCACACATTGGTCATGCGAATGGCAGAATCCACGTCGGCGCACAGGCCGCAGAAGATGCACTTCGCCAAATCGAGCCGGGTCAGGCGCCGGCCGTTTTCATCCTGATATGAAATCGCGGCGGTCGGACATGCGGCGGCGGCGGGGCGCGCGTCTTTCCAGTTCTCCCAATCAATTTCGGGTTTGCCGCGCGCGCGGGTGGAGATTTCCGGCGGTGTCTTCGGATAGTTCGTTGTGACGACGCCCGCCTTCAGACTTTGTCGAATGGTTTCAAACATAATCAGCGGTCCGTGCCAGCATAGGAAAGGTTGAAGCTCTTGTTGACGACCGGGAAATCCGGGATGATGTTGCCCATGATGGCTTCGCTCAAGGCCGGCCAGTTTTGCAGCGACGGGTCTTTAATTTTACAACGCGCCAGCCGGTTGCCGGGCGCGGCGTGAATCCAGTGAAAAATCTCTCCACGCCAGCCTTCGACATAACCGAGGGACACGCGGCCCGGCGGCACTTCACCCACGTCCGCGCGGATGGGGCCGCCGGGTAATTTCCCCAATACCTGCCGAATGATGGACAAGGTCTGGAAGATTTCTTCACGCCGCACCATCATGCGGTGTTGCACGTCGCCCACGGTGAACACGGGCACGGTGAATTGCACCTGGTCGTAAAAATCGCTTGGGAAATCCCGGCGCAAATCGTGATCGAAACCGGAGGCGCGCCCGGCGATGCCGACGATGCCGAGATCGCGCGCGATTTCGGGCGTGAGCACGCCCGTGGTTTCGAGCCGGTCCCGAGTGCCGGAGTTGCCTCGAATCAGTTCGGCGAGTCGCTTGAATTGGTCCTCAAACCAGTCCACCAGTTCCGCCAGCGCGCGCTGTTGCGCAACGTCGAAATCGAATCGCACGCCGCCGGGACAGGCCATGCCGCGCAACAGCCGGTTGCCGGTGAGAAGCTCGTTCACACGCAGCACCCGCTCCTTGAGCCGCATCGCGTGCATGTTGGCCGTGACGAAGGCCACGTCCGTGCAAATCGCGCCGATGTCGGCGACGTGGTTGTAGAGGCGCTCCAGTTCAAGGCAAAGCGTGCGCAGGGCGCGAGCGCGCGGCGGCACTTCAACCCGGGCCCCGCGCTCAATGGCGTGGCAGAAGGCGGTCGCGTGCGCGAAGCTCGAATCGCCGGAAATGCTCTCCGCCAGGCGCACGCCATGAGGGACGGGCAGGTTCTCAAACAATTTCTCCGTGCCTTTGTGGGTGTAGAACAGCCGCAGTTGCAGATAGAGCACGGGCTCGCCTGCCACACTGAAGAGGAAGTGGCCTGGCTCAATGATGCCGGCGTGGACCGGGCCGACCGGAACTTGGAACACACCTTCTCCTTCGACTTCGCGGAATTTATGGCGAATCCCTGTGAAGGGCGGGAGCTTCGTCCGCAAATCGAAGTCCTTGCGCAGGGGATGAACCTCCGGCCAATCATCGTGCAGCGCGCAGCGGTGCGGGTTCGGATGGCCCACCAGTTTGAGTCCGAACATGTCCTGCACTTCCCGCTCCTGCCAGTTGACAGCGGGAACCGCGTTCGTGAGGGACAGGAACTCAGGCTGCTCCGGCGACACGGGGACGCGCAGGATGATGAAGCCGTGTGCCGCGTCGAGCGCGTAAACGTAATACAGGTAAAACAGGCGTTCGTCCGGGCGCCCATCTTCAGCGAAGAAACTCACCAGTCGCGCGTTCCAGAGTTTGTAAAGATGGCCGCAAAAGCCGGAGACCAATTCCATCCCGGCCTGAAAATAAACTTCGTCCGGCTGTTCGGCGCGCGGCGCACTCAGGCGTTCCCCAAAGCGCTGGGTCACGTCGTCCAAAACAGGTTGCAAGGTTGGCAATGCGTTCATGGATTTCCTCCGATGATGCCCGCAGCCCGGCGCAATAGTTCGAGCAAGGGCTCGGGCAGCCAGACGCTGAACAACAGCAAGCCAGCCACCAGCAGAACCATCGCGGACCCGCCCTCCGTCGGGCGGGGGTCGCTGGCGCGGCCGTGCGGGCGCGCCCCCAGCAGAATTCGGGTGAGTTGCCTCAAGATGCCGCAGAATGACGCCACCAACGCCACCAGTATCAGCACGCTGATGGTCACTTTGCCCGCTGCCATGCCGCCGCTGATCACGATCATCTCGCTCAGAAACAGGCCGAATGGCGGCAGCCCGATGGCGGCAAGAGCGGCCAGTCCCATTAACAGCGCCGTGACGGGCAGAACCTTTCCCACTCCGCGACCGATGACGCGAAACTCGAGCGAGTGGAAAGTTTGATGAATGTTCCCCGCCGCAAAGAACAGCACCGGCTTCGTCAGCGCGTGATAGCCCATGTGAAGCAACGCGCCGAAAATGGTGACGGGCGTGTTCAGCGCCATGCCGGTGCAAATGAGGCCGACGTGTTCGAGGCTGGAATAGGCGAGCATCCGTTTGAGGTTCTTCTGCACGAGAATAAACGGCGCGGCGAGAAACATGGAAAACAGTCCAAAGCCCAGCAGAAAGGAGCGGCTGAACCCGGAGCCGAGGCAGGCCGCTGTAAGAATGTGGAACCGCAGCAAGGCGTAAAGGGCAATCTTGAGGGACACGCCGGAAAGCATCGCGCTGGTAGGCGACGGCGCTTCGCTGTGCGCGTCGGGTAGCCAGGTATGCATCGGAGCGAGGCCGGCCTTGGTGCCGTAGCCGACCAGCGCAAACACGAAGGCCAGTTTGATGAGGCCATGGTCGAATTGCGGCGCCACCGTTATCAGGTGTGACCAGTTAAAGCTCGGCAGCTTTTCGGAAGCGTGCGGTCCAATGGCCGCCGCATAGAGAAACACCGTCCCGAACAACGCCAGGGCCAGACCGAGGCCGCCAAGCGTGATATATTTCCAGGCTGCTTCGAGCGAAGTCTGGCGGTTGTAGAGGGCCACCAGCAACACTGAAGAAAGTGCGGTCGCCTCGACCGCGAACCACATCACGCCGAGATTATTGGCCACCACGACCAGAAACATGGCGGCGGCGAATAGCGGCGTGAGCACATAGAATTCCCGGACGCGCGCGGTTGTGACCGCTTGGTTTTCCAGATCGCGCTGGAAGTAGCGTCCGGCGTAGAGTGAGGCGCCGAGCGACACGACCGAGATGAGCAGCACCATCCACACGCTCAACGCATCGGCATAGAGAAACTCACCCCACTCCGTGACCACGCCGCGCTCCAGCACCCGGTGCAGCAGCGCGATCCCCAGCGCGAGCGTCACGCCACACGAAAGCACGTTTAACCCGGCCATCAGCCGTCGCGATGGCGCAAGCAGGCAGGCGAGGCCGGCTGCGGCAGGCGTGACCAGGATGGGGGTGAGCAACGCCATGTCAGCCCTTTAACTGATTGAGCTTGCTCGTGTCCATGGAGGCAAAACTCTCACGAATGCGATAGACCAGGATGCCCAGGACCATCACCGCCACCATCACGTCGAAGAAGATTCCCAGTTCCACCACCAGTGGCATTCCGTAAGTCGTCAGGGCGATGGCCGCGAGCATGACGCCGTTCTCCACCGTGAGCAAGGCTAACACCTGGGTGATGGCCTTGCTGCGGTTGAACATGAGAAAGAAACCCGTGAGCACGAGCGTCATGGCGACGCCCAGCGTATTGTTGCCCAGTCGTTCCAAGGCCGTGAAGGGGCGCGCGACCATGCAACCCAGCAGCGTGAGTCCGCCGCACAGCAGCATGGACGCGGGGGCGTTGAAGAGCGGCTGGATCTCCTGGACAATCGCCATGCGGCGCACCTGCCGGTCCAGCAGCCAGGGGAGGAAGATAACTTTGCCGATGAGGGTGAGGCTGGCGATAATATAGACGTGCGTAGCATTGTGAAAGTAGGCGACGACGCTGGCGATGGCCGCCAACAACAATGACTGCAACGCATAGAGCCGGATGCTCGTAAGCAACATCCGCTGCACCACCAACAGGAGTTGAAACACCAACATGCCGGCGGCGCAAATTGTGATGAGTTGCGAACCGATTTCAGCGGGAGTTGGAACATTCATGGTTAGGCAAAGAGGAACGAGGAGAGCAACGCCAACGCGGCGAGAACGAATGCGGTGCTCAACAGATCGGGCACGCGGAACAGCCGCAACTTGGCATTCGTCGTTTCCACCAGCACAACCTCCGCCGCCAGCACCAGCAGCTTCGCCGCATAGGCCAGCAGGCTGAGGCCCAGCGCGGCGGGGGACGTGTCCGTGGCAATGCCCACCGGAAGAAAGACATTCGCCAGCAGCGTCATCAGCACCAGTTGTTTGATGGACGCGCCCCATTCCATCAGCGCCAGATAACGGCCGGAGTATTCGAGCAGCATCGCCTCGTGAATCATGGTCAACTCCAGGTGCGTGGCCGGGTTGTCCACCGGGATGCGGCCCGTTTCGGCCAGCAACACGATGAAAAGCGCCACGAACGCCATGACATGAGTTGGATTGAACAACTTCCAGACCGGCCCCTGGCTCGCTTGCGCCATGTGGCTGAGATCGGTCGAGCCCGCGCCAATGGCAACGGTGAAAATAGCCAGCATCATCGCCGGTTCCGCGATGGCCGCAATGGTCATCTCGCGGCTGCTGCCCATCCCTCCAAAAGCGCTGCCGGGGTCAAGTCCTCCCAATGCGAGGAAGAAACGACCCAGCGCCAACAGGCCGACCACCGCCAGCACGCCGCCGAACAGGCTTAACGGTGCCTGCGCCGTCAGCATCGGCACCATCAGACCGGCCAACAGTGCCGAGAGGAAGACAACGTACGGCGCGAACGGGAATACCCAAGACGCGTGCTCGGAAATCACCATGTCTTTGCGCAGGAATTTGATGAGGTCCAAGTAAGCCTGCCAGATGCCCGGGCCACGCCGGTTTTGCAGTTTGGCTTTCCAGTTCTTGATGATGCCGCTCATCAGCGGCGCCAGCAGCAGAAGCAACGCCGTTTGCAGAACGATGGCGAGAGGGTTGAGGTTCATAACGCAAAGATCAGCAGGAACAGCAGCGTGATGAAGATGTAGATAAGGTAAGCCTGGAGGCTGCCGGCTTGCAGCCCGCGCAATCGGCGCGAAAGACGCAGCACCAGACTTCTCAGCGGACGATAGATTCGCGTTTGGAAAACCTCCTCGACATGGCTTTCAAAACGGATGGTTGTGGCATAGTAGGGCGAGAAGTCGTACTCGCGTTGGACTTCGCGGCGCGGGCGGAACAGCGCCTTGAAGATCATGCGGATCGGCTTCGAGAAACCCGTGGCCGTGTATTCCATGCGCGGCGTCAGGCCGAGTTGACCACAATCCCAAGTCGGGCCGCGACGGGTGCGCGCGCCCCGGGCGAACAATAGCCAAAGCACCAAAGGTATGGGCAACAAACAAAGCAGAATCAAGGTGATGCCAAGTGTTGAGACCGTTCCTCCTTGTGCCCGCAGACTGCCAAGCACCAGTCCGCTGGAGGAGCTAAGTTGCGCGCTCAATGCCTGACCGGTGAGTTGTTGTGTGACGGGATCGAGCAGTTTCAAGACCAGCGTTGGGCACAAGCCCAGGAACACGCACGCGGCCGTGAGAATTCCCTGGCCCAGCAGCATGGTGAACGGGGCTTCGCGCGCGTGCCCGGCGTGGTTGCTGCGCGGTTGCGCCAGGAACGTGATGCCAAAGGCCTTCACGAAACACGCCGCCGCCAGCGTGCCTGTGAGAGCGAGCATCGCGCCGCTCAATGGAAACATGAGCCGGATGAGGTCGGACGTCGTGCCGAAGCCTTGCAGCAGCGACTGATAAGTCAGCCATTCACTGACGAACCCGTTGAGTGGCGGAAGCGCGGAAATGGCGACCGCGCCGACGAGAAAGAACAAGGACGTCCAGGGCATGCGCTTTCCCAGCCCGCCCATTTCCTCCATGTTGCGCGTGTGCGTCGCGTGCAAAACTGCGCCCGCGCCGAGGAAGAGCAGCGCCTTGAAACAAGCGTGATTGATGGTGTGGTAGAGCCCGGCAATCAACGCCAGCGCCGCCAGCGCGGGATGCCCGGAATGCAGGAACATCAAGGAAGCGCCCAGTCCCATGAGAATGATGCCGATGTTTTCGATGCTATGATAGGCGAGCAGGCGCTTGAGATCGTGCTCCATCAAGGCGTAAAGCACCCCCAGCACCGCGGACACCGTGCCGACGGTCAGCACCGTCACACCCCACCAGTTTGGCGGTGTGCCGAGAAAATCGAAGAACACACGCGTCATGCCGTAAATACCGGTCTTGATCACCACCCCTGACATGATCGCGGAGACATTGCTCGGCGCGACCGGATGCGCCGCCGGCAGCCAGATGTGCAACGGCACGATGCCCGCCTTGACGCCGAATCCGACCAGAAAGAGCAAGAACGCGGCATCGCGTTTCTCCGGCGGCATTCTTTCGCCGAGCGCGTGGAAACCGTCGAAACCGTAGCCGCCCGAAGCTTGGAACAGCAGCAGAAAAGCGAGAATCAGGCAGCCCGTCCCGATATGCGACATGATAAAGTAAAGCACGCCGGCATTGCGAGTTTCTTCCTGCTCGTGCTCGAAGCTGACGAGGCAATATGCGGTCAAGGCCATGATTTCCCAGGCGATGAGAAAAAAGAAGGCGTTGCTGGCGAGGAACACGAGCGTCACGCTCAAGAGCAGCACATTAAAGAGCGCGCCAAGCGCGCCCGCATTCTTGCGCCCATAAAAGGCGCGGGCGTAGCCCAGCGAGTACACCGAGAGCGCCAGACCCAGCAACGACACAATCAGTCCGAAGAATGCGCCCAGCGGATCGAGCCGCACGGTGAATTCCACATAGGGGATGAGCAAGGGAAGCAGGGCGAAGGATTGGCTGGCCACGCCTGTGGCCAGGGCCACGGCGCAGGCAATGGCGCCGCAGAGGGCGGCCAGCGTAGCGCAACCGAACGTGACCATGTTGGCGGCTCTTTCATGTCGCAGGAACAACAATCCGGCCACGGCTCCAATCACATAAATAAAGAGCGATGCAATGAGCAGCGTGGCGGATTGAGGACTCATGGCGTCTTGCCGGTTGTCTGTTTTAGCAGGGGCAGGTTCATGCGACCGCGTTGGAATCGCTGCGCCAGAAGCGATCCGCGCAAGATTATCCCACCGCTTGGCTCGAAGGCGAATTCGAGCACGGCTTTAGGAACATGCGGCACGAAACCCGCCTCCGCGGGAAATATTTTCTCCGCCCGGCGCTCGTGTTTTAAAAGACATAGAATCGACGCAAACTACGCAGCGAGGATGCCCGCAAACAAGCCGACAGTCTATCGCATTCTTGGCGTTGGCAAAGCAACGGGCCAGCTTTTGATCTCCATTGGTGGTGCAGGGATGAGTCAATTTCGAGCGGGTCGCAACTTGTAGAACCGCTTTCCACCAAGAAGCCAACCGATTTCCCGTGCGGTTTTCCAGCCGGTTGTGCATGATTCACTGAACCGAGTTCATATGCCTCACATCCAAAAATCCGTCTTGGCCCTGGCGTTGCTCTTTTCATCCGCGATTGTCTTAATGGCCGACGACGAGCCTGGCCACTCACGCCACGGGACGGCGTTCGATTCCGGGCTCCGGCAGCGGCCGTGGAAGATGGAAGGCATCGGTCATACGCATTTCCCTATTACCACCGCGGACCCCGAGGTGCAGCAATGGTTCGACCAGGGCAACACCCTCCTCCATTCGTTCTGGTTCGAAGAAGCCGAGCGGACCTTCCGCTGGTGCCTTAAGCTGGACACGAACTGCGCGATGGCCTATTGGGGGCTGGCCCGAACCGGGCTGACGTGGTTTACGGGCGATGACCTGGACAAGCCGGAACTGAAACGCTACCTCGACTTCCTCAACGAGGCGGTTCGCCGCGAGGACTCGCTGACACCGCGCGAACGCATGTATATCGAGGCGTGGGCGACAACCTATCTGGGAGAGTCCAAAGGAAAGGATCTCCGGCAGACGCTGGCCAAGCAATTGCAAAAAATCGTTCTGAAATATCCCGACGACGTTGAAGCGAAGGCCTTGTTCGCGCTCTTTACGATTGGGAACGGCAACGCCTTGGGCACCGAGCTGGTGCTGCGCGAAGTTCTCGCCCGGGAACCGGATCACCCTGGGGCGCATCATTATCGCATCCACAACTGGGACCATGTCGATCCGGAACAGGCGCTTTTGAGTTGCCAGCAATACGGGGTCGTCGCGCCCAACATCGGCCACGCCGATCACATGCCGGGCCACAATTACACTAAAATGGGTATGTGGCGCGAAGCCGCCCGCTCCATGGATGCCGCCACGCGCGTGGAACTGCGCTACATGAACGAACGCATGGCCCTTCCTTACGAAACGTGGAATTACGCGCACAATCGCAATTACCTTTGCTACATCGAAGAGCAACTGGGGATGACGCGGGCGGCTTTGCAGGGCGCTCACGATTTGTTGGCGGCGCCGCGCGACCCGGAGCGCAACAAGGACAATAATTACGGCGCCTTCGACCAGGGAATGGCCGCCCTGATTCGCGGCTTGGTGAAGTTCGAGCGTTGGGATGATATTCTGACCACCTCCAATGCGGCCGCCATTCCCTGGCGCGACACCTCCGAGGACAAGACCCTGCGCGCGTTTGCCGAAACCATGGCCTACCTCGGCAAAACCAATCTCGTCAACGCCCGCTCCCGCCTGCGCGATCTCAAAAAGGAACTTGGGATGAACGAGCCGGACGCCAAGCCTAAAGACGAGGAGTGGGCCATACCCGTCAAGGTCGCGGAGGGGAAACTGCGGTCGGAGGAAGGCGACCTCCTGGAAGCCACGCGCTTCCTGACGGAAGCAGCTGCGTTGGAAAAGACCGCCCGCGACAACAATGATTATGGGGACGATCCGCCGCGAATTCCTTGGCCGGCCTGTCGGGTGCTGGGCGACGCTTATTTGGAACACGGGGAGTACCGTCTGGCGGTGGCGGCATACGAGAGGTCGCTCGCGCAGGAGCGCAACGATGCGTTCGCGTTATCCGGTTTGGCGCAAGCCGGCTTTGCGTTAGGTGACCGCGACAAGGCGCAGAAGTGCTACGCGCGCCTGCTTTACGAATGGTCCGGCGCGGACCCGGATTTGAAGTGGCTCAAGGCTGTGCAAGCGCTCGGATTGAAGGCGAAGCCCGCCGGTGAAACAATCGCGCCGGAGCGCCCTTATAACGTGGATGAATTGGCCAAGATAGGCCCGAATAACTGGGAACCTTACGCCGCGCCGCAATTGAGCTGCTTGGATGCCAACGGAACGCGCGTCAGCCTGAACGATTTTAGAGGAGCAAACATTCTCCTGGTGTTCTACCTCAGCGAGGAGTGCGTGCATTGCGTGGAACAGTTGACCTCCATTAACGCGAGGGCCTCGGATTGGACGGAAAATAATACAGTGGTGCTGGCGGTCAGCAGCGCCAGCCCGGAGAAAAACAGGGCGTCGGCCAAACTCGGCAAATTGGGACTCCATCTGCTCTCAGACCATAACCACGAAAACGCCCGCCGCTTCGCCTCCTACGATGACTTTGAGGATATCGAATTGCATTCCACCATTCTGATTGACGCCAAAGGACGCGTGCAGTGGAAGCGGACCGGCGGCGAACCGTTCTCGGACGTGGAGTTTCTCCTGAAGTCGGTCAAACAGTTGAACCAAAAACCGGCCAATCTCGCGGCGGCCAGCGCGACCCCATAGCTCTACACGAAAGTGTGTGATTTCCCTGTGGTTGGCAAAAACCTCATCCCTTCTGAAAGCGCTGGGCTTCCAAGGCATTTCCCGGAATGCTCTGCCGCATGATCTGTTGGCTAGTTCTTCTGATCCGTCTGGTCGTGGCCGGACTAAAATCCCGCCGGAACTTATTGCTGGAGAACCTGTGCAAGCTCCGGTGCTTGCCAATACTGCTCGCATGACTCGCTCCGCCCCCCGCTCCGCCCTGCCCCTCTCGGTGCAGATGGAGTTTTTGCTATTCACAGCTTTTTAGCGCTTACGTAAGTCCTTGATTATACTATAGCAATGGTGCATCCGGAGGGACTTGAACCCCCAACCTTCTGATCCGAAGTCAGATGAGCGGTTTGGCCGACGGCGAGGTTCGCATCACCTCCCTGGGCAAAACCGCTTGCAACACAAGAATTTGGCGTGGTTTTTCCATTCTCCGCTGATTCGGGCAATACTCTGCAAAACTGGGCAATTCTCGGCAAAAGACCCAAACTTTTGCCAAATATTTTCGGGGCAGCGTAGCGTCCTCGATTTCTTAAAAATCGGATCATCGCGCGGCAGCGGCAAATCGTCGCTGGCGCGCGCCGGTGTCCTGCCGGCAATCGTCGAAAACGAAGTCGACAACCAAGCCAGCGCCTTGCGGAACTCGGTGGGATGTAATCGGTCCAATCCGTCCAGCGCTAGTTGCAGGCCGCCACACCGTGCAACAGCCTGCATTTCCTCATGCATGGCTACGAATAAGGATGTCAACGGCGACGCCGCAGCAGAAGAGCCGGCCAATTGTCGGAGCAAACCTACGGTAAATTCCAGAAGTCCGTCCCAGTGATCTGTGGTTACTCCTGCTCCGACGACAATACATAAGCGATTTACGCCCTTCCCTACGCTTGAATTCCGATGATCCCCCCCCAACAACCGGGAAAGAAATCCATCTGTCGAGACCGCGGGTTCAATTCTTTGCTCCCAAAGGGCGAGTAAGGTGGTACGACCGGCGCCGGGCGGACCGTAAATCAACAGAGGTGCGCGTGCCTGTTGCAACGCGCGCTCTGCTCCGGCCCTATACCGCTGAGATAAATTGACCCGGTTCTGCTGAGGTAAATTGCCCCCCGGCTCCGTCCTTGGAGCCGCTTTTCATTTCCAAGTAGTGGGACCAGGGGAAGGAAGGGGAAGATGGGGCGGGCTGGTTATTAGGAAGCCAAAATCCCTGTCCCACTTCCTCGACACTTGCGCGCCGGTTCG
>JBKQWF010000265.1:0-44560 GCA_052139695.1 Limisphaerales bacterium
GGCGTTGGCCAACGGCCGCCAAATCGAAGAGTTGCTCTTCCAAATGGGACCCGCCCTCCTGCGAGAATATCGCGCCCAGCACCCTGCACGAACGGGTCCGGCGGTGCTGGCGAGACAATCGTCAACCCAAAAACCCCCGCCCAAAAACTAGTGGCATTGACCGTCCCGGTCGCCGCGTCAGGCGTCCGCCCTTGGGTGATCATCGCTTTCCATTCGGTCCTACCGCCTCAACCATTCTTCGCGATGCTGCTGAACGAATCCGTCATCGTTGAGGTGCGGGTACGCCGTGCAAACCCGCTCAATTTCGGTCAGTTGGCCCGCGCTCAAGCTCGCGCCGGCATACAAAGTCCAAATGCCCTCCAGCAGGCCCTGCCGCCGCAGGATTTCGTGAATGCCAGGAATGCAGCCGCGAAAATCATGGGCGCTGTCAAAAATAGCGGCATTGGCGTCGGTGATTTCAGCGGCGCGGCGCAACAATTCCGCGGGAACCGGGCCAGCGGTGGAAGCGGCGCGGTGGCATTCGTCGAGCAATTCCACCGCCTTGCTGGTCCAGACCGCCCAGTGTCCGAGCAAACCCCCAACGATCCGCCGTTCCATCCACTGTCCGCCGACATTGAAACGAAACGGCGTCAGCAGATCCACGACGATGTTGTCGTCGTTGCCTGTGTAGAGGGCGATGTCCTCGCGCCCTGATTCGGTGATGGCCCGGACGACATCAATCGTGTGGTAACGATTGAAGGCGGCGATCTTGATCGCGGCGACATTTTCGATCTGCGCAAACCGCGCCCAAAACGCATAGGACAAGCCCCGCCCGCCAACCGCCTCCTGCAAGTAGAACCCAACCAGCGGCACCACGGCAGCGACTTCCCGGCAATGGGCCAAAAGCGCTTCTTCGCTGGCAGTCTTCAGCGCGCCCAGGCTCAAAAGCCCGGCCTGGTAACCCAACCCCTTCGCCAGGGCTGCTTCGGAGACAGCCTGTTCGGTAGCGCCGCAGATGCCGGCGATTCTTACCAGCGGTTCCGGCGTCGATGGCCGCCCCCGGTCCAATTCCTCGGCGATCAATTCCAGCACGGGAGCGAACAACCCGACTTTTGGCTCGCGGATCTCAAACTGCGTCGTATGGACTCCTGCCGCCAGCCCTCCCGCGCCCGCCGCCACGTAATATCGCACCAACGCGCGCTGCCGGCGTTCATCCAGCTTCCGTTCACTGGTCAAAGCCAGCGGGCACGCCGGGATGACCAAACCGCGCGCCAGAGCGCGGGCGACGGCGGGAACCAGGGAAGCGCTCATGGACGGTCAATAGCGGCCGTCGCGCACTTCAAAACCGGTGGGTTTGCCCCAAGTGCAACCGTCACGCCGGACCCAGTCGGCCACCCACCGCAGGACGGGAGCCAGTGGAGTCGGCGGATCGCCCAGGGCGTCGCAGAGCGGGCGCGAATTGCACAGCAGGGCGGTGGGGTTTTCGGAGCCGGTAAATTGTGGCGGACGTCCCAGCAATTGGGCCAATTGCCCGGCCACCTCGCGCACGGAAAAAACTTCCGGCCGGCACAAGTTCCAGACGGTGGAGGGACATTTCGCCAGGGCGATCGAGCGAAGGATCATGTCGCTGGCGTCGCCCTGCCAGATGCAGTTAAAAAAGCCGTTCCCCAAATCGATCGGTTTTCCCGCATGGACTTTTTGCGCGATGTCCAGCAGCACGCCGTAACGCAATTCCACCGCGTAACAAAGCCTGAGCAACGCCAGCGGCGTGCCGTCGCGCTGCGAAAAATACTCCAGCGCCCGCTCCCGTCCGACGGTCGAATTGGCGTATTCGCCCAGCGGCGTCAGCGGGTCGGTCTCCACGGACCCTTTCTTTGACACATCGGAAAGCGGATAAACATTGGCCGTGGAAAGCGCGACCAACCGGGCGCGGGCGTACCGTTCCGCCACATGCGCCGAAGCCACGACATTGACGGCCCAAGTCGCTGCGGGCGATCTGCCCGTGCCGAATTTCTGCCCCACCAGATGGATGACATTTTCGGAATCCGGCAATTGCCGCAGAGACTCCGGCTCCAGCACATCGCAACTCAGTGTCGTCACGCCGCGCTCTTCCAGCCAGAAACGCGCCGGGGCCGTGCTGCTGAACCGGCTGACCGCGATCACCTGCAGGACATGCCCCGCCTCTTCGGCGGCGCGCCGCGCCATGACCGCCAGCGTGGGGCCGATCTTTCCGCCCGCGCCCACGATGATGAGCGGGCTGTGGTAATTGCGGATGCATTCCACCAATGGCGCGCTGGGGCGGCTGAGGAGAGCGTCCAGTTCTTCCGGCGTTTGTATATGTTCTGGAAGCGACGCCTCCACTTTGCCCGTAGCGCTCATCTTATTCAATCGGTAGGGCGGCCACTCCGCTGGCCGCCGGAGGGAGGCGCGCAACGGAGTGCGCGCCCTACCTTGTCCGACGGTTTTAAACGCACGCATCTCATTGCAGTTCCTTGAGCATTTGCCCGGCTTCTTCCACGATTTTTTCGCCCGCGCCGGGAGCGCCCCGGCTGGCATCGACTTCATAGCCGCCCGCCGGATAACTCGCCTCCGTCGGGAAATAGCCGGCGGCCCCATTACAATGAGTCAAGATGAACGTTGGGTGAAACGGCGAATTGGCTTTGATCGATTTGCCCAGGTCATTGAAAACTTCGCCGCCCAGCCCCACGAAGGCCATTCCTCCCAGCCGCGCCACCGTGATGTTAAAGGATACGGTCGTGCTCGCAGTGGTGAAGGGGTCCTTGGACGGTTTGGACGGCAATTGAATCGTCTTCCAGGCAGTTTTAATGGGGCAATTCATGTTCGTGGCCGAGATTTCATCGAAGACCACCGCGACTTCTTCCCCGAGCAGCGTCGCCAGCAGGACCGGCTCCGGCTGCCAGCCTTTGTCCGTCCGGAAGGCGGGCAAGGTTCGCACCCACGGATCGAGGTCACCCGACGCCCCGGCAAACTCCGGCGCCACCACTCCATTGCCCAGGTATTGCTCCATAAACTGCGCCGCCATGCCGTGAATGTCCCCGCTCACCAGGTAATTCTGCGGCCCGAGCGCGGTGCTATGCACGGCGTAGGCGAAAAGCGCCGCCGTCACCCCGCTGCCATCGGCGCGCGCCACTTTCAACACCTGCACCTCGCGGTCCGTCAGCACGGCGGGATTCCGCCCCAGCACGATCTTCGTATGCCCCTGCCTGTCCAGAACAGGTTCCCGGCGGTTAACGCCCACCGGTGAAGACCCCGCCCCGAACCCGATCTCGACGGGAGCCAGATGGTCCAACGCCGTGCGCACCACCGCCGGCAATTTGACCCGCAAGGCGCGCGTGTATTCGACGTTGGGCGCGGGACCGCGCTCCGCATCCAGGGTCAGCGTTGGGGCGCTATGCGTGTGAATGGCGCACAGGAAAAGCTCGGACGGTTTGAGCCCGCATCCATCGATAATCGCCTGCCGCAACGGCTCCGCCGTCTGGTTGTAAAAACCGAGACTATCCAGCGAAACAAGCACCAGCCGCGTCCCATCCTGCTCAAAGGCGAGGGCCCGCGCCGAGAGCGGATCATGCACCCCTTGGGAGAGATTGGTCCGGCTGGCGTACCCGGCCAGCATCACCGGTTCCGTCGGCGAGACATCCACCCGCGCCGCCCCCGCCCGCAACCCCTCCGCGCGAGCTGTGGAGACCAAGAAGACGAAGCAAAAGAAAGACGCAACGGAGGCGGGGCGAAATGCAATTTTCACAGGTGCGGACGTTTATAACAGAACCTGATCGCAACGTCAACGCGGTGGAAATTCGCGGGTGCGTTAAAACCGTCGGTGAAGCGCATGCTCCAGCAATTAGATTCCTGACGGCTAAATTCTCAAACCGGCGCTGGGTGCGCGGAGCCGTTGCGCAGGAGATGGCGCACGTCCACCGCTTCCATGCCGGCGCCGCGAATGGCTTGCAGGCCGAGGTCCGTGTCCTCGTAAGCGCGGCAGAATTGGGGCGGCACGCCCAGCCGCCGGGCCGCTTCCAAATAGATGTCCGGGGCTGGCTTTTGATTGACAACATCTTCGCTTGTGACAATGGCCTGGAAAAACTGCCGGATGCCGAGGTGGTCGAGCACTTCGGTGATGTGGGCGTGAAGGCCGCCCGAGGCCACCGCCATCGGCAACCTGCCATAATTCTCGCGGGCGATATTCACCACCGCGGTCACCGGCAGCACCTGCCGCACAAGCGGGAGGTAGATCGCCTCTTTTTCTTTCGAGGCGGCAATGGGGTCGAGATGGCGTCCCTGCTCCTGGCTGAGCAGTTTAAAAATGTCCCGCGACGGCACGCCGCCCAGGGCGTAAAAGCGGTCTTCGGGAAAATAGAGGTTATAGCGTTTCGCCACTTCTTGCCAGGCGCGCCAATGCAAAGGCATGGTGTCGGCCAGCGTTCCGTCGCAGTCAAAGATCAGGGCTTTGGGAGTAGTCAGGCTCATAATTGCAAGGCCGCCAGACGCTGTTCCAAATCGTTGGCCATGAGCGGTTCGAGGATGCCGTCCAGGTCGCCGTCGATAAAGGCGGGGAGATTGTAAAGAGTCAGCTCGATGCGGTGGTCGGAGACCCGGTTTTGGGGAAAATTGTAGGTGCGAATGCGCTCGTTGCGCTCGCCGGTGCCGACTTGTTCCTTGCGCCGCGCCGCGTACTTGGCGTTTTCCTCGTTGACCTTGATCTCGAGCAAACGGGAGCGCAAGACGGTCATGGCCTTGATCTTGTTTTTTTGCTGGGAACGCTCGTCGGCGCAACGGACGATCATGCCGGTCGGCTTATAAATGATCTGCACCGCAGAATCGGTTGTATTGACACCCTGGCCGCCCTTGCCGGAAGCGCGGCAGACGTTGATCTCCAAGTCTTCGGGCTTGATTTCCAGATCGACCTCCTTGGCTTCGGGCAGCACGGCGACGGTGGCCGTGCTGGTGTGGAGGCGCCCCTGGGCTTCGGTGGCCGGAACGCGCTGCACCCGGTGAACACCGCTTTCGTACTTCAAGCGCTTAAAAACATCCACCCCGGTGACGCCAAAAATGATCTCCTTAAAACCGCCCAAATCGGAAGGGCTGCTATCCATGTCCTCAATCTTCCAGCCGCGCGCGGTCGCGTAGCGGCAGTACATGCGGTAAAGGTCGGCGGCAAAAAGGGCGGATTCCGAGCCGCCCGCGCCCGCGCGAATTTCGATGATCGTATTGCGCGAGTCAATCGGATCGGGCGGCGCCAGGGCATACTGGACGACCCGGGCCAAGCGCTTTTCCTCCTGCTGAAGCTGGGCGAGTTCCTCCCGGGCCAACTGCGCCAATTCGCTTTCGGCCGGCTCCGTCTGAATCAGTTGCTCATGCTGCGCCAAATCGTCGTGGACCTTGAGGAAGCGATGGCCCGCGCCCGTCAAGTCCTTGAGCCGCGAGTACTCGCGCGACATCTCCTGGAGTTTGGGCGCGCTGCCAATCACCTTGGGATCGCTCAAAGCGGCTTCGACCTCGTTGAGGCGGCGGTCGAACTTTTCAATATAAGGGCGGAGGTTCATGGGAACGGCGGCCAAAAAAACAATCCGCCCGCCAAAGGACAAGCCTCGGCGGGCGGGAAAGCGGAGAGCGGGCTACTTCCTTTTCTTCTTGCTGGCGGCAGCGGCGGCCTGGGCGGCCTGCGTCTTGACCATGCGTTGCTGGAATTTATCCACGCGTCCAGCGGTATCGACGAATTTTTGCGTGCCGGTGTAAAACGGGTGACAAACGTTGCAAATGCCAACGAGGATGGACGGCTTGGTGGAGCGGGTCTTGATCACGTTGCCGCAGGCGCAGCGAATCTCCGACTCCACATATTTGGGATGTATGCTGACTTTCATAAAAGCAAGGCCGCACAACTTACCAGTGATCCGCCAATTGACAAGTTCTATTTTCTGGACTTTTATTGCTCGAATGAAAACAAAATTGACTCTGTGTCTTGCCTTGCTGGTTGCCGGCCATGCCGCTTTCGCCCAGGACTGGGCCAAGGCCAAACTGGAAAAGTCGCCGCGCCACGGCGAGTGGGTTGAAGTCAAAAATGGCTCCCGCGCCGTCCGCTGCTTCATTGTCTATCCAGAGGTGAAGAATGCGGCGGCGGCCGTCATCGTCATTCATGAGATTTTTGGGTTGAGCGATTGGGTGCGGGCGACGGCGGACGAGTTGGCGGCGGCAGGCTACATTGCCATCGCCCCGGATTTGCTCTCCGGCGCGGGGCCGAACGGCGGCGGCAGCAGTGCGTTTTCCAGCCAGGACGACGTGCGCGCGGCCATTTTTAAACTGCCTCCCGACCAGATCACCGGCGACCTCAACGCGGTGGCGGAATATGTCAAAGCATTGCCATCGGCCAGCGGGAAACTCGCCGTGGCCGGCTTTTGCTGGGGCGGGACGCAAACGTTCCGCTACGCCTGCAATCGTCCGGACCTGAAGGCGGCGCTGGTCTTTTACGGCACCGGTCCAACGGACGCGGCGGAAGTCAGCAAGATCCAATGCCCGGTCTATGGCTTTTACGGGGGCAACGATAACCGGGTCAGCTCCACCATCCCGGCGAGCGAGCGCCTGATGAAAGCCGCGGGCAAAACTTACGAACCGGTCACCTACGAAGGCGCCGGACACGGCTTCATGCGCGCCGGCGAACAACCTGACGCCCAGGAACCGAACAAAAAAGCCCGCGCCGAAAGCTGGGAGCGAATCAAGAACCTCCTGGGGAAATTGTGAGATGCTACGGCAAAATAACGACTCGATAAAATATCGCTCCGCCGGATGCCAGGACCTCTTGCACCGACGTGTCATTGCCGCTGGCGGTGACGGCGGCGCCAAGATTAACCCAGTTTGCCAGGGAAAGGTCCGTGGCGGATTGCACCTGGTAGGAGAGACCGGCAAGTGACGTCCAGGACAGTTGGAGGGCTCCATTGAGGACGAGCGCTTGCATAGTCGGTATGGGGACGGGCACCACGCTGACGTCGTCGAGGCAAAAGAAGCCCTGATTGATGTTTCCAAACTGCAAGGTCGTGGTCGAGGCCGACGCTTTGACCACGTATTGCAGGTTAGTGTAGTCAAAGACGCCCAAATTCGATTGGTTGAAGAGGGTGTTGGTGGAGTTGCTGGAGTTCCATTGCACCACGAATTGATTCGGGATTTCGGCAGGGGCAGTGTTGGCCAGCCATAGCGACAGCAGATAAAATTGCCCGGCCTGCGTCGGCAGCGGCTGGGACAAATACGCCAGGCCGGACAGTTCCCCCAATGCGGCCAAATAGCTGTTGCCCGGGTCAGGATAAGACGGGTAGTCCAAGCCGTAAATATCATCCGCACTGTCCACAAAATTGTTGGTGTAAATCGAGGAATCGCCCGAGAGATTCCAATAGGCAAAGTCTCCCGCCTCAAACCCCCCGTCCAACACCAGCTCCTGCCCTACCCGCAGCGCGAATTGCCGCAGTTGCCCCAAGCCGCTGGTAAGATTCGTGAACCACAGATTTGCCGTATAAACTCCCGGCGCCATCACGTTGGCCGCCGAATTCAGGCTCACGGAAACGGGAACCGCTTCCCCTCCCGGCGTCAACGCACCACCGGTGCTGGAGACGGTGAGCCAGTTTGGCGCGCCTCCCACAGCCCAGTTAAAGGCGGCTTGCCCAGCGTTGGCCAGCGTAAAGGTCTGTGTCGGAACCGTGAAAGGCCCGCCGAGCGCGCCATTGGCAACCGCGCCTCTTGCCGGGGTGATTTGAAATCCATCGGGTTGCGTCAGCGCAATAATCAAGCTGCCGCCGGAAGGGCTGCCCCATC
The DNA here is from genome assembly GCA_052139695.1 of Limisphaerales bacterium. Classification (GTDB taxonomy): domain Bacteria; phylum Verrucomicrobiota; class Verrucomicrobiia; order Limisphaerales; family Palsa-1400; genus PLGF01. The sequence goes on from JBKQWF010000265.1 coordinate 7,795, forward strand.
CCGTGCAGAGATCGTAGCCGGGCACGGCCACCCATTGGGTGACATCGACGTTGGTGTTGTTGCCAGCCGTGATGTCATCAAAACAGGCGGCGTAAGCGGAATTGGTCCCAATGTGATAAAGGGCGGGATTAAGAAAGCCAACGACCGGCAACCCCGAGGCCACGGCTTGTTCATTCGCCAGCGCGGTGAAGCCCGCCCACAAGGGCGAGCCGCAACTGGTTCCGCCTGAGGTCTCCTGCTGGCCGTTGTCCGCTTCGATAAAGACGTTGTCAGCCACCATGGCCACGTCGGGAATATTGCGCTGCGTCGTTGATCCGTTATTGGCCGACATGCTGACGCCTTGCTGCCAGGGTGGGAGGCCATAAGTGGGGCTGCTTCCCCCGCTGGACATGTATCCGCCGGGACCTTCTTGTGTATTCCAAACCGTCTCAGAGGACCATGCCCCGCCCGGTCCAACAGTCCCCAGCGCCGTGCCTCCTACCAGCGTCACGTATGGATCATCGTCCGGTGGCGGAATGGCCACGCCGTTGGTGTACCCGCCAAAGTCACCGACAGCGTCAAAGAAGGACTGTCCATCGCTCGCGAACTTCATAAAATAATTGTCCATCGTCGTTCGCTGCGAGGTGGTCAGGGGACCAAAGTCCCAGGAGCAACTGAATTGCTTAATGCCGGCGTGAGCCGCGGACGACATGGTTTCCAAAACCGTATTGGCCGCACCGTTAGGGCCCGCTTCAAAAACCACTACATTGGACAAACCCGGCGCCATCGAAATAGTCATTTCGATGTCCAAGGCCACTTCGCTGTTGCCGCTGTCCGGCCCGGTGGAGGGTTTGCCGCTAAACCCGCCCACCAACACCTTCTGCAGGGGAACATCTGGCACGCTGGTCTGGTTTTCATACGAGGTAATGTCTCCAGGATAATAACCGTCAAATTCCACCAACCCCACGGACTGGCCGGCCCCTGTCAGCGTGACCCCTGGAGCGTAAGCGGCGCGATAATCGTAGCCTGCCAAGTTGCCTTGCGGCCCTGAACCGATCGTTTTCGGCGTGGCCTTCGCGGGTGTCTGGAGAGGAGTGCGCCGCAAGTTCTTGGGATGCGGGCGCGCAAAAGTGTTCAGCCCGTCAATGTTCAAAATCGGCAGCCGCGCGTCCACCGACGGCTCGGTATCCGGCGCATAAAAAGTGCGCGCCTCCGTCGGGTGCGCGTAAGTGTGGAGGGTCATCTGCAAGGCCCGCTCGATGTCCGAAACCTGGGCGTTGACCTCCAAAAGCATGCGGCTGTCATGACGCGCCGCAATGGTAAAACCGCTTCTCGCCGCCCAAGCGAGGACAGCCTGATAATCCTCCTCCGTCGGGCCGAACCGGGCATCAAATTCTTCCGGGGAAAGGTAATGCCGGTAGGCCGGGCTGGCTGGATCGTAAAGCTGTTGGAGAAAACTGGTGAGCCCGTCCCGGTTCCGCAAGGGCAGGTTGATGGAGAGCTTGAGCCGGTTCGTGCCATCAAGCCGGCCCAGCGGCTGAAGTCCACGCGCCACTTTCGGCACATGGCCGGGCAGAACTGTCCATGGCGGCGTTTGCGCCGACCCCATTAAAGCACACGTCAGGAAGACGACCGCTAAAATCCACATTTTGTTCTTACCGTCCTTAGCTACACACATGAGGTTTAGCACGATACACACAACATCTAATTCCGCAACTTCGGAATCGCAGAAAACGACCGCCGCCCTTTTTAATTGCGGTTCGATTGTTCTTCGGCGATGCTTTCGAGCACACTTCAGCGATGCATATTGTCAGTACAAAAGCGCTGTCACACGCACGGCGCCGTTTCACCGGCTGCTTTTTGCTCCTGGTCCTGGCCAGTGCCTGCGCGGTTTTTGCCCAGGCCGACGGAATCCAGGCTGGCCGAGCGCCGAAACTCTATCCGGATTACGCCGGGATCGTTCTCCCGCCCAACATCGCCCCGTTGAATTTCAAAGTGGAGGAACCGGGGGCAAGCTACCGCGCCGAATTCCGTTCCACCGCGGGCAAACCCATCACCGTCAACAGCCGCGATCAGTCCATTCGCATTCCGCTGGGCGCTTGGAAGGGGTTAGTCCGCGCCAATCCCGGCCAGCTTCTCTATTGCGATGTTTCGGTCCGCGACGAGCAAGGCCGCTGGAACCACTTCACGACCATCACCAACCTGATCGCGCGCGAGGAGATCGATTCTTACCTGGTCTATCGCCTGCTGAAGCCCCTCTACAGCGTCTATAAGAACATTGGCATTTACCAGCGCGACCTGGAATCCTTTTCCGAACGCCCGGTCTTGGAAAACAAGTACACCGACGGGGGCTGCCTGAATTGCCACACTTTTCTGAATCATCGCCCGGACACTTTTACGCTGCATACCCGCGGCTCACCCACCAACAATCCCATGCTGCTGGTGCTGTCCAATGAAGTCTTCCGCGTGGACAAGACCATGGGTTACATGTCCTGGCATCCGAGCGGGCGGCTCATGGCTTTTTCCGCCAACAAATTCTCTTTATTCTACCATACCCACGGCGAAACCCGGGATGTTTTCGACGCGCAGTCGAACCTGGGGATTTACCGGCTCGATTCCAATTCGATCGTGCTGCCGCCGGCCATCTCCTTGCCGGACAAGAACGAAACCTGGCCCGGCTGGTCGCCGGACGGCAAATACCTTTACTATTGCAGCGGCCCGCGCCTTCCCAACAACGAATTCCGCGAAGTTCATTACGACCTGATGCGGATCAGCTACGACATCGAGCAGGACCGGTGGGGCGAGCCGGAGATGCTCCTCTCCGCCCAGGAGAGCGGCGGCAGCGCGTCGGAACCGAAAGTTTCGCCGGACAATCGCTACGTCCTTTTTTGCCGGGCAAAGTACGGCAATTTTCCCATTTACCAGGCCAACAGCGATCTCTATATTCTTGACTTGCAGACGCGGCAAATTCGCCGCCTCAACATCAACAGCGACCGCGCCGACACCTGGCATTGCTGGTCAGCCAGCGGGCGTTGGATTGTTTTCAGCAGCAAGCGGCTCGATGGCCTTTTTGCCCGTCCCTTTTTTAGTTACTTTGACTCCGGTGGCGAGTTCTGCAAACCATTCGTGCTGCCACAGGAAGACCCCGCCTATTACGAGAGTTATCTCAAGACCTTCAATGTGCCTGAGCTTATTTTAGGCCCGATCACAGTTAAGGAGAGCACGCTGTCGCAGGCGGCGCTCAAGCCGGCTAAAATACTTCATCCCAAAGGTGAAACCCGCCCGCTTGATGCCAACGGCCAAGCTGCCATCGTGGTGGAGGGAGAAGGCCAGAAGCCCGCGATGAAGTGAGCCGTCGCGGCATTTAGGGCGAGTTTCTTCCGCATTGCCATCCTTGCGCTGCTCCCGCAGAATGTTCACGAATTTGACTATGCAAAGGCCGGCCGATGGCAAAAAAGCGACCCATTCACACTCCGGTCCTTTGGTTTTCAAAGCCGCGGTGGCTCTCGGTTTTTTCCTGATTTTTTTTGTTTACGTTGGGCTGCGCGTCCAGCCCGCGGCGGAATACTACTCCGAGGACAATTTATTTTCCTTCGCGGGCGCATTTTTTCGCGCGCATCTGGACCATCCGGGTGGTTTGGCGGAATACGCCGCGGCTTTCCTGGCCCAGTTGAATTACTACAACTGGCTGGGCGCGTTTGTATTTACCGGGCTCAACGCGCTCATTTTTCTGGCGGCCACTGGGCCGTGCCGCCGGGCATCCGGACGCGCGCCGTTGTTTGTTTGCCTGGCGCCGGCGCTCGCTCTTGCGGCGTGGCGTGGACAGTACGAAGGGCACGCCCTCGCGGCCGGCCTGGAGCTGCTGTTGCCTCTGGCTGCCGGCTTGGCCTGCGCCCGGGCGGCGCGGCGTCCGCTTTGGATGCGCTGGCCACTTTGGTGGCTTGCCGGCGCGACGCTTTATTGCGCGGCAGGTTTGTGGCCGCTTCTTCTCTTTCTCTTCTTTGCGGGATGGTTCGAAGCCGTTCCCAGCCGTAAATGGCTTCACGCCGCCATCGCCGTTGTTCCGCTGCTGCTGTGCCCGGTTGTCTGGCCGGGCCTGCCGCTGCCGCAAAGATTGTTGAATCCGTGGGACACTGGCTTGCCTTTGTTCTTCGCGCTGCTCGCCTTTCTGCTCGTGCCCGCCGGTCTGCTGATTCTGGCCCTGCTTCCCCAGCCGCAACCCGTTGCGGAAGCGCCCGCAAAACAGCCTGGCCACCGGGGCAAAACCCCCACAGCCGTCGGCGGACGGCTTGCGTGGAGAGAACCAGCTTTGACAATTGGCGGGTTGCTTCTCGGCTGGGCGCTGGTTTGGGTCTCGCTCGATGAGTATCACAAAAGCCTCGCGCAAATCGAATACTACGCCGCCCTCAAGCAGGACGAGCAATTGCTCAAAGTCGCCGGGCGGATGAAGACGATCCGGCCCGACGCCGAGATTCGCACCCGTCTGGCCCTCTATCATACGGGGCGGCTGACGCAGGATCTTTTCTCTTTTTCCAACGGCGGCAGCGGCATATTGTTCCCCGGCCTCATCTTCGGAGTTGGCGCCGCCCGCTCTGAAATCGATACCATGTTTGAGCTGGGCCAGGTCAACGAAGCCGAGCACATGGCCCAGGAGTCTTTGGAGTTTGATGGCGACCGCCCGGACGTGCTGCGGGTTCTGGCCAAAATCAATATTATCAAAGGCCGCCCTCAAGCCGCCGCGGTCTTTCTCAATGCGCTTCGTCAGATTCCCTTTCAGGGCGCCTGGGCCAAGGCCTGCCTGGCCGAACTGGAAACCAATCCGCTTCTGACCGGTGACCCGGAATTGGACCAAGTGCGTTCGCGCGTGCCGCCTACGGACTTCCCACACGGCTCCATGTCCGCCGCCGCCGAAAGTTTGCTGCACCAACTGCTGGACTCCAATCCGAGGAACCAAATGGCTTTTGAATATCTCATGGCGCACTATCTTATGACGACAGAGCTGAGAAGGTTGTCGCGGCAAATCGGGCCGCTGGAGACCTTTGCCTATCCGGCGATTCCCCGCCACATCGAAGAGGCGGTTTTGTTGGGGCAAAAGCAAGGGCTCGAGTTTGATCTGCGCGGGCGGACGATCAGCGCGGAAACCCGGCAACGTTTCCAGGATTTCTGCGGCGCTCTCGAGCGGGCGGGAGGGAAGGACATCTCCACCTTGCCTTCCCTGGCGCAAGACTTCGGCAACACTTTTTGGTATTACTACTTCCGGCGCCAGTTCAAATCCGGCAACGCCCCCGACCTCCAACCGCCTCGATGATTTTGGTGTGCCGACACGGTTTTGGCACCCCCGCCCGCCGTGGTCCGGCAGGCAACCTCAGAAACACCATCGCAATTCAAACTGCCGGGAGTGCCTCAGGCTAAACAAGGCAGAGAAGGGGCGAGGTTCAAACCCTCATCCCTACCCCTATCCATTCCCAGGCCGTTACTGACGTCTTGCGAATGGAGTTTTCTACTGGAGTTTTCTACTTTGCGATCCCCCGTTTGCTGCCGCGGATAAAATCCAACAAATGTTTGACTTCGGGCAGCGGCGGCAATTCGCTTTCAATTGTCGCGATGGCTTTTTCCTGGATGAGTCCGGCGCGGAAGAGGATGCGCAAGGCCTGCTTGAGCGCCACCTGCGCTTCGTCCGAAACACCGTTGCGCTCCAAGCCGACTTTGTTGAGGGCTCGGGTCCGGGCCGGATTGCCGTCAGCCATCATGTAGGGGGGCACGTCTTGCACCACTTTGGAACAGCCCCCGATGATGGACATCGTGCCGATGCGGCAAAACTGATGGACCGCCGCCAGCCCGCCGATCACCGCCCGGTCTTCCACCACAATATGCCCGGCCAAAGTCGCCACGTTGGACATGATGACGTGGTCCCCGACCGTGACGTTATGGGCAATGTGACTGTAGGCGAGAATATGGTTGTGCGAGCCGACCGTCGTCGCCTCGCCGTCGCCGGTGGCGCTGTGGATGGTGACATATTCGCGGAACGTGTTATGGCTGCCGATGACCGTGCGGGTCAGGCCGCCTTTCCATTTCAAGTCCTGCGTTTTTAAGCCGAGGCAGGCAAAAGGAAAAACCTCGTTCTCATCGCCCAGCGTGGTGTGGCCGTCAATCACGACATGAGAATGGAGGCGGCAGTTCTGTCCCAGCGTCACATTTTCGCCAACGACACAGTACGGCCCGATGACGCAACCAGGGCCAATCCGCGCCTGAGGATGAACCACAGCCGTGGGAGCAATCATACGCGATCAAAAAGCATAAAGGTGACCTCGGCTTCGCTGACGGTTTCGCCGTTGACCTGGCAGACGCCCTTGGCCTTGCCGATCTTGCCCCGCGATTTGGTCAACTCGACATTGATCGTCAGCGTATCGCCGGGCCGCACCGGCTTGCGCCAGCGCACGCTCTCGGCGGACATGAAATAGGCCAGCTTGCCGAAATTCTCGGCCTGCCGCAGCATCATCACTCCGGCCACTTGCGCGATGGCTTCCAATTGCAGGACGCCCGGCATGATCGGATGGTTGGGAAAATGGCCCTGAAAGTAAGGTTCGTTCGCGGTCACGTTCTTGACTCCCACGATTTTCGTCCCCTCGATCTTAATGATTTTATCCACCATTAAAAACGGGTAACGGTGCGGCAGGATTTTCAGCAGCCGCGCCGTATCCAATTCATCCCCGTCGCGCAAGGCGACCGATTCGCCCTCCGCGCCGGTGGCCGCCGGCGCGGGCGGGGCGAAACTCCGCGCCGCATCGAGCGGCTGGCGCATCTGCTGCAAGATGAGGCGGGCCACTTCGCAGTTGGCCATGTGGCTGGGTTTGACGGCAATGACATGCCCCGCCAATGGGCTGCCGACCAAGGACAAATCGCCGACAATATCCAAAATCTTGTGCCGGACAAACTCTTCCGGATAGCGCAGCGGTTCCGTTGTAAGAATGGCATCATCGCGAATGACGACGGCATTTTCCAGGCTGCCGCCCTTGATCAGGCCGTTCTTGATCAAGTACTCGATTTCCTCGAAGAAACAGAAAGTGCGCGCGTCGGAGATTTCGCGCTCCCAGTTTTCCGGCGTCACCTCGACGCTGAAAAACTGGGTGAACCGCCCTTTGCTGTCCGCGCTGGTGCAAGTGATCTTGAAAGAATCGTGCGGAAAAACAGAAATCGTCGTGCCGTCCTTTTCGTAGAAGACCGGCGTGTGGATGCGGAAAACCTCGCGCGGCTCGTCCTGGGGCGCGATCCCGGCGGATTCAATCAAGCGGACATATTCGCGCGCGCTGCCGTCGGCGATGGGCGGTTCGTTGGCGTCCAATTCGATGATGGCGTTATCGATGCCGCGTCCGGCGAAGGCCGCCAGGACGTGCTCGACGGTGTGGATTTTCGCGTTGCCTCGTGTCAGCGAGGTGGAGCGGTTGGTGGCGCTGACGTAATCCACAGTGGCTTCGATCTCCGGTTTGCCTTCCAAATCCGCGCGCCGGAAGCGGATGCCCGAACCGGCGGGGGCCGGGAGAAAAGTCATATTGACACGAACGCCGGAATGAAGTCCAACGCCGGAGAAACTCGCCGCCCGCCGCAGAGTCTGCTGATGCACGCAGGGAATTTAACCCCGTCCCGTTCGTTGGCAAGATTTAGAAGCTCTCGGGCCTGCCACAGATGAATACAGACAGGCAACGATGGGAAGGACCCGCCCCAGCGGTCTTCTTTTAGAAATCTGTGTTCATCCGCGCAAATCTGCGGCTTCGGTTCTTGCAGCCGCGCCAATAGGTATTGCTTCATTGCGCCGCGCCGCCATAATGAGAACCCAACATGAGCAAGCCATTTTGGCAGGGTGTTTTTCCGGCCATTACCACCCAACTCAAGCGCGACGAGTCTATCGACCTGGAAGCGACCGCCCGTCACGCGGACGTTCTGATCGCCTCCGGCGTGGAGGGGCTTATTTTCCTCGGCTCCCTCGGCGAAAACCAGGCCTTGCGGCGCGAGGAAAAACGGGGCGTGCTGGAGGCAATGGTAAAGGCCGTGCGGGGCCGGGTCCCCGTTTTGAGCGGCGTGGCCGAAAGCGGCACGGCGGAAGCGTGCGCTTACGCCCGGGACATGGAAAAGCTGGGCGTGGACGGGCTGATGGCCATGCCGGCAATGCTCTATAAGGGCGACGAGCGGGAAACGATGGCGCATTTCCGGGCAGTGGCGCGCGCCAGCGGGCTGCCGATCATGATCTATAACAATCCCCTTAGCTACGCCAACGATGTCACACCCGCGATGTTCGCCCAGTTGGCTGAGGAGAAGAGTTTTGTGGCGTTGAAGGAAAGCTCAGGCGACGTGCGGCGCGTCACGGATTTGCGCAACACCGTCGGTGATCGTTATGCCATTTTCAGCGGGGTTGACGACCTCATCCTCGAAGCATCGGTTTTGGGCATTGATGGATGGGTGGCGGGGAGCGGGCAGGCGTTCCCGGCGGAGAACGAGTTTTTCTGGGAATTGACCCGCAACGGGCAATGGGAGGAAGCGCGGCAATTCTATCGCTGGTTCACGCCCTTGCTGCATCTGGACACGCCTACGAAGTTTGTGCAATACATCAAGCTCGCCGTCCAGGAATGCGGGCTGGGCCAGGAATGGGTGCGGGCCCCCAGGGCCACGCTGGCTGGCGCGGAACGCGAGCGCATCCTGGAAATCATCCATCTAGGCATGGAAAGCCGGCCGTCCATCGCAACGAAAAAAAAGGCATGATGAACCGCATCCATGTTATTGACTCACATACGGCGGGCGAGCCGACCCGGATTGTGGTCAGCGGCGGTCCGGCCTTGCCGCGGGGCAGCGTGGCGCAACAACTGGAAGCGCTCCGCCAGCACCATGACTCTTTCCGTTCGGCGGTTGTCAATGAACCGCGCGGGTCCGATGTTTTGGTCGGCGCTCTATTGGTGGAGTCTTCCGACAGGACGTGCGCCACGGGCGTGATTTTTTTTAATAATGTCGGCTACCTGGGCATGTGCGGGCATGGGACGATTGGTTTGATCGCCACGCTCTCCCACCTGGGCCGCATCCGCCCCGGTGATCATAAAATTGAAACGCCGGTCGGCATCGTCACCGCCACGCTGCGCGAGGATGGCTCCGTCTCTGTCACCAATGTTCCCAGTTACCGCAAGGCCAAGGATGTCACCGTCCAAAGTCCCGAGATCGGAATGATTACGGGTGACGTGGCCTGGGGCGGGAATTGGTTCTATCTGGTGGAGAAGCACGGCAAACGCATGCAATTGGCCGACGTTGAAATGTTGACAGAGTTTAGCTGGCGTCTGCGCCAGGCCGTCAACGCGCAGGGTTTTCCCGAAGTGGACCACATCGAGCTGTTCGGTCCGCCTTCCGATGCCCGCGCCAACAGCCGGAATTTTGTCCTCTGCCCCGGCAAGGCCTACGACCGCTCTCCCTGCGGGACCGGGACCAGCGCCAAACTGGCGTGCCTCGCCGCCGACGGCAAACTGGCCGAGGGCGGGCAGTGGGTGCAGGAAAGCGTTATCGGCACACGCTTCACCGGGACCTACCGCCGCGAGGGGGCCAACATCATCCCCACCATCACCGGAATCGCCTTCGTCAATGGGGAAGCAACCTTGCTGCTGGACGAGAAAGACCCGCTTTGCTGGGGACTGCGGCAGAATATTTCCGGCTGAAGCGCTAGCCTGTGCCAACTCCAGCGTCAAAATCTTCTTCCGCGCCGGTGGCGCACACCGGCGGAGGTTTTCCCAGTCAAATAAAATACATCATCGGCAACGAGGCCTGTGAGCGGTTTAGCTACTACGGCGTGCTGGGCATCCTGGAACTTTACCTCAAAGACCACATGAACTTTGGGGACAGCGGCGCGACGGAGGTGTTGCATTATTTCGGGACGGCGGTCTATTTTCTACCCCTCCTGGGCGGATGGCTGGCCGATCGTTATCTGGGGCGCTACTGGACCATTCTGAGCATTTCGCTGTTTTATTGTTTGGGCCACGGCTGCATGGCGATGTTTGGCGACACGCGTGAAGGCCTCTTCTGCGGCCTGGCGTTGCTGGCCATTGGCGCCGGCGGGATCAAACCCTGCGTGTCGGCCTTCGTCGGGGATCAATTTGGGCCGAAGGATGAACGGGCCTTAACCAAAGTGTACGCCTGGTTTTATTGGGCCATCAACCTGGGAGCAGCCTTCGCTTTTTTTGTCATCCCGCTCATACGGCGGGAGGCGGGTTATCGGTGGGCCTTTGGCGTGCCGGGGGTTTTTATGGGGCTGGCCACCATTATTTTCTGGCTGGGTAGAAAAAAATACGTCCGGCAGCCGCCTTCTTCCGCTCCGGAGTCCATGGGTCTTTGGGGAGTCTTTCGCTATGGGCTTTCGCGCTTGGGATTTTTTCAAAAGGTTTTCGCGCCCGCGCAGGAAAAGGACGCCAAGGCCGTGTGGCGCATTCTCCTGATTTTTGTCACCGTGCCGATGTTTTGGGCGCTTTACAACCAGGTCAACAGCACCTGGGTGTTGCAAGGCAACGCCATGACGCCCGCTTTGCATTGGCACGACCAGTATTTCCTCAACGGCGAAACCATGCAATCCGCCGGCTCGGTCCTGGTCATGATTTGGGCCCCGGTGCTGACGCTCTTTGTCTATCCGATGTTGGAAAAGGCGGGATTGAAACCGACGGCCTTGCGGCGCATGTCGATCGGAATGTTTTTGGCGGCGGTGGCGTTCATCGGCTCGGGATTTTTGCAGACGCAATTGGATCTTGGCGCCAAGCTGAGCATCGCCTGGCAATTGGTTCCCTACGCCGTGCTGGAAGCGGGCGAGGTCATGCTTTCCGCCACGGGCCTGGAATTCGCCTTTTCACAGGCGCCGGCTTCGATGAGAAGCATCGTGACCAGTTTTTGGCTCATGACCATCGCGGGAGGGCATTTCCTGGTGGCCACCTTCACCAGCCTGAATGACAATTACATTCACGCGCGAGGCCCGTCGCAGTTTTATTTTTTTGCCGGGCTTATGTTTGTGGTAGCGATCATTTTCACGGGATGCGCCGCCGCCTATCGCCCGCCGGAATCTGAAACATAGTTGCTTCCGCTTAATTCGGCGGCATTATCATTCTTATGAAGTCTGATGTGAGCAAAGTCCTCATCGCCGGACAATGGCGCGACAGCCGGGCATCCGAATTCTTCCAGGCTGAAAACCCGTCCACGGGCGATTTGCTGCCGGAACGCTACCCGGTTTCGCCGCGCGATGAAGTGCTCCAAGCCGTCCGTGCTGGAGCGGAGGCGGCGGAGAACTTGCGGAGCGCCAGCGCGGAAACGATCGCCGGATTTCTCGAAGCGTGCGCCGAAGGTATCGAACGGCGCGCCACTGAACTGGTGGATTTGGCCCACACCGAGACCGTGCTGCCGAAGACGCCTCGTTTGCGGGACGTGGAATTGCCGCGCACAACCGATCAGTTGCGTCAAGCCGCTCGCGCGGCCCGTGATGGTTCCTGGCAACGCCCGGTACGCGATGAGGCCAAAAAGATTTATTCCGTCTTCGCCCCGCTGGGCGGCCCGGTGGTTGTGATGGGCCCCAATAACTTTCCTTTTGCTTTTAATTCGGCCGCCGGCGGCGATTTCGCCGCTGCCATCGTGGCGCGCAATCCCGTCATCGCCAAGGCCAACCCGGGTCATCCGGGCACGACGCGGCTTTTGGCCGAAATTGTTTTTGCCGCGGCGCAACAGCGGGGCCTGCATGAGTCCACCATCCAATTGATCTATCGCACACCCCGTGAGGTCGGCCTGGAGTTGGTCGCCCATCCCCTGGTCGGAGCCACGGCTTTTACCGGCAGCAAGGACGCCGGACTGGCCTTGAAGGCGGCGGCGGACCGCGCGGGCAAACCGATTTACCTGGAAATGTCGAGCATCAACCCGGTGGTCTATCTCGAAGGCGCTTTGCGCGAACGCGGCCCCGCCATCGCCGAAGAATTCTTTGCCTCCGCCACCGCCGCGGCGGGACAGTTTTGTACCAACCCGGGCCTGGTCGTTTTGCCGGAGGGCGATTTGGCGGAGCAGTTTGCCGAAGCCGTGCGGAAGAAATTTGAGACGGCGGCGCCGGGCATTTTGCTCGGCAAAGGCGGGCGCGAAAGATTAGTCAAAGCAGTTGCGACCCTCTCGGCGCATGGGGCAAATGTGGCCTGTGGCGGACAGCCGCTGCCCGGCCCTGCCGTCCGATTTGCCAATACCCTTTTGCGCGTTTCGGGAGGAACCTTTCTGCGCAACCCGCAAGAACTGCAAACGGAAGCCTTTGGCCCGGTCTCCCTCTTTGTCTTTTGCCGCGGCCTGGAAGAAATGGCCGCAGTTGTCAAAACTATCTCCGGCAATCTCACCGGGACCATTTACGCGCACCATGGCGGCGAGGATGACGCGGCCTACGGCTTGATCGAGCCGCCTCTGCGGACGCGAGTCGGGCGGCTGCTCAACGACAAGATGCCCACCGGCGTGGCGGTCAGCCCGGCCATGAATCACGGCGGCCCTTATCCCGCCACCGGCCATCCTGGATTCACCGCCGTCGGTCTGCCGGCCAGCATCCAGCGCTTTGCCGCCCTGCACTGCTATGACAATGTGGCGCCGCGCCGGCTGCCGCCCCCCTTGCGTTGATTTCCCATGAAATATTCTCCCATCGATCCGCAATTATTTGCCACTCACCGCGAAAACCTGACGCGCCTGCTCTTGCCCAACTCGCTCGCGATTGTCAATTCGAACGACATCCTCCCCACCAACGCCGACGGCTCGTTCCTGTTGCGGCCCAACTCGGATTTGTTCTACCTGGCCGGGGTGGAGCAGGAGGAGACGATTCTTCTTCTTTACCCGGATGCCCACGAGGAGAAATTCCGCGAAATTCTCTTTCTGCGCGAGCCGAGCGCCCTGGCCGAGACCTGGGAGGGCCACAAACTGACCAAGGAAGAGGCGAAAAAACTCTCCGGCATCGCGCGAGTGGAGTGGCTTTCAGAATTCCGCGCCATTTTCCACCGGCTCATGTGCGAGTGCGAGCATGTGTACCTCAACAGCAATGAGCACAAGCGCGCCCAGGTTGTCGTGCAAACGCGCGAAGCCCGCTTTGTCCGCCAGACGCAGCGCCAGTATCCGTTGCACGATTACCAGCGCCTGGCCCGCCTCTTGCACCAGTTGCGCGCCGTCAAATCGCCGGGAGAAATCGCGCTGCTCCAGCAGGCTTGCGCCATCACCGAGTCGGGTTTCCGCCGGGTCTGCCGGTTTGTCCGGCCGGATGTCAATGAAATGGAAGTGGAAGCCGAGTTCGCCCATGAATTTATCCGGCGCGGCGGCGGTTTCGCCTACAATCCGATCATCGCCAGCGGCGCCAGCGCTTGCGCGCTGCATTACGTGCAAAATGACCAACCCTGCCGCGACGGCGAACTCCTGCTGCTGGACGTGGCCGCCAGCTACGCCAATTACAATGCCGACCTGACCCGCACCATTCCAGTCAATGGGAAATTCACGCGCCGCCAGAAGCAGGTGTATGCCGCCGTCCTTCGCGCCTTGCGCGCCATGTGCGCCGCCGCCACGCCGGGCAAATTGCCCAAGGACTGGCAAAAGGAGGCGGAAGCCTTCCTCGAAAAGGAATTGGTCGATTTGGGCCTGCTCAAAACATCCCAAATCCGGCGGCAAGACCCGGACCAGCCAGCGGTCAAAAAATATTTCATGCACGGCATCGGTCATCCCCTGGGCCTGGATGTGCATGACGTGACCCACACCGTCCAGCCCATGCAAGCGGGCTGGGTGCTAACCGTTGAGCCCGGCATTTACATTCCCCAGGAAAAACTCGCCGTCCGCCTCGAAGACAACATCGTCCTCCGCGAAGGCGGCAACGAGAACCTGATGGCCAAGGTGCCAGTCGAGCCGGAGGAAATTGAAGAATTGATGCACCACGGCAAGCGGTAAGGTGAGGCATGCGTGGCAGGCGATTAATTTACTTGGAGAATCTTAACTATTTCGCGTGCTTTCCCGATGATTTCTTATTCCGGGTGTCCAAGAGCGAATGGGTGGAGCTCAAATCTTTAACATCGCAAAACGCGATCTTAAAACCGGGGCGGGGCCAACATCAGAAATACCCCCCTTACGCCTTCACCGAACACGGCGCCTTGATGGCCGCTAATCTCCTAAAAAGCCCCCGCGCCGTCGAAATGAGCGTCTATGTGATCCGGGCCTTCGTGAGAATGCGCGGCGAATTAGCCCAAAATCAGCAGTGGGCCTTGCGCTTGGCTGAGATTGAAAAAACCCTCGTTGGCCACGACGGAGCACTCCGGGATCTTTACAATAAAATCCGTCCCCTGCTCACGCCACCTGAGGTTAAACGGGGCGAAATCGGATTCCACACGACTAGGAAATAGCGCCCCCACGAATGCGGGTAAAACGAAACGCGCGATTGAAAACACACCGAATTTGTTTGCCACGCCGCCGCTTTCCGCGGTTGCGTTCGCCCTTTTGAATCACTTGGCTAGGGAGCCATGCGGAAACGAGTCGCGATTGGCTGGCGGCACGAAACTGGATTGCTTAAAGGACATTGAGAATTTGTCATTGAAGATTGAACGCGCGATTTACGCAAATGTAGTCGCCGCTCCGTTCGTCAACCTAAAAACTGTCATGATTCTGGACCCCTTGACACTGACCAGATGGAGAATATGCGATTATGTGGGACTGACCCGTCCGTCGACCGACGGGCTCGCGATGGCGCGATGGGCGCGATGGGCGATGGCGCTTGCCAAGGGCCATAATGGCGGCATGATAAAATCTGAAATTTATGCTCGGAAAACGTCAACGCGGCGGGAAAGTGAATTCTTGGGATGAGCATCTCTGTTTTCTGGAAAGCTGTTTGCTATGTTAGTGGTCTATGCAGATGAGACGGGTACGCAGGGCCTAAAAAAAGGCGGCAGAGAGCCTGCCCCTGGGATATACGGGTTTATCGAAACCCCTCTATATTGGGAAGGGTTTCGGCATAGATGGTTGGATGCGTTGGCGGAACATGGTGTCAAATATTTTCATTTTAGGGAGCTGAATAAATCGGAGCGCCTCAAGCCGGGCGCTCATTATTGCGGGTGGAAAGATGACGAGGTTGATGATTTCATTTACGATATGGCCATAGTCGCCAGTGACAAAGCTGTGCCGTTCGGTGGCAATGCATCTGTAAAGAGAACTGAAGCCGTGAACGCTCGTTTCTATGAAAAAACGTACAAAATGGCATTTGAGGCTTTTTGGAACGATTTCGGAAGCACTTTAAAGAAGCACTTCCCTGATCATAAAGGGAAAGTCTCCTTTTTCTTTGATGAGAATAAAAATCAAAAATGGATCGCCATACTTAATGCGACCCATCGCGCGGCCAAGCTGAGGAATCACCAAATCGGCGAATACACCCCCATAAGCTCCACAGACGAGCGAGGCATTCCATGCCAAGCGGCGGATTTGCTTGCTTATGTTAATCGGCAAAACTCTGAAACTATTTACGATACAGATGAATATGCGCCGTTGAAACTCCAGCCTTTTATTCTTGGGAGGAATGCCTATCCGCCCGGCCATCCTCGCAGAATCTTGTCCGAGTTAAGTCAGAGCAAATGGGCAGAATTAGTAAAAAACTTGGTGGCGGCAAAAAGCGCCTTCGAAAATGAAAACCGACTTTTAGGCAAAGGCAAGCAGCCATTTTACCCGACTGTCCATTATGCACCGTTGCGGGCACTGCTCAAACTGTGAGCGTCAGCGTCGGGTTGCTTTAAATTCCAGCAACAACCCAGTAAGCCACACTGCGTCACAAGGGTGAGACACAATGGAACTACTTCGACAGTTGAATCGACAATGGCTCGACAATTGTGGCCGCAAAGCATGGAATCGCCGCACGGGCGGAAATATGTTATTCTTGGGCAAATTGAATCGCCGGATGGCAAGTCCGCCATAGTCCGGACAATTTGGATTGTGGACACCGGGCTGGAAGTGGCCAGATGAGTGACGGCTTATCCGCGCAAAGCATGAAAGCCAACATGATCAAAGAACATGACCGGATAGTTTTGAAGAACGACATCCCCGCCCAAGGATTGAAAGCTGGCGACGTCGGAACGGCCGTGCATGTCTATCGCGACGGCCTCGCCTACGAGGTGGAGTTCACAATGCTCGCGGGAGACACAGCGGCGGTCGTGACGGTGGAAGCGCCGCAAGTTCGCGCGGTTCACTGCCGGGAGATCATCATCGGCGTGAGCAAGTTCAGGAAGGGCGCCCCGTTGGAAGCTGATTTGGTTCCGGCCTGATTTCTTTCGCAGAAGGCGCTAGCGGCGTGTTCTCATCACGCCTTATCCGACCGACGCGATCAAAGAAGGCGAAAGCCCTCTTTCCCTCTTTGTTTCCTTCGCTTCCTTCTGTTTCAAGTCTTTTTGCGTCCAAACTCCAGGGGCGGGCAGTTCCCCCGCCCGCTGTCCTGGCGCGCAACGGAGTGACGCGCCCAACCGTGCCCTCATGATTTCGGATTGAAGGGGAAAACTCTTTCAGTTACGGTTTCTGTAATGAACACATCGAAAGTGGGAAAAAGCAACGGCGTGAACGACGTTACGTCTCTCAAAACCGTCAAATCTAAAGTGGGAGCGCTGGTCGATGCCGCGCTGGAAGACAGCGGCGGATTGCTCCGCCTGGCCCCGTGCTGGGTGCCGCGCTCCTTTCTCCAGCCGGGCAAACGGCTCAAACTCCATCCCGATGACCTCTACGCCTTCGGCCTGAACCGGGGCGGCATCGACGAGCGCTGGTTTGGCTCGACCACGCCGGCGGCCAATGAAAATCGCACCCCGGACGAGGGGTTGAGCTACGTGGTCACGGGCGGGCAGCGGTTTACTTTACAGCAGGCGGTGGCTGAACGCGGCGCGCAAATTATCGGCGAGCGCCTCTGGCGGAAGTACAAGAAATGGCCGGTGTACTCCAAGTTCTTCGACAACATGGGGCCGATCCCTCATCACCTGCACCAAAACGGCAAACAGGCGGCGCTCCTGGGATTGGAAGGCAAGCCGGAGGCTTATTATTTTCCGCCGCAACACAACAACGTCGGCAACAATTTCCCTTACACCTTCATGGGCTTGGAGCCGGGCACGACCAAGGCGGAGGTCCGCCGTTGCCTGGAGAATTGGAACAAGGGCGACAATGGGATCCTGGACCTAAGCCGCGCCTACCGTCTCAAACCCGGCACGGGGTGGCTCATTCCGCCATGTATTTTACACGCGCCGGGTTCCCTCTGCACCTATGAGCCGCAGTGGGGCAGCGACGTTTTCGGCATGTACCAATCGCTCGTGGAGGGGCGCGAAGTGCCGTGGGCGCTCCTGGTCAAGGACGTGCCGAAGAAATATCATCACGATCTCGATTACCTGGTGGACCAGTTGGACTGGGAAGGCAATACGGACGAACATTTCAAGGACAACCATTACCTGGAACCCATCCCCGTCAAAGGCCCGCAAGAACCGGGCTGCGTGGACCGCTGGATCGTCTATGGCAAAGTCGATGGCGAGCAGCGTTTCAGCGCCAAGGAATTGACCATTGCCCCAGGCGCCAAATGCACCATCAAAGACAAAGGCGCCTATTCGTTGATCACCGTGCAGGGCGCGGGCAAGATGAACCGGCTGAACCTCGACTGTCCCAAGCTCATCCGCTTTCATGAGTTGACCGAGGACGAAGTTTTCTGCACGGAAGAGGCGGCGCTGGCCGGGGTGGCCTTCGAGAATACCAGTCCAGTCGAACCGCTGGTGGTGCTGCGCTACTTTGGCCCGGAAACCAATCCTGACGCGCCCGCGGTCGGGTCCTATCGTCAGGGTTGAGTCAAAGAGAAATTGCCCGTGGCGCCGGTGCCGATGAAAAACCCGCCGGCGTTGGTTTGCTGCTGAAAAACCACGCCTTTGATCGCCGCCGTCCGGCCAGTGGCCGGGTCCTTGAAACTGCCGGTGACGACGCCGGTGGACGGATTGATGCTGAGGGCGAGTCCTGAAACGCCGGTGCCTGCCAGTTTCAGTTTGCCGCTGTTTTCAAGCGTCACGGCGTTGGCCAGGACGGTTGTCAAATCACCGCCGCTGAGGGCCGCGGAGAAATTTGTTTTGCCGAGGACGGGCGTTTTGCTGGTGCCGTTCGTGAAGGTTGAGCCGGCGACAAAAAGCGAATTCGTGAACGTTGTCGAGGAGCCGGTGCGGTACCAACTGGCAGTCCCGGCGAAACTGTTGGAGGGAGTGGGGCTGAAATGGATCCATCCCACGAGCGAGCCAAGCTTGCCGTAAAGCGGAAAGTAGAGGGGCCATTGGCCGGAGGCCGAAACCCCCGCGGGTGCGCCAGCTATGCCGGTATTGTCCGAAAGCAACCCTTGCAACGACACCAGGCCGCCGATGCCGACGCTGATTGTGCCATAACCGTCCCCGCCAGGCGAAACGGCGCCATGGTTGGTGTTGCCGAAAAGCAGCGTATATTTTCCGCGCTCGGGGCAAGGGTTGGAGGCGCTGTAAATGGCCCGATCAGCCTGCAAAGAGGCCGCCCAACTCCCGCTGGAAACCTGGCCCGTGATGCGTTGGTCCCCATTTGTCAGACCTAAATTCATCTCCAAGGCCAGTGGTGTCGCGCCGGTCCGCGACACGGAGCCAGAGAAATATCCGTTGATGTCGAACATTCCCGAGAAGCTGTCGGAACCGCCGGCATTGAGAATGTGGCCAGTGAATTTGCCGAGCGAACTAAGGGTCAGCCTCAAATAACCGGAGCTCTCAAACTGGGCATTGGTTTCCGTAAACAATCCATAGAACGTTCCGGCGACAAATGGATTGGCGGTCAGCGTCAGCGCCGCCACGTCGCTGGTGGCCTTCCCGTAGCTGTTGGCCACAATGAGCTGATAATCGGCCGCGCTGTTGGCGGTAAGGTTGGCAAGGGTGAGATTCGAGGCGGTTGCCTCGGAAATGATGGTGCCATTTTTCAGCCAGGTGTAGCGCAACGGCGCCGCCCCGGCGGTGAAAGACGAAAAGGTCACGGTTCCTCCGGGAAAACCTTCCCGGCTGAGTGGTTGCAGAAGGATTTGCGGGAACAAAACATTCGTCGCGGACTGCACTACCACCGTTACCGTCGTGCTGGTATTGGTGCCGTTCTCTGTCACGGCGAGGGAATTTGTGCCGAGAGGGAGAGGGACGAGCGTTTGATAAATGCCGTTCGCGTCGGCGGTGGCCGTCGTCGTGGCGGTGCCATCCACCAGGACAGTGAGGCCGGCGCCCGCGCTGGCGGTCCCGCTGACGGCAACGCTGGAGCTGGGAGATTGGAAATTGTTGGCCGGGACAAGAATGGTCGGGACAGCGCTTTGGACCGTGCGGCAGCAATCATAATAACCTTGGCCAATGACAATGCTGTCGATCCACCAACCGCCAGTGCCCACCAAATCGGCGTTTTCAAAGTCGGTTCCGCAGACCCAGCGCAATTGGATGGTTTTCTCGAAGGCGGCGGCGGGGAGATTGACAATAGTCGTCATGAAACCGTCGGAAGTGCCGCTCCAGGCCTGTTGTCCTTTTAAAGGACTGGCCTGGCCCGCGACGTCTCCCTGGTCCGTAATCGCCTCAATATAGCCGCCCGTGACAAAGGAACCGCCCGCGGCCAGAATGTCGGCGAAAGCCCCGCCTCCGATGCTGATTTGCAGGACCCCGCCATCAAACGTGTCCTCCAGGTTGAACCTTTGCCGGAAGGTCAATTGCGAAGAAGCGTTGGTGATCAAAATGGCCGGCGAAACGAGAACGGCGTCCCCGACGTTGGCGTTATCCGGACAGTAGGCGGCGTTGGCGCCGCTGTCGCCCACCCCGGATTCGGTGCCCCACCCGGTCAAATCTCTGGCGGTCGTCGAAGAGCTCCATCCGGCCGGCAGGCCGGGCGGGCTGCCTTCGTCAAAATTCTCCGAGAAATTTGTCAAGAGGAACATTTGCCCCAGTTGAAAATTATAACTGACTGTTCCCATCCCGGCCGTTCCGTCTTGCAACCGCAACGTCGCGGTAATGAATTGCCCGCAGTCGGCGTCGGCTGTGAAGGCAAAGGAACCGTTCTGGCTGGCGCCGGGCGCGAGCGCGCCGTAAGTCTGGGCGGCGCCGGGGAAGGCGATGCCGTTGCCGGAAAGCAGGGTGGCCACCAGATTGGTGGTGGAGGCCGTGCCGGCGTTCTGAATGCCCAGGGCGACGGTCACCGTTTCGCCCGGATTGATCACGCCGCTGGCGGGGTTGCAACTCCCGGCAGTCAGGGTGGAGCCGCCCGCCACCAGGGTGGGCGCGGCGCCCGCGTTATAGATGACAAGGGCAAAATCCTGGTTGGGCTCATTGTTGGCGTTGGGCAGGGCCGGCGAATTAATGTTCGCCGCCGTCAGAGTCACCGTGTAAGCCCCCGAAACTCCCGCCGGAAGAAAGACACTCTGCACATTGTCCACCGAGTCCGCCGAGCCGCCGGTGGTGGAAAAGGCCCCTTTGAAAACGTTCCCCTTGTAGGTGTTGCCGCCGACCGTCACCGTCAACTCGATCATGTTGTTGTAGGCCGCGCCCGTCGTGTTGCCCGGAGCATCCGTCCACGCCACGGTGACGCGAAACGGTTTGGCGGTGTCGGCCACGACGCCCGTGAAAGAGCGGGTCTGGCCGCTCGCGGTGAAAATATTGTTGCTCGATTCGTCGATCAAATCCCGCGCGACGCCGTCAAAGGCCACGCCCAAATCCATTTCGCCCATGCCCTGCGTTTCGGACCACAGGCTGTCGCCCGCCCGGGGACCCGTCATGTAACGGGCGGAATTCATCAGGTAGGCTTTGGTCATGGCCGGGCTGGGCGGCGTCCTGAATTGGTTGATAAAATACTGCCGCAGCAAGGCGCAGCCGCCCGAAACACACGGTGTCGAGTGGCTCGTTCCGGTGGAGGCGGTGTAGAATTGCTGGCCGGACGGGAAAAACAAGTTGCTATTCACCCCTCCGCAGACGCCGCTGGCGTCCGCCAGAAAACAGGCGGAGGCGGTCCCGGTCCCGCTTGGGTTGGCGGCTTGGGGCGCGCCGCCGCTAACGTGGGTTCCAGGCGCGACCAGGTCGGGCTTGTGCCGGCCATCGTCCGTCGGTCCGGCGGCGGAGAAAAAGGCGACCGCGTTGGCATTGTCCGCGGCGGAGTCTGGCGTGCCGCAGCCGTCGTCGCCCCCGAACGCTTGCACGCTTTCTGCCGCGCCGACGCTGATGACATTCTTGGCCGTGCCGGGCGGCGAAACGGCATTGGTATCGTTGCCCGCCGCAAAGACAATGACCAACTCCTGGTTGCCCGGCGTCGCATACTGCGAACCGGAAGGCTGGGCGTCCCGCACCAGGGCGTCGTACTCCTGGGCATCCAAATTGTACACGCCATCCTCCGTCCCCGCCCAACTGTTATTGCAAATGCGCGCGCCCTCGTCATAAGCAGCGGAGGTCAATTCGGAATAAATCGGACTGGTGAAGTTGTCGGGATCGAAAATGACAGACGATCCCACCAGGGCAAATGGACATGTGCCCAAGCCATAATGATAATTTTCGCCGTCGGCGAAAGGAAAACTGCTGCCGTTATCGAAGCCGCAAGCAAGATGGGTGTTGAGGTTGCCGTGGCCGTCACAGCCCGCAAGGGTGCTCCCGCTATTGGGAGTTCCTTCCAAACGATTATACATGACACGACTGCGCAATTTCGTCCTGCCGTTCGCAGACTTTCCGCGGCGTGCCGTGGGGCTGAATGGAGATAACGTCCGGACGGGCGGCCAATTGGGCGATGTTCGCGGGCGCGATGCGAACGACGACATCCAGATATTGCAAAACGCGATTCCGACGCGTGATCGGCGCTAGTTTAAGCTGATCGATCAAGCGCAGCGTGGCGCGATTGGCGGCGTCATCGGCCACCAATTGGATGGCGAATTGGTCGGCCGACGCCGGCTGGCGCAGGACGGCGGGATGGACTTTGTAATCGTCCAAGTAGGCGCTGTCCCATTGCACATGCGCGTCGGTGGCGGCCATCGTCTGCACCCGGCCGACCGCCTTGGAATCGCCATAGACGAGGAAAGCGTTCTGAGGAATATAACTGACAATCTGCACGCCGGCCTCGAGCAAGGAGGCGCGCCATGAGGGCAGGAGCGGGCCGGCGAACTGGACCAGGTGCAGGCGCTTTCCAGTAAAATCGCCCACCGTTTTGCGCAATGCCTGCGTTGCGGGCTGCGACGTATCCAGGCGGCGGACATTGAGAAAAACGGAATTGTAATCATCGCGCGGCTCGACCTTGTCCGCGGAAAAATTGGTCAAGCTGGCCGGTGCTTCATAAAGCAGAAAACCTCCGTAATCGGCAATCAAACGTCCTCCCGCCGCGGCAATCTTCGCCGCCACCGCGCGGTCCCGCGCCTGCAGTTTATGGCGCGCGGCTGAAGGCTGCCCCCACAACGCCATCGCCAGCCCAAAATAAAAGAGCGCGACAAACCGTGCTGGAGACCACTTTCTCACGTCCTTGTTTTAGCCATACCCGACACCGTCAGCCAGAATCATCCTCGCAAAACGGCTGTTTATCCAGGGAAAAAATCATTCTTGGTATAGGCTATGGGTCCCGACGATCAGAGATGTGATTGTTTGGTCTTCAAGATAAAAGAGCAACCGCAGGTCTGCCTCGATCACCACCGCAAAAATAGTCCTGCCATAGCGAGCGGAAAGACCGTGGATCTTGTGTGCTCTCAATCGGATGTCAAATGGATTGTCCTTGAAAATCAGCCAAGCTTTTCGACAAGATTCTTTCTGCTGCGGCGTGAGCCGATAAAAACTCGTCCAGAATTTTTCTGTCGCCCGGAAGCGATATTTCATTGCAACCGTGGCGGCGGCGTTTCGAACAATGCTTTCTCCATCGGCACGCAACGCCCTTGCTCGGCATCCTCCATCGCTTCCTTGAACTCGGCTGGAATCCAGGCACCACCCTGTTCGACTACGAATTTGGCTACGGCCGCCCGTTCGGCTGGTGGAAGGGATTTGATCTGCTCGATGATTTCCTGTGCGCTCATCCCCGTAAAAATAATCTCGTTGTCTAGCTTTGCAACTGGAATCGGCTTCCATGAGCCTGACGGGCGGACAAAGAACAATCAGGTTGAGGCAAGAAATGTTTCCAATTGCTTCTCGCTGAAAACTTGAACGCGCTATTGGTGATAACGCGACGCCGCGGGCAATGTGCCTTTGCCATGAAGCAAACCTCATCGGTTGAATATTTCTGGAGGCGGCGCGTCCAATTGCAGACGGGCTTATGCAAAGCATGAAATCCATATTGGTCACATACCCGAATTTCCAATCCCTGCCGAAGGGGCTCAAGAGTATGCTGGTGATCTCGGAAAGTGATTTTTTCCGCGACGTGAAAACTTCGCGCCTGAGGCGCGGGCCGCGCGGCGCGAAACTGTCAAATGGACTGTTCCGCGGGCGGTCCATTGCGGTGCCGAGTCCCTGGAAGAATTAAATCGCGCAACCTTGGATTTGGCGCGGGAATTTGACAATAAAATCGGCATCCAGCCACTGACGCTCTGTGTAGAAACCTTTAGGCATCGTCGCGTTTGTGCCCGCCCGCCTGCGTTTCCTTGAGCGTTTTAGCCTTGCTGTGGAAATGAGGCACAAGCAAGGCGTCTTCGTTTTGGAAGCCGTCCAGCACTTGCAAGACGACGGGCGCGCGGTCATTATCAAAGCCGTTATCGCGCCGCCATTGGACGCCCGCCTTGTTACTTTATTTTATATCCCGGACTATGCTGCGCCCACCACGAGTAATCTTGGGGGGCGCAGGGCCGGTCGAAAGGGCCGCTAATGAAGGCGCAGGGTTGAATCCACTTTTCGGAATTGAACCATTTATGGACCTCGGAATGGCCGTCGGCAAACGCGAAGCCGCAGGCCTTGTTGTGATAGCTGGCGGGAATGTCAACAAACTCGCCGCTCGCGAGGGGCAGGACCGGGTTGGGGTAGAGCATGGCGTCGTTAATGCTGTCCGGGTCTTCATCCACGAAAACCCATGCCATGCTGGGGGGCACCGGGGCGACCAAATTAAACATGTTCGTAATGGCCGGGACCCAGGTATAATACTTCTCTCCCGCGCCCAGGAAGGCATTCATCGCGACGCTGCGAACCCGTTCTTGAAAGTGGGCCTGGACCTGCACTGGAGCAAGAAAGACGTCGGCGGGGCATTTGAAAATCTTCCAGCCGTTCGCGTAATAAGGGGCCAGCAGAGACCGCGTTGGGGCGGTAAGCAAATTGTAGTTAGTGTTGTCTGGGGAAGCGGTCCAGTCCAGCTCGCCATCACACCAACTGGTGGGCCCCGTTTGGCTGCCTGCGTTGGCAGAATTATCATTGACCACCAAGTGGTCGCGAAAATCGTACGAGTAACTAATCCAGGCCAGGACCAGTTGGTGGGTGTTGTTCATGCATTGGGTGCCCTGGGCTTGGGCTTTTGCCTTAGAGAGGGCAGGCAATAACATGGAAGCCAGGATGGCGATGATGGCGATCACCACCAGCAATTCAATCAACGTGAAGCCAGGGGCGGAGAGTTGTTTGCGCGCTTTCATAGAGTTTCCTTTGTGACCATGCACGTCTGAGAGCCATTCTACAGCGGTCATCTAAAGCCTGTAGCTCATAAAATGGCCTCCGGCGGCCGGTCCTATTCTGCTGGTGGGCACAATGATAGCCGGACGGAGGACGAAGGCAAGGTTAAAAAGGACCAGGAATTGGCCGGTTGGCCGGCGCGTTGGTATTGCAATGGGACGGGCGGCGGACTAGTCTGGGGGTCCCGCTGGCAGTAGCCGGTTAAAAATGCTAATTGTACAGAAATTCGGCGGCACATCCGTCGCCAACACGGAACGCATTCAAAACGTGGCCCGACGCGTGGCCCGCTACCGTGCCGAAGGCAACCAGGTGGTCGTGGTGGTTTCTGCCATGAGCGGCGCCACGGATAACCTGATTAAAATGGCGCGCGCCCTGGCCCCGCTGCCCAACGAACGCGAAATGGACGTCCTCCTGGCCACCGGCGAACAAACCACCATCGCCCTGACCGCCATTGCCTTGCACGCCTTGGGAGTTCCGGCCATTTCGTTGACCGGGGCGCAGGCCGGCATTGTGACCGACGGCGTGCATACCAAGGCGAGAATTGCCAACATTACCCCCAAAAAAGTCCGCGCCCTGCTCCAGGAAGGCAACGTGGTCATTGTGGCCGGCTTCCAGGGAGAGAGCGACCAGGGGAATATTACGACTTTGGGGCGGGGCGGGTCGGATTTGACGGCCATCGCGCTGGCCGCGGCTTTGAAGGCCGACCTTTGCCAGATTTACACGGACGTCGATGGCGTTTATACGGCGGACCCGCGATTGGTCCCCGGAGCGCGAAAATTGCCCGAGATTTCCTATGACGAAATGCTCGAATTGGCCGGGCTGGGCGCAAAGGTCATGCAAGCCCGCTCCGTGGAATTCGCCAAAAAATTCGGCGTCGTCTTCGAGGTCCGTTCCAGTCTCAACGACAACCCAGGAACCATTGTGAAAGAAGAAACTCCAAGCATGGAAGGCGTCGTCATCCGCGGCGTCTCCCTCGATAAGAACCAGGCCAAGATCACCCTCATCGCCGTCCCGGACCGGCCCGGAGTGGCCGCCCATGTTTTTAAAGCCATCGCCGACGCCAATATCAACGTCGATATGATTGTGCAGAACATCAGCCATAACGCCGCCGCTCCCGCCACGGACCTTTCCTTCACCGTGGACAAACCGGATTTGTTGAAGGCGACCCGGGTCATTGAGGGGTTAAAGGAAAAAATCGGCTTCCGCCAGGCGATCTCGGACGAAAAAATCGGCAAATTGTCCATTGTCGGCGTCGGCATGTGCAATCATCCGGGCGTGGCGGCAAAGATGTTCGAAACGCTGGCCGCGGCCGGAATCAATATTGACATGATTTCCACGAGCGAAATCAAAATCTCCGTCGTTCTGGACGTGGCCAAGGGGGAGCAGGCCATGCGCGACATGCACCGCGCATTTCTGGAGAAAGAGCCATAGGGGATTGGCGGCAACACCGGGACGGGCGCGCTCCCCGGAAAGTCATGCGGCCAAGCTTGAGGGCAAACCGGGATTTTATTCCCCTTTCGCCGAAGCGCCGGCCAGGGCGAGTGTCAAACCAATTTTATCGCTGACTTCCGCTTCGTTCTGGTGCGGCTGGATGTTGTAATCGCCGCGGCTGATGGCAAAGGTGGCCCGGACGATGAGCAAATCGCCATTTTTTCCCGGCAGACGGGCCCCCAGCTTGTCTTTGAGGTAAGTCAGTTTGACTGGCACCGTCAATTCCTTGGAGATGCCTTTGAGGGTAAAGGTCCCGATGGCGTCAGCCGTGACAACGTCGCCGTCTTTCTTTGTGTTCCGCAATTCTTTGACGTCGAAAGTGATTTCCGGGAAATGGTCCGCGTCCAACCACTTCTCGCCGCGCATGTGAGTCGTCTGCAACGGATTCGGCACTGTGAGCGATGCGGTGGCCAGCGCGATCTTGCCTTTGGCCGTCGCGGGGTCTTCGGGATCAAAGACGACGAAGCCGGAAACGCCGTTGGCCGTGCCGTTGACCGCCTCCAGGGGCGCATCGACATTGAAAGCCACATTGTTGACGCCCTTTGGGTCCTTGAAGTCGAAGGTTTGCGGAGCAGCCAGCGCCGGCAAGGCCAGGGCTGACATCAGGCATGGAATGAGCAAGAGGGTCTTCATAGAGATCGTTTCAACATTTTTGATTTCGGAAGAGAAGAGAGGCTCCGGCCAAAGCCCCGGCCACCACGCCCATGCCGGCGAGAAAATCCATCCCGGGAATAAATCCCTTCTCGTAAAACGTGCCGGTGATGCCCGTAACCGGGTCCGGCAGAGGCCGGGCAATATTAGTCTTGGTCCAGCCTCGATTGGCCCCTGTAGCCAGCCACAACGCCATGGCGGCGAGCAACACCATCCAAGCAAGAAAACGCAACGACTTTTTCAAGCAAGCACATAAGATACGCGGCGAACCGCAAAAGGCAACCTTCTATTGGCTGCGGGCAAAACCGTCGGACAAAGTAGGGCGCGCACTCCGCCGCGCGCCTCCCGGCGGCCAGCGGAGTGGCCGCCCTACCCTAAAATTGTCCGGCACTTTGAATCGCCCCCCCTCTACGGGTGGCGAGTAAAAGCACGAAGTTCTACCTCCGGATCGGCTGCTGTTGCTGCTGTTGCTGCTGTTGCTGGGCTTCCGCCGCCGCCTCCTTGCCGATGCGTTCGCCCCATGCCTGGCCGATTTGCATGCTCTCCTGCATCACCTGCGGCATCGTCTCCAGGACCTTCTTTCCGGCCGGACTTTCGTAGAAGGCGTTGATCGCCTTCAGGTCCTCCATCGTGTAATACTTGCCGTAAATAGGAATAATTTTCTCAATTAACTCGCGCGGGTCCAATTTCCGCTGGAATCTGTTCCAGAAGTCCTGGGAAGTATCGGGAAACTGCTTTTTCAGCGTTCCAATCATCTGCCCCATGATTTGCGTCGTCAGTTTTTCCATGCCGGTCAAGCGCAGCATCTTCTCGATTTCTTTGCGCTTTTCCTGAGGCGTTTCCGCATGGGCAACCGCAACGCAGGAACAGATGACAATCAGAGTGATAACGAACAGCCTTTTCATAACGTCCTCCAACTGATGTCATCGGCGGCGGCCGGAATCAAGGCGAAATCCGCAACAGACAGACGCCATGCCGGGGCACGTTGGCCGTAAAGGAGCCGTCAAATTTGCCCGCGTCTTTTTGCCGCCACAAATCGCGCACCAGGCAGTGGCCGCTCAAACCCAGGTCTTCCCATTTCACCGTCACGTCTTGCGCGCTTTCGCCGCGGTTGAAGAGACCGACAGCCTTGGAACCGTCGGCCATATCTTTGGCCCAAACCTCCGCCTCATCCTTGCGGGTCTTGAGCGAGGCCTGCTTGCCCAAGGCGTCCTGGTTCACCGCCAGCACTTCGTCGTTGGCCAGGAGATTCAAGGTAAACGGGTCCAATTGCGACATGTCCGCCCCGATCAAAAGCGGCGCATCCAACAAGCACCACAGGCTAATGTGGGTATATTGCTCATTCGGCGTCAAATGCGTGGGATGAAGATGGCCCCAGCCCACCTTGCCGAGGATCAGCATATCCGGATCGTTCCAATGGCCCGGACCGGCCCATTTCTCGTGCCCATTTTGCGCGAAACCAATGCCCGACATACTGCCCCACGAATCACCAATATCCCCGGTCGTGCGCCAGCAATTGCCCCCGACGTCCGCGCCCCATTCCCACACATTGCCCATGCCGTATTGGCAGAGGCTGAAGAGGATGTCGCGGCCCTGCTTGCGCAAGGCGGCTTCCATGACCTTGTAAGGCTTCATCAGCCGTTCGCGGTCGGGCAATGATTTGTCATCCACCTCGCTGTACGAGCACCAATCGTATTTGAGATAGTCAAACCCCCAGTTGGCATACTGCTGGGCGTCTTTCTCCTCATGCTGCCAGCTCGCCGTGAAACCGGCACAGGTCTTGGGGCCAGGCGAGGAATAGATGCCTATCTTCAAGCCCTTGGAGTGGACATACTCCGCCAGGGCCTTCATGTCGGGAAATTTTGCGTTGGATTGGATGAAGCCGTTGGCGTCGCGGTTGGCTTCCCAGCAATCGTCAATATTAATATAGGTCCAGCCATGATTGATCAGCCCGCTGCGCACCATGGCATCGGCGGCGGAACGAATTTTTCCATCATCGACCGCGCCGGCGAAGCAATTCCAACTGTTCCATCCCAGCGGCGGTGTCAGAGCGATCTTCTCTCCCACCACAATTTTCAAGACTTTGTCATTCCGGCCCCGCCCGTTTTCGGCGCTCAAAGTCACGGGATATTCGCCCGCCTGCGCCACTACGCCCGTGATGTTTCCGGTCGCGGTCTCGAGCGCTAATCCGGCGGGCAGGTCCTTCACCGTGACATTGACCGGCGATTCGCCTGTAACCGGGACGTGATAAAAGAACTGGTGTCCCGGACGCACTCCGACCACGGCCGGCCCGTTAATGCGCGGCTGCGGCGGTTCGGGCGGCGTCAGAATCTCCGCCTCTTCTTTCGGCCCGGGCGCGGTGGCCGGCGGCGCGACGTCATATTCAAAACGAGCCTCCGCCCAGTCCGCGTGATCAAAGTTAATGCCATCGCCGGCGTCGCCCACGATCAAGGCCAGCATCTTGGTTCCTGGAAGTCCGACCGTGACATTCTTGGTCTTGTCTCCCTTTCTCATCACGCCGCTTCGCCAGGCCGTCTTGCCATCTTTTTTGACAAAAAACTCCACACTCGATTCCTGGCCCGCGACCTCATCATCCACTCCCACGCTGGCACTAAACTGGGTGGCGCCGTTGACGTTGATGTAAAGAACGCTGGTGGCGTGGGTGCCCAGGCCATGTTCAAAACGCGTGCCCCCGATTGTCAAAGGGTTTCCTTCCACCGACTGGTTGCGGTGCGGCTCGCCCCAGCCTTGATCGGTATTCTCTATCTCCAATTGATCGAGCCGAATGGCGGCAGCTCCCGCGGACATGGTCGAAAGGGCCAGGGAGAAAACGACACCGAAACCGGCGAGGGGAATTAATTTTGCGTTCATCGCACCGACATTACCGCCAGCCGCCACGCGATTCCAAGTGAAAACGCCGGGAAGCCCCCGTCAGTGAGAGCGAGTCAACGCTAAAGAAGCGGCGCTCAACATCATGTTCGTTTTGCCGCCCACCAAGGTTCCGCTCGTTTCCACGCTCCCGATGAAGACCCCGTTTTTGACGTTGAGCGGAATGGAAACACGCGGCCGCGTGATCGCCTCGGCCGCGACAATCGGCCCTTTAAGCGTGCCGTGAATAATGTAATCACTCCGGGCAGCGAACGCATGGTTGAGCAATCCGCGGTTCGACTCGATCCATCCGCCGCGCAGATGCGCGTCGCCGACTTTCCCCGCCACGGTGCCGTCCGCGTGAATGTCCAAAGTGATCGGCAAATTTGTTTGCTGGCACCAGGAAACAGCAATGCGCGCGTTGCCGGCCCAGCGTCCCAGCATGTCCGGCGCGAGGCTCGCTTCGTTTCCCGAAACCATCCCGATACCGGCCAGGAAAAAGCCCGCGGCAACGGCGGCGTGGAAGCGGAGTTTGAAACCGGCTATATTGTAGCGCATTTTTATCCTGTAATATCAGGTAATCACCTAGGATAATCAGTCTGCTGCTGAAAACG
This sequence comes from Limisphaerales bacterium, assembly GCA_052139695.1. Taxonomy (GTDB): domain Bacteria; phylum Verrucomicrobiota; class Verrucomicrobiia; order Limisphaerales; family Palsa-1400; genus PLGF01. The sequence goes on from JBKQWF010000265.1 coordinate 38,018, forward strand.
AAATGAAATTTTTGCGTCTGGTAACGCGCCAGTCAGAGACGGTAGGGACCGTTCGCCTGCCCTCCGAAGCGCGCGGCGCGAAGGCGGGCCGAGCCGTCCGCGGGTGTTTCTTGCCGGCGTGGTCGCCTCGGCGCGGCGACCCTGCCTTTCCCAGGCCTCCCGTCATTGACGTCCTGCTTTTGGCGGCATTTCTAGCCGCCGGATGGGCGAAAGCCGGGGATGCGGCGACGCCGCCCGCCATTGGGACGATCAACCCGCCGCAAGCTGGGTTTTATGGCAGGGTCCTCTCGATGGAAGGAATCCCCATCAAGGCCCATGCCGATGTTTCCGATGCGGCGATCTTCGAAGCCTATCGCCGCCTGAACCGTCTCCTGGCTGATCTGCCGCAGGCCCGCGACAACCTGGTTTCCGCCGGGGCGGAATTCCACATCATCGGCAAAAATCAACTCATGGTGGACCTGCCGGAGTGCCAAATGTGGAAGGGCAAAAAATTTGACGGCGACCTTACTTTGGACCAACGCGACCGCGGTTGGGGCGGTTTGATGTCCAGTTGCGGCGAGGAGAATCTTCTGGCCCTGCCCAGCGACCGTTACCGCGATCATCGGGACATTTGCTCCCACGAATTCGCCCACACCTTGATGGCTTTTGGCCTTTCCGACGACGTTGTCCGCCGCATTAAGGAGCGCTACCGATCTTCCACCAGCAAAGGGCTGTGGCCGGCCTACGCGGGAACCAATCCCGACGAGTTCTTCGCGGAATTGACAATGTGGTATTTCGGTTCACGCGGAGATTACGGCAAGATCGCCCCGTCCCCGCAACCGGGCAAAGCGTGGCTGGCCGCGCACGACCCCGAGGCGTTCGCCTTGCTCGATGACCTTTACAGCGGGCGCATCGCGATCACGGCCCGCGTTTGGAAACTCCTGCCGTTGGTGGACCCGGACAGGATTTCCGCGCTTCGTTCCGGCCAAAGCGACCGTGCCACCATCCTGACCGCCCGCAATTTGCGCGCCTCGAAATGCGAAGTGTTCTGGCTGGATTTCTCCGGCAAACGCGTGCCCTACGGTGAAATGCAACCGTTCAGCGTGTGGAGCGGCCACACCTACGCCACCCACTCCTGGCTCTTCACCGATGAACACCAGCAACCCCTTGCCGCGGTCGTGGCGGAAGCGGAGCCGGGGCGGATTGATTTGCGCTGACAGGCGCCAAGGTCCAATCGGATGAAAATCTCCATCATCGTCCCGGCTTTTAACGAGGAAAAACTCATCGCGGACACCGTCGGCGCGATCCAGCAAGCGGCCCGCGCCTTTCACGGGCACGGCTGGGAAACCGAAATCGTCGTTTGCGACAACAACTCCACGGACGCCACGGCGGAGCTGGCGCGCGCCGGGGGAGCGCGGGTCGTTTTCGAGCCTGTCAATCAAATCGCCCGGGCCCGCAACACCGGCGCCGCCGCCGCCGGCGATTGGTTGGTTTTTGTTGATGCCGATTCGCGCCCGACCCCGGAACTGTTCGCCGAAGTGGCCAATGAGATCGGGAGCGGGACCTGCCTGGCCGGCGGCTGCACCGTGCAAATGGATGAGCGGCGCTTCATCGCGGTCGGCGCCACCGCCCTTTGGAACTCCATCAGCCGCCTGACAAAGTGGGCCGCCGGGTCGTTTATCTTTTGCGAAGCGGCCGCGTTTCGCGCGCTGGGCGGGTTTAGCCTGGAATTATTCGCCTCCGAAGAAATCGATTTGAGCAAGCGCTTGAAGAAATTGGCGCGGAAAACCGGCAAAAGGATCGTCATCCTTCACCGCCATCCCCTTCTCACTTCGGCGCGCAAAGTACGCCTTTACTCGCGCGGCGAATTGCTGCGTTTTTGTGCCAGCGCGATTTTCCGTCCGCGGGCCACCATCACCAACCGCCAAGCCTGCTCGCCGTGGTACGACGGGAGGCGTTGAAGAGGAGCGCTAGGCGATTTCCCTTGATTTGGACTGCTCGATCAATTCGATTTCGTATCCTTCCGGCGCGTCGATGAAAGCAAAACCGCCGCCGCCCGGACGCATCGTCGGCCCATCGGAGTATTTCAGACCCAGCGCGGCCAAATGGCGGCCAAATTCCTCCAGGCTGTCCACGTCGAATGCCAGATGAGTCAAGTCCGGCTGGACTTGCACCGGGCCGCTGGAAGGAAAATAACAAATCTCGATCAACTCTTGGCTCTCAGCCGCTTTGAGAAAGGCCAGCTCGGACCCGCGCGGCGACTTATGGCGCCGCAGTTCCTCCAAGCCAAGAACTTCCTTGTAGAACTTGACCGTCCGCTCCAGGTCACTGACGCGATAGCGCGTGTGATTGAGTCTTCTCACTTTCATAACGCCAACCATAGCACCGGCCCGCGGCGGAATGCAATCGCCGCGTCTTTCCGCCAATGGGTGGTGGAACAGTTTGAAATCTGATGAGGCCGGGGACTGAAGATCCGTCATACGCCACCGGGTATGGATTCTATCGTGACATAGATTTAACGTTCAGGAAGGCCAAACTCCCTTGACAAACTCCGGGAAAAAACCCTTAATCGCGACCGCAAGTTAACCCAAGCGGGTTCTTTGTTAGGTGTAGCGAAATGTAAGCGCGGCAATTGTGGCGGGTGACGTGTGTCTTGGTGTGCCTCACCCTTCCGAATTGAGTGGTCCTTAATAAACAAGGCGAAAGAAACAATCCTTATTGTAACTCATGAAGATCAAGTTTCATCTGAACCGTTGTGCTGGGCCTCGCTGGCTGGCACGAATCCTCACTCTCTGTGGTTTGGCTTTTGGGACACTCCACGCGCAAACCATCCAGTGGGGCTTGACATTGACCAACATTCACAATCCTACTCCGACCACCGTCGTGACAAATTCCGATGGGTCCATTTCCATCACGACTGGCGGCGGCGATACCTACGGCAACCCCGATTCCTTCGCCTACGCTTATCAGCAGGTCACGGGCGATTTTGATATTCGCGTCCGCATCATGAATTGTGCCGTCACCACGCCCTCCGCCGAGTCGCAGAAAGCATCGCTCATGGTTCGCGAAAGCCTGGATCCGGACAGCTTCGATTTCATGATCAACGCCCTGCCTACCAACACCAGCCGCAACGGCCAGATCGAATGCATTGGCCGCTTGAATTTGGCCGTGGACACGGACGACATTCCGGGCCGCAACCTCAATTACGGAAGTTATCATGGAACGAGCGCTACCGGCAACGCCTGGAACCCGGTGTACGGCGGCGACACCACTGATAATGGTTACTGCACTTATCCCGACCTCTGGTTGCGCATCCGCCGGCAAGGCAACATGTTCATGAGTTACTTTGCCACTACCAATACCGAACAATATCCGCAAAACGCCAATCCGGGAAGCACCAATGGCTGGCAGCTTCTCTGCGTGGCCCCGGCCTCGACCGACTTCTCTAAAACGGTCTATATCGGTCTCAGCACCGTCGCCCATAATAACGATACGAACGACGCCACGGACACGGTCACCTCGACCTACGCCAGTTATGGACCAACACCCCTCTATGACGGCTCGGCCAGCATCCCTACGACCAATGGCGTTCCCGTTCTCTCTGAGATGGCGCCCGGTCCGTTTCCGACAAATGTCCTGGCGGTCAATTGGGACGTCAGCCTGCCGACCAATGGCTTGGGATACCCTGGCAACGTCCTCCAGTCTGACCAGGGAGCGCCCACTGAAATCATCTGGAACGATGGCGGCTACGCCAGTGTCTCGCGCGATATCATCGCGGCCATTGATAGCCAGTCAGCCTTGGGCTTCGCGGCGGCACGCTATCAGTGTTCCGGCTTTGATTACGCATTCTGTCCTGGGAATCCCAGCCTTGCCCAAAACAATCTGGGCCCTTACACGAATCAAACACGCGAGCGCTACTCCAGCGGCGATGCTACCGTGCCCGCCTGCCAGGCGTGGTGTCCCTCGCCAAATTATGGTTTTGCCTTCCCGACCGTGCATAAAAACGGCGAGTCCTGGAACGATCAATCCGGCCCATTTTGGGGGGCCGCTTACATTCAGCTTGATCCCTCGGCCAGCAGTTACAGCTATGATATGATTGGCGGCCAGTTCACTACCGGCCAGGCCTATACCCGCACCACGAAACTGGTAACCGGCCCAATCGATACGAGCACGGGCGCCGATTCTTCCGGGCCGATCGAACGGTGCGCCATCTCCCATTCGTTGGTCTATTTCCCTTATTCTCAGGGCTGGCGCGCCGGCTACTTCGACGATGTTCTCTTTAGCGTAAATCTGACCGGCGGAGCCACCCCGTCCCCTGGACTGCCGATGTGGAAACACGGGGACGGATGGGGTCTCTACAGCGGCACGGCTCTGGACGGTTGTGCTCCTGGCACAGGCTATACAAATTATGATTCTCCCGAACAGATTCTCACGTGGATCGATGCCACCAACGGGGTCGATGACGGCTTGGCCCTCTTGACTCTGCCGGGAGTCAATTCGCAAACCGACGGCTTGCTCTTCACGGTGGCCGACGACGAGGCGAACAGCCAGCGCGGAGCCTCGGCCAATAACGCCGCCCTGCCAGACGGCTCCGGTTGGTACGTGGCGGTCCGCGACATCGAAACCAGCTCGGGCAACCCGACGGTCTATGCCACGGACGGCGGCAGCGACGCCGGCTCCAGCTTTTCCTTCATCTATATCCCTTGGACGGCGAGTAACCTCATCGCGGGCCACATCAATGGCACCAACGGCGCCACGATCAAAGGGACGGGTAATTACACCCTGACTCGACTTTCTGTAGGCCATTATTCCCTGAGCATTCCCGGAAAGACGGACACGAACGGCTCCCTCATGTTGTTGAACTCCGGCTATCTGGCCAAGCAACCGGCCGGAATGTCCAACGTCGTGGATAACAGTTTTCTGTCGTATGAATACGGCGGGACCAATGTGCCCGACAATGTGTTTATGATTGACGCCGTGACGATCAGCACCAACGGCGGGAACAACTCCGTCGTTTTCACCGATGCCGATTTCAACTTCGTCTGGGTGGACTTTCAGAACCCGCTGGCGCTGTCTGGCGCCAGCGCCGCCGCTCCCGTCCTGAGCATCGTTCTCAGCGGGGCAAATGTGGTCATTTCGTGGGTGAACGGCGCGGGGCTTTCCCTGCAATCGACGACTTCACTCTCCGGCAATCCAACCTGGACGAGCCTGGGAACGCAAAACCCGCAAACCCTGCCCATCGGCCCGCAAAACCAATATTTCCGCGTCGCGCCGTAATGCGTCAGTCACGGACGGTCGGGACGCCTCGCCGAGGCGTCCGGGGGTTTTCTTGCCGGAGCGGTCGCCTCGGCGAGGCGACCCTACCCTGCTTAGGCCCGCCGTCACGGACGCGTTACGTCGCGCCGTAATTATTTTCTGTAATTATTTTCTTGCATACTGTGGAAAAGCTGGCATCATTGAGGCAGCCGGTAAATAACCAAACAAGAACGTTGCGACAAGCAGCACGTTTTGCCGTTCAATGCTTACGACGACAGAAGTTCCAAATCGCATTTATGATTATGAACAGACCATGTCGCCCGTCTGGTTTCACGTTGATTGAATTGCTGGTGGTGATCGCCATTATCGCCATCCTGGCGTCGATGTTGCTGCCCGCTTTGTCCAGAGCAAAGTCGCAAAGCCTCTCCACAGAATGCATCAACAATAAGCATCAACTCACCCTTGCTTGGATTAGTTATGCTCATGACTACAATGACCACTTGGTTGTTAATGATAATACCGACAATAACGGTTCTGACGTCAATTTTTCGGTCAAGTGTTGGTGTGACGGGAACATGGACTGGAGCCTCGACTCTGACAACACCAACTATCTGCTGCTCGGCAACTCAAAGGACGCACTGCTGGCCCCGTACTACGCCGGGGGATGGAAAGCCTACAAGTGTCCCTCTGATATTTATCTCTCTCAACAGCAGGTCCGGGCGCACTTTGAGGAGCGTGTCCGCAGCATCTCCATGGACGCGTGTTTGGGCGCCGGGGAAAAATGGTCCGGCGGGGAATGGGTGCCGGCGGTAAAAACCATGAGTGCCTTGGTCAATCCGGCACCCAGCATGACTTGGGTTCTCACGGACGAACAAGCCGACAGCATCAACGACGCCATGCTCTATATCGATCCCCTCCTTTCCCCCGGCGCGGGCAATTTTAACGACGTTCCGGCCAGCTATCATAACAATGCCGGCGCGTTCGGCTTTGCCGATGGCCATTCGGAAATCCATAAATGGGCCAACGACGGAGATTGGATTAAGCCTATCAAGTACGAAAGCGTAGGGTCGGTCAACGTTGGCCCCAAGGATTACACCTGGGTGGCGCAACGTATCCCCGGGTATCATCCGCCAAAAGGGCTCTGACCCGGGAGAGAACCCACCCAGCCAGCGCTCAATCCTGGTTAGGAGCCGCGCAAAAATAACTGTCACAGTTAATGCGATATTGTGTAGTTCCACTCGCCATGAAATGCGTTCGGGGTCAGGCGCACAGCTTGCATAGCTTCCTTCGAGACTTTGATACCCGAGT
>JBKQWF010000266.1:0-5060 GCA_052139695.1 Limisphaerales bacterium
GGCCACCACTGGAAAATTTCAAAAGCAGTTCCTCCATCGCAATGGCGGCCAGGAGCGCTTGCGGGCGCTGATTCTTTCCAAATCCCCCGTCTCTTGGCGTTTACAAAAATGAAAAGGTGCGTCCTAGGCCGCCGGAATCAGCGCAGAATTGTGGTGGACTTTGTCTTGCGCATCAAGAATCGTAGATGAGCTTTCCGTAGATAATTTCGATGACACGCAATGGTCCGAGTAATAGATTGGCATGCTGGATCGTGGCGTGCGTCTGCGCCGCCCTCGGAATGGCGAGCGCGATTGGGTCTCCGCTTTTCGATCGCGGATACAACGTATTGCCAGCTCCTCAGAAGGTGTCGCTCGCCCCACGAGACACGGAGTTCACTCGCGATTGGCGGCTCCGGGTGGAAGCGAGCGTGTCGCCGACTGACGTGGCCGTGGCCAGTTTGAAGGAGGGACTGGCGGATCGTTTTGATCTCAGGCTCAAGGACGCGGGCCAAAACCCGGCTGCGCCTCGGATCGTTTCTCTCTCCGTTGAGCCCGGTTCAGTTGTGATCGGGCAGGCCGCTGACCGTGACCGGGCCGTTCTGGTAGAGCAGGCCTATCGGATCGTGCTAACTCCAAGCCGCGTGCGTATTATCGGCAACGCGCCTGCAGGGTTGTTTTACGGCGTGCAGACTTTTCTCCAATTACTCGCACGGCGGGGCGGCGGTCTCGAGTTTCCGGAAGGCGAGATTGAGGATTGGCCCGACCTGCAATTGCGCATCATTTATTGGGACGATGCCCATCATTTGGAGCATTTGGACGTTCTCAAAGCGGCCCTTCGCCAGGCGGCCTTTTTCAAGATCAATGGGTTTGCCATCAAGCTGGAGGGACATTTCCAATTCCGCAGCGCGCCGGCGATTATGGAACCTTACGTCCTTACCGCCCCCGAACTGCAAGAATTGACCGACTATGCCCTGCGGTATCACATTCAACTCATCCCGTATCTGGACGCCCCGGCGCATGATGCCTTCATCCTCAAGCACCCCATTTATGCTCCACTGCGGGCGTTTCCGAATTGTAACTATGAGTTCTGCGTCGTGAATCCACAGACGTACGACATGTTGTTCGGTCTGTTCCAGGATCTGCTGGATGCCAACCACGGCGCGAAGTACTTTGTCCTTTCCACCGACGAGCCTTACTACGTGGGTTTGGCTCAAGGTCCGGGATGCGACGAAGCAGTGCGCGCGCGCGAACTGGGCAGCGCGAGCAAGCTTCTGGCCGAATTCATCTCTCGTTCGGCGGCTTACTTGCACGAGCGGGGGCGCACCGTTTTGTTCTGGGGCGAATACCCCCTGAAGCCGGCGGATATCGGGGCGTTGCCGGGATACCTCGTGAACAGCGAGACGTATGGACCCGAATTCGACCCCGCATTCAAAGCGCACGGGATCCGCCAGTTGATCTTCACTTCCACCCAAGGTGAGGAACCCATGTTTCCCGACTATTATCCCTTGCCCATGGCGGACCGGCTTCATGCTCCTTCCGGGCCTGTGGAACCGGGCCGTGTAGCCGAGATTTTCGGCGCGGTCTCTTCTCTCCAAGCGCGTCAGCAGGCAGATCTGATGGGAGCGTTTGTTGCCGGCTGGGCTGACGCCGGATTGCATCCGGAGACGTTCTGGCTCGGATACGCCACGGGGCCCGCCGCGGCCTGGCATCCGAACTCTTCCGGGCCGGATGAGTTGATCAGCACCTTTTTCCCTCTGTTTTATGGGGCAGACCTGCCGAGCATGCCCCGTTTGTATCAGTTGATGAGCCGGCAGGCGCGGTTTTGGGACGATAGCTGGGAAACGGTGCCCTCTCAGGCGCGAACGCCGATCTTCGGTTATTCTCACGGAATCTTCAATCCCCCACACCCCGCACAGGACCAGTCGTTGCCCTCTTTGCCGGTCCCGTCCCTAGTCGGGCTCAAACTCGACAGGGATTGGTCAACAGAGAACCTTCGGCGTCTCACACTCGCCCGTAAGTTTCTGGCGGAGAACCAGGAGTTGATGAGGCTGCTGGAAGAGAGTCGGTGGCGCGTTCGGTTTAACCGCTACAACCTCGAAGTGTTCCTTTCGATCGCCCAATTATATCGCGAAAACCTGGAGATGCTTCTGGATTTGGAGCGCATGGATGGCGAGTTGAAAGCCGCTCAAGGCCTCGCGCGGACCGCCCCGGAGAAGTCGCTCGCCCACTTGGATGAAGCGCTCGACCTGTCGCGCCGCATTTGGCGACGTCGAAACGAGGCCTATCATAATGCGGTGGCGACGTGGTATCAGAGCTGGTTTCCGCGGGTCCCGGAGGCGAATGGCCGCCGCTACCTCGACCAGGTCGATGATGTGAAGGACCACCGGCCCGTACGGACAGTCGATATGAGCTACCTCATCTATCGCGAGTTATTATACCCGCTGGGCGAATGGGCCGAGGCCACGGAGAGCGTCCGGAATCAGTTTGCGCAGGCGCAGGGTCTTCCGGCCCGTCACCAGGAACTGGAGTGGCGGAACACTGGGCGTTAGGAAAAGTTCAGCAGTTATTGATGACGGGTTCATTCCCCCAGTTCTGAAAACCAATTGCAAAATCCCGCCACTGAGGAATCATTGGGTAAATGAACGAAGCCACCGTTCAGCCCTGCCAACCGTTGCACCGCCAACTGGGCGCCATGGGCGTCTTGTTCCTGACCATCTCAGCCCTCTCGCCCGCTGCGTCGGTCTTTGTCGCCGGTGCCTCGGTCGTGCATTCGGCCGGCACGGGGGCCGCGCTCGGTTTCCTGGCGGGCGGAGTGATCTCCGCTATTTTGGCGTTGCTCTACGCTGAACTGGCAGCGGCGTTTCCGCATGCGGGAGGGCCTTATGGCAGCGTGTCAGGAGCCCTTGGCCCACGGGCGGGCTTCGTCGTGCAGGCGCTTTTCCTGGTGGTGGAACCAGCCTACTTGGCATTCACTGCCCTGGGGCTGGCGGATTATGTGCGTTTTCTCGTTCCTGGGATCAGCCAACTATCCGTTGGTTTGACAGCTATCGGGCTGGCCACAATCCTGTCCATACTCAATCTCCGGACCAACGCGTGGATTACGGGCGCCTTTCTGGCAGTCGAATTGGTTGCAATCCTGATTTTTTCCATCGTCAGCTTGACTCACCCGGTCCGTCCTTTAAGCCAGGTCTTGCTCCATCCTGTCACGGTTGGAGCACACGGGATCGAGCCGACCTCTTTCGCCATGGCCGCCTTGGCCGTTGTGGGTGGAACCTGGGCTTGCAGCGGGGCCAGTTGGGCAATGTTTTTTGGCGAGGAACTGCACGACGCTCCCATGCGGATCGGGGGCGTGATGGCCCTCGTCGGCGTGGTGGCCTCGGTTCTTATCGCTGCTCCGATCGCTCTGTTTGCCACGAGCGCGGGCAATCTGCCAAACGCTCTCTCCGCCGAGTCGCCCTTCGCGGCGTTTTTGGCCTTAACCGCCGGACCGCGACTGGCGGCCTTGGTCAGTTTCGGCGTCGCGATTGCGATCTTCAACGCCCTGATCGTCGGGACCATTGCCATCAGCCGAATGTTTTACGCCAACGGACGCGAAGGCATTTTCCCGCCGCCCGTCAACCGGGCACTGACTCGAGTTCATGGCCGATTGTTGTCGCCGTGGATGGCGACGCTCATCCTGGGTGTGGTTGGCTCATTTTATTGCCTGTTAGGCGCGCGCATGAACCTCCTCTTGCTGTCTGGCGAGGTCTTTAGCGGAGCCCTGGTGGCGCTGGGTGTTCTCGTCGGACGCCGCTTGGGCCGGACGGGCCGATCCGGTTATCGCACGCCGTTGTTCCCGCTGGTCCCGATATTTGGCCTGATCGTTGCCATCGGATTGGTCGCCGCCAGCTACGCTGACGCCGAAGCTGGCCGCCCCAGTATGATGATTCTGCTGGCGGTCATCGCGATCGCCTTGGGCTACTATCAGATGGTTCTTCGTCCGCGCGGCTGGAAGGTCCACGTTTCTGGCGAGAAGGATTAGCAGATAAAGTCCTGCCGCCTCTCGGCTAAAACCGGATATTCCAACAATGAAGACGCCACGCAAAGAAACCAAGACCAGCAACGGCAGTATGCCTGTTTCCCGTTATTTTGATTATGGCGAAAGTGGAGTTCAATCCGCTGGCATCCGGATGATCCCCATTCAGACCCCGGTGGGTGAGTTCAAGGTCTGGACCAAGCGGTTCGGCAATAATCCCCGCATTAAAATCCTGTTGTTGCACGGCGGCCCAGCCGCCGGGCACGAATACATGGAATGTTTTGAAAGCTTCTTCCCGAAACAGGGATTTGAATTCTATGAATATGATCAACTGGGTTCATATTACAGCGATCAGCCCAAGGACAACAGTCTCTGGGTCCTGGACCGTTTCGTCGAAGAAGTGGAACAGGTGAGAAAGGCGATGGGCGCGGACTCATCCAATTTTTATCTGCTGGGCAACTCCTGGGGCGGGATTCTGGCGATGCAGTATTCCTTGCGCTACCAGGCCAACCTCAAAGGAATGATCATTGCCAACATGATGGCTAGCTGCCCGGACTATGGCAAATATGCCGAGGAAGTATTGTCCAAGCAGCTGGACCCGAAAGTTTTGGCGGAGGTGCGGGAACTTGAGGCAAAAGCCGCCTTTGCCAACCCCCGCTATATGGAGCTGTTGAAGCCCCATTTTTACGCGGTGCATCTTTGCCGGCTGCCGATTTGGCCCGATCCTGTAAACCGGAGCTTCAAACATCTTAACGCGGAAATTTATAACCTAATGCAGGGCCCTTCCGAATTTGGCATTGGCGGCCTTTTGGCCAACTGGGACATCAAGGATCGGCTCACAGAGATCAGGATTCCCACCCTCATGGTCGGAGCCCAGTTTGACACAATGGACCCCAGCGCCATGGAGGAACAGAGCAAAAAGGTGCAACAGGGCCGTTACTAGGACGCACCTTTTCATTTTTGTAAACGCCAAGAGACGGGGGATTTGGAAAGAATCAGCGCCCGCAAGCGCTCCTGGCCGCCATTGCGATGGAGGAACTGCTTTTGAAATTTTCCAGTGGTGGCC
>JBKQWF010000267.1:0-13603 GCA_052139695.1 Limisphaerales bacterium
GGCCACCACTGGAAAATTTCAAAAGCAGTTCCTCCATCGCAATGGCGGCCAGGAGCGCTTGCGGGCGCTGATTCTTTCCAAATCCCCCGTCTCTTGGCGTTTACAAAAATGAAAAGGTGCGTCCTAATTGCGCCCCTTTTCTCCGCATCTGCCCTTTCGGAGCGGCACAGGGTGGGGTATTGGAAAGTAGTGGAAGCGCAACCTACTATATTGGAAGTCCGGGAGCTGACTAAACGCTATCGCAGCGGCAACGGCACGCTGACCGTGCTCAAAGACGTGAGCTTCGCCCTCCCGGCCGCTTCGACGTGCGCGATTGTCGGCCCTTCGGGCAGCGGCAAGACCACTCTCATTGGTTTGTGCGCCGGTCTGGATCAGCCGAGCGCGGGAGAAGTGTATCTTGACAGCATTCACCTGGGCGGGCTGGACGAGGATGGCCGCGCCCGCTTGCGCAATGAACGGGTCGGTTTTGTTTTCCAGACCTTCCAATTGATTCCGACCTTGACCGCGTTGGAAAACGTCATGGCGCCGCTGGAAATCCGCGGCGAAAAGGAAGTCCGCGACCAGGCGGCGGCGCTGCTGCAACGGGTGGGGCTCGGCGAACGCCTGCACCATTATCCGGCGCAGCTTTCAGGGGGTGAACAACAACGGACGGCCCTGGCGCGCGCGTTCATCAACCGGCCCAAAATCCTCTTCGCGGATGAACCCACCGGCAACCTCGACGCCGAGACCGGATGCACGGTGATCGAGAGTATCTTTGCGCTCAACGCCAGCGCCGGGACCACTCTGGTGCTGGTCACCCATGACCTTGAACTGGCCAAGCGAGCCCAGATTATTATCCGGCTCAAGGGAGGAATGATCTTCAATGGCCAGTGAATCCAGCCGTCATCGCGGTTTGGCCGGCCATTTTCTTTCCGGCTGGACCTGGCGCATGGCCTGGCGCGACAGCCGGACCAGCCGGCGGAAGCTGGCTTTGTTCGCTTGCTCCATCGTCCTGGGAATCGCCGCTCTTGCCGCCATTGGTTCCTTCAATCGCAATTTGGCCCAAGCCGTTGAAGAGCAAACCAAGGCCCTGCTCGGCGCGGACCTGGTGATCAATTGCCGCGATCCGTTCACCCCGGAACAGGAGCAGTGGCTGCGCAGTTTGGGCGGCGAGCAGGCGCGCGAGGTTTCATTTTCGAGCATGATTTTCTTTGTCCGCATGGAGGCCACCCGGCTTGTCCAGGTGTGCGCCCTGCAAGGCAATTTTCCTTACTACGGCCAAATCGAAACCCAGCCGCCCGGCGCGGTGGATGAATTCCGCCGCGGAGCGGGCGCGCTCGTGGATGAAACTCTGCTCCAGCAATTCGAGGCGCAGGCGGGAGACGAAATTCGTCTTGGCAAACTCACCGCGCGCGTCGCCGGGCGTTTGGAAAAGATCCCTGGGGAAACGGTGGCGCTCTCGGCGGTGGCGCCGCGCGTTTATATTTCACTGGCCGATGTGCCGCGGACCGGCTTGCTGCAAGAGGCCAGCCTGGCCCGCTATCATGCCTACTTCAAATTTGGCCCAGATAGCAATGTGCCTGACCTTGTCAAACGCCTCCATCCGGAGCTGGAGAAATTTCATTTCAGCGCGGAAACGGTGGAGGAACGCAAGCGGGAATTGGGCCGTTCTTTGGAGAATCTTTATCACTTTCTGAACTTGGTGGGATTTGTGGCGCTGCTGCTGGGCGGCGTGGGCGTGGCGAGCGCGGTGCAGGTGCATGTCAAACAAAAGCTCGGCACGGTCGCGGTGCTGCGCTGCCTGGGCGGGTCGATCGCCCAGACTTTTGCCATCTATCTGGCGCAAGGCATGGCCTTGGGTCTGTTCGGCGCCCTGCTGGGCGGCGCGCTGGGGGTGGCCATCCAAACAACCCTTCCCAAAGTCCTGGCGGATTTCATTCCGTTTACCTTTCACTTTCACACGGCCTGGCTGGCGGTGGGTCGGGCCATGGCCATTGGATTTGCCGTTTGCCTGCTCTTCACCCTGCTGCCGTTGTTGAAGGTGAGGCGGGTTTCGCCGCTGGCTGCCTTGCGTGTCTCCTTTGAGCCGGCGCAGGGACGCGATCCGTTGGTTTGGCTCGTAGGTGTTTGCCTCGCCGCAGGCATCCTCGGTTTCGCCAGGATGCAGACGCGGGACTGGCGTATCGGCTTGGGATTCGGGCTCGGGTTAGGGGTAGTCGTGGCGAGCCTGGCTGTGCTGTCCAAAGTGTTGATGGTTGTGACCCGCCGGTTTGTTCCTCAGGCCCTGCCTTTCACCGTCCGGCAAGGAGTAGCGAACTTGCATCGGCCCAACAATCGCACCCTGTTGCTGCTGTTATCGCTCGGCTTGGGCACATTCCTGATGATGAGCCTGGCGCTCATTGAGCATAATCTGCTGAAGGAATTGGTTTCCACCACCGGTCCCAACCGGCCCAATGCCGTGCTCTTCGATATCCAAAGCTCGCAAAAAACATCGGTGCTGGATCTGGTCCATAAGCTCGGAGTGCCCGTCGTGGACGAAGTGCCGGTAATCACCATGCGCTTGGGTGCCGTCAAGGGACAGCCAGTCGCCGCCATCTTGAAAAACAAAAGCCGGCCGCGAGAGGGGGGATGGGCCTATCGTCGTGAATACCGCAGCACCTACCGCGGCCAATTGCACGACGGCGAAAACATCGTCGCCGGCCAGTGGATTGGAAACTTCACCAACGACGTGGCGGGATCGAAGGACGTTCCGGTTTCCCTGGAGGAGGACATCGCCAAGGAACTTCGCGTGGGGCTTGGCGATCAACTCGTCTTCGACGTCCAGGGCGTGCCGATCGCCGCGCGCGTGGCCAGCTTGCGCCATGTGGAATGGCGGCGGATTCAACCCAATTTCTTTGTCGTTTTTCCCGACGGCGCCCTGAACGACGCTCCGGCCATGCATGTGCTCGTCCTGCATGTGCGTTCCAGCGAGGAATCCGCGCGGTTGCAGCGCGAAGTGGTCAAAGCCTTCCCTAACGTCTCGGCGATTGATCTGACCCTGGTGCTCCGGACCGTGGATTCAATCCTTGAAAAAATCTCGTTCGTCATCCGTTTCCTGGCGATGTTCACCGTGCTGACGGGGTTGGTCGTGCTGGTGACCGCGCTCCTCAGCGGTCGCTATCAGCGGATGCAGGAAAGCGTCCTATTGCGGACGCTGGGAGCTTCGCGCGGGCAGGTTCTCAAGATCCTCCTGGTAGAATACTTCTCGCTCGGTTTGCTGGCCGCGCTGGCGGGCGTTTTGCTGGCGGTCCTGGCCGCCGGGGCGCTGGCGAGGTTTGTCTTTCATACCTCCTTTTCGCCGCAGCCTGTTTCGCTCCTTGCCGCCTTTTTGCTCGTGCCGGCCCTCACCGTCATAACAGGGTTCCTCATGAGCCGCGGGGTGCTGAAGCAATCGCCTTTGTCCATCCTGCGGGCTGAAGGGTCCTGATCCTGGAAAGGGTTTCCTCGCTTTTCTAATTTGGCACGCACTCAAAACTCGATTGAACCATTTTCGAGCCGGTGGCACTTATGGTGTATGGCCGAGAGTAGCAGCCCGCGTGCTCCAAAAGCGACGGACTCTTTTGATATCCAGGAGTTCATGGACTTGCATGGAGACCGCTTGCTGCGTTCCGCCTATTTGTTGTGCGGGAACGAAACGGAGGCCCAGGACCTGGCCCAGGAAACACTGATTCAAGCCCTTAAATCCTGGCGCCGCTTTCGCGCCGACTCGGCTCTTTACACCTGGGTTCACGGCATTCTCCTCAATTTATGCCGCCGCTATCATCGGAAACAGAAGCGCCTCGTTTACGATGATGAAATGCTCCGCGGGGAGAGCATTTCGGACGATACCGCCCAAAACAGCGATCAAGATTTCTGGACTGCCACCCTGACGCAAGCAATCCAAACGCTTTCCCTGGAACATCGTGAAGTCATTGTCCTTCGCTACTATGAGAATCTGAAAATCCACGAAATCGCGCGGCAGATAGGCGTCTCCAACGGCACTGTAAAATCGCGTCTCTACTATGCCGTCCGCCATCTGGAACATTTGCTGCCGCGGGAAATGAACCACTTCGTCTCCGATGGCACTAACAATAAAGGGCATCCATGAAATGCGAAGATTTTAGCGATAAATTGCCGGAGTATTTGGATGGGATGTTGTCTGTGGCCGAGCAGGCCGCGGCCCAGGAGCATCTTCAGCAATGCACCCGTTGCCAACGTCTATTGCAGCACCAGGGAGCTCTAGCCAAATTGCTCCGGTTCGCGCTTGACCAGGAAACTCATGGGCTTTCCCTGGACCTGGAAACAAGGCGGAACATTCTCGATGCCTGGAGGCAGCCCAAGCCTCGGCGCAAGGCTTGGGATCGCGCTCCAGCATGGCTTGCATTGATCTGGCGGCGCCCGGCATGGACTGGGGCTGTCTTGCTCTCGCTCTTGCTGCTGATTTCGGGCGCTATTCTTTATCGTCATCCAGCCGCGTCCACCGCTTTGCCATCCACTGCGACAAAGAGCTTTTGCGTGATCGACGTTCCCATCCAGACCAAAATCCACGTCTCGCGAAACGAGAACAACATTATGGTGGATGCTGTCATACCCGGAGTCATGGTCGCGCAGGCGACATTCTCCCGCGACACAATTCCCTTGTCCCATTGATATGAAAAAGAGGTTCTGCGACATTTTGGATGAAATCATGAATGTGATTTCCTGGGTAGTTCCGACGAGTCTCATCAACCCTGAAAAGGTCGAATCGCGATTCCTTTTGAAACAAATTCAACCCTTTCAGGGTTGTGATTCTTCTTCTATAACCATTCAGGTAGGGACGCCTCGCCGAGGCGTCCAAGGCGGGAGTTGGCGGGTGTGGAAACCAGGCCCGGACGCCGCGGCGAGGCGTTTCTACCGTTGCACCGCTATACGCGGCGCCCCGACCACCGCGGTTCAGATCTCCGCCGCTGCCGCTGCCGCCGCCGTCGTCTTCCTGCTCTTTGGATTTGGATTGCCTGCCGCACGGGCGGATGACGAACTGGCGCAACGATTTCCGCACCTCATCCAATTTGAATTGGGGGCCTCTGGTTTCTTGCCGGGAGACCACATCACGATCAGGGAAGTGCATGGAGACCGGGAGCATATTGAGCCGGGCGGGAGTTATTTGGTGGAAGGCTCTTACACCTTGGCTTCCGGGGACAATGCCGATCTCGCGCTTTTCTGCACGACCAGCGGCAAGAGCGGGCCAACGCCCATCCAGGACAGCCAGCGTCTTCGCATCGTGAAGGGCGCCGGAGAGTTCCGTCTCTATGAAACAAATATGGCGGACGGGTGGCTTCACGTTTCCTTTTACCCGCCTCACTCCAGCTCGCAGGGCGGCGTTTATTTTGGAGAGAAAGGGAATGAGAACACCATCCTGCGCAAGGCTAATTGGCTCAGCAAGCTTGGCGAGAAATCGCCCGCCACAAAAAGCGATTCCGGCAGCGCGCTCGACAACGAAGCCAACCGTGCCTTGCTGGCTTATCTGGGCAATCCTGTCCCTCCCCCTGCCGACATGGATTCGCGCTATAACAAGGATAACTTGCGCAAGGCCTTCACCGCCGTTTGTCAGAAAGCAAATTTAGTCATTACGAAATTGGCGGTGGACGATTCGGAATTTCCTTTTCTTGTTTACGGTACTTTTGCTGGCGACCATACATTGCCGAAAGCAACTGCTTTTGAAGAACAGAAAGGTTATGCCCGTGCCGGTTCCGTGAGGGGAAGCTTCGGCGGCGGATCATCCTACTTCGCCGTAAACATGGTCCCGGATAACCAATTTCCCGCGGACCAGGAGCCAGCCTGCCATCGGCGCCTGATGCTTCGTCTCCAGATGCTGGCCGACAAAGCCCAGCAGATTCAATAAGACCCGCCGATTTCATTCCGTCAACAATTGCCGGGCGGCCACAGGCTTTGTCCAACGTCCGTGCGGTAGTAACTGGCCAGGACGTGAATTTTTTGGATGTTGGAGTACGCCTTGCGCAAAGCTTCTTGCAACGTGGGGCCGATGGCCGTCACGTCGGCAATGCGATGGCCCGTGGCCATGAGTTGGCCGTCGTCGCGCCGGGCGGCTTCGTTCCACCACACATCGCAATCGAAAGCGCCGTCCACGGTGATGGGAAAATGCGGCGCCCGCGCGTGGAGAAACGGATAGCCATAGCCAGCCAGGGTGAGGGAAGCGCCAAAATTCACCCCATCGGCGAAGGCCACTGCCAACTTCTCGTTCCGCGCGGTCCGGCAGAGAATCTCCGCCGGGTTTTTTAAGGCGCGCAAAATCATCGGGCCGGAGGTGACGCCCAGGCGGATATTGTATTCGACTACATGCCATCGCCCGGCGCGCTTCACGGCGGTGACTTGCAACGGGCCGTGGTAATTGGCCGCGCGCAACCAGGGCAAAAGCGGATGAATGAGTTCGCGGGCCAGGCCGTATTTGTCCCCGGGGTCGCGCTCGATCAAACCGCCCAGGGGAGCGCCCGCGACAATTCCCATGTTGCCGTGAAAGGCGTATTTATATTCTTGATTGGTGGCGAGCGAATAAATCTGCCCGCCGCTGACCAGGACAATATGCCCGGCTTCGGCGCGGCCGAGATACTCCTGCAAAAAGACGCCTTCCGCGTAATCCAACTGCTTTAACCAGGCGCGGGTGTCTTCGACCGTCTCACACAAAATGGTGTGAATAGGGCTGGTGGGCGAGCAGAGCGGATTCTTGATGACAAACGGAAGAGGATGGCGCGCGAGGATTTTCTCGGCCTCCAGCCGGTTGGAAGCCACGTGCGCTGCCGGAAAGGCGATGTTGCGTTCGGCGCAAAGCTGGCGGGCGAAATCGCGTTCGCGTTCGAGCCGCATCGCTTCACCGGACGGGCAGAAAATCCCAATGCCGGATTGCACCAGCTCCGCCGCCCACGGTTTCATCGCCCAATCGATCGATTGCGGGATGACCACATCAACTCCCAGCTCCTGGAGCAGCGGAACGGGATTGGGATGGGTTTCCGGGAAATAAACAGGGCCAACCAGCCCCGGAGAATAATGGCCGTAGTTGCGCGTCAGATAGGTCGCCACCTCGGCGCCGTTATCGGCCAGCGCGCGGCCATGGCTTTGCGCGAAAGAGCCGACGCCCAGAACGACAAAAGACAGCTTCCCTTTTTTTTTGCCGGCGATCTTCTTCATGGCGGCTTGATCCAAAATTGGCTGGCATCGACGATTTTCTTGAAGTCGCCGCCGTAGAATTCATCGCGAAAGGGCGCCGTTTCCAGCAGATGTTGTTCGAGCCTGCCTTGGTCGCGCTCCAAAATGAATTTCAGTTCGCGCAAATCGCTCGACCAGCGGAAGCCGTTGAAAAACTCCGCGCCGGCGAACTGCGTTTTGTAGAGCGCGTTGCGCGAATAACAAGTGCCCAGGTAAAGCTGCTCAAAAGAGCGGCCGGCAAAGAGCGCGACCGCGGAAGTCATCATGAACATGCCGAGATTGCGCGCGTAATAGTTGAGATCATAGAAGGCGTAGTAATAGTAGGCCATTTTCGTGCCTTCGAGATAGAGGATGCTGGCGCCCACTTCCTGGCCGCGCTCTTGATCGGTGACGACGAGGAGATGCGAGGTGACGGGAGAGTCGAAGAGGGCGTCAAGGCGCTCAAAGGTCATGACATCCTTGCCGAACTTTATGTCGGCATAAGTCTTGTAGAATTGGCGGCGCGGCGCGGTGTAATCGAATTGCGAACGCGGCACCAGCGCGACTTCCAGGCCCGCGCCCTTGCGAAGAATGCGGCGATTCTCCGAGGACGGCTTGAATTTCGCGAGGTTGACGCGCGTCTGGCGGCAGAGATAAAAGCGGTCCAGGTTGCGCGACGAGGGCAAAAAGCCGGCATTGAAAATAGCGGAGGGCCGTTCGCCCGGCTCCGGCACGGCCCACACCGCGTAAGGAAACTGGTAATGGGAGTAATCGGATTTCTGCTCGGAAAAGAGGAGCTTCATGGCGGGGAGCCGGCGGGAGCGGAGCCGTTGATGGTTTTGCGGTGCAGACGCAATCGCCAGCCGGTGAGGACGTCATAACTGACGGAGTTTTTGAGCTTGGCCAGGTCATGCACCGTGATTTCCTCACTGCCTTGGCGGCCCATCAGCACCGCTTCGTCCCACATTTGCGCCTGGGGAACGTCGGTGATGTCCACCATGAGAGCGTCCATGGCGATGCCGCCGACCAGCGGCGCGCGCCGTCCGTGCAGCAGGGCGCAGCCCTGGTTGCGCACGCGCGGAAAACCGTCGCCGTAGCCGATGGGCAGCACCGCGATCCGGCGCGGCGCAGGCGCCGTGTAGCGCATCCCATAACCGACGGTCTCGCCGGGCTGCAAATGCTGAATGGCCGCGATGCGCGCTTTGATCGACATGACCGGCTCAATCCCCGGAAGGCGGCGGCAAACGGTCGAAGGGAAAACTCCGTAAAGAAGAATTCCAACCCGCACCATGTCGAAATGGGCCTGGGGCAAGTCCAGAAAACCGCCGCTATTGCAGACATGTTTCAAACGGACTTCCAGGCCGCGTTCCGCCAGGGCCGCCACGACTTGATGGAAACGCGACAATTGGAGCAGCGCGAAAGTCTTGTCCGTTTCATCCGATTGCGCGAAATGGGTCATCATGCCTTCGAGGCGCAACGATTTTTCCGCGTTTATCTTTTCCAGCAGCGGCAAGACTTCGTCCCAGCGCGCGCCATAACGGCTCATGCCAGTGTGGACCTTGACGTGGACGAGGATGCGTTTGTCCAGTTTCGCTGCCAACTCGGCAAGCTGTTCGATGGTGCGCGCGTGATTGACGCATACCGTCAGATCGTGCGCCACGCACCACGACAACTCGGCTTCCTGCCGTTCGCCGAGCAGGAGCAACGGCGCGGCAACGCCCGCGTCGCGCAACGTCAGCGCCTCTTCCAGCGTGCTGAGACCGTAGCCCCAGGCGCCTGCTTCCGCCGCCACGCGGGCGACGTCCACGGCGCCGTGGCCATAGGCATCGTCCTTGATCACGGCGAGTAATTCCACTGGCCGGGGCAAATCGGCGCGGATTATGTGCAAATTGCGGCGCAAGCGCCCCAGGTCGATCTCAATCCAGGCCGGGCGCGACGGAAAAGTTGGTGAATCAATCCTCATTTAACAATCGCCCGTGGTTTAGTCACGTTTGCGGCAAATGAACAGCGCAAAGTGGTTGGAAGAATCCGGAGGGGTGCGGGAAAAAAGTCTTCTTCCCCTTTTCCAGGCCCGTCGTCACTGAGGGTGCGTGAGAGAATTCTTGCACCCGAAAAGAGAGAGCGAGGGCATCGCGGCGGGGCGCGGCGCCCCCCCCGGGGGGGTAACGGCGGCTCAATTGGGTTCAATTTAGCTCAATTGGGTTCGGGTTTGGGGGAAGCAGGCTTTCCGAGGGGGCCGTACTCGGCACCGATGCCAAGGATTTGATGGATGCGCTGCTGTTTCTCTTGGTCTGGACTTCCGGCAGCCGGTTGAGCCAGGAGAGGAGGTTCCGGGCCAGCTCGCCGTTTTGGAGGCGCTGGTTGAGTTGCCGACGGCTGGCCAGCGGGAGGCGGGCGATTTTGCCGTTGCGGGTCATGTGGTCCTCGAGAGCGTGGCATTGTTTGCATGCGGGGCAATGATAACAAGAATGCGTCAAGATTAAAATCCTACGGAAGGTTTTTGAACGGGTTTTACGCGTGGCTCAGGAACGGCGATTTTATAGAAAACCGAGAGAACGGAGCGGGAATTAAAAAAGGCCGAAATTGGGGCTGAGCAGCAGCTCAGCCCCACCCTCTGTCGCGCGCTCCACAGCGCCTTAAACCACTGCCAAATGAATCGCAAAATGTAAAAATGTTTAGACCCCAATAAGCAGCGGACCCCAATAAGCAGCCGATTTGCGGTCCAATCTCGCAGATTAGTTGAGCTTTGAATTTGCCATTGGGTTCCGAGAGGCGCCGAGAGACCAAACGAAACGCGCCATTGGTCGCCTTTGCCACGAAAACGGAACCCTTTGTATTTTTCAGACACTCTCTAAGGGAAGAGGAGATGGACTGGGGCTTTGATTGGGCTGGCGTTGCTTGGCGGCATTGCCAGCCAATTAGGATTTAGACTTCCTGACGACATTCTTTGGACACTCCCGTCTTCGAGGAGGAGGTTGCCGCCGGCTTGGTGCATCTTGAGCGACCAGCAGACTGGGCCGCGAATGAAAACGTTGCTCCCTTTTCCATCTGCCGGCGAGTAGCCGTAATCCTCCCGCGGCACTGTTCCCGGTCCAAGATTCCGGTCGCCGCCAAGGAAGGATTGCGGATAGGTATCGTCGGCGTCCGCGCCGATGAAGTAAGAAAGATTCGTGAGCGCGGGAGTCCCTGTGGCCGGCCGCCGCTCATCGGTTGGACAGACCAAAAGCTGGTTGATGTTGGTTCCGCCTGCTTCCAGAATGATGTAGTTGGTCCAGGCGAAGGCGGCGGCATCGGGCCGGGTCAAATAATCCGACCAACCGCCTTGAGTGACCGGCGCAGCGGCGGGATAGCGGTCGCCGTTGTCATTGCCCCAGAGGCGGTAGGCAGTGCCAAGGTCTTTGAGGTTATCAGCGCAACGCATCCGGGCCGATTTCGCGCGTTGCGCCGGCACAGCGCCCGAGAGAGCGACGAGGAGAAACATCCCGCAAAGCGTCGTAACAACCACAACCAGTTCCAAGAGAGTAAAACCTCCGGCCGGCATTCTGACTGGCGGATTCATAATCCTTGCATGGCTGATCATCGTTTTCATAAGATTCTTAATTTCAGAAACCCATCGACTTTTCTCTCACATTTGGGCGGCGCGGCAGCGCCGCCCCACCATCATCCTTGGGTAGGGCGTTGCTGCCGCAACGCCCAAATTTCAAATATCTTTGGCTCGCTTTTAGCAACGCTAATTCCCACTTTCTGTTTGTCCGGACTGCTTCTGCTTCTCCAAAAGAACCTGGACGGCGTAACATCCCAGAGCCCAAGCCACCAGGACGGCGACACGTTCGACCGGCGACTCCGGACTCTGCAGCACTCCGGGGTCGGTCACGAAAACTTTTCGATCCAGAATCCCGCCGGTGATATAGGCGGCGCAGACAAAAAGATTTAAAGGAATCTGCAAAAGGGCGACGGGACTGGCCACGGCGTTATGAAGAATCAAGACCGCAAAGAACCAATACAGGTAAGTATTGTACCCGTCGGTGAGAAAGGCCAGCATCCCGAGCAGCACGGCATCCAGCCCGCTGCCGGAAAGGACCAGCCATTCGAGCTTCGAGCGTGAGAGGCTGCGCCCCAAAACCAATATTCCGCCATTGAAAAGGCTGAGCGCGGCATAGACAAGAAAGACGCCCTCAACCAAGCTCCAGAATGGGGCGCGCCAAGTGAGGGAAAAAATATAACAGCCCAGAAAAAGGACGATCGCCAAGCGGACCGGTAGGACGATCTCTTTCTCGAGCAATCGGATGAGGTCCGCGCGCCGGGTTGACTTATTGACTGCGCTGCCCAGGCGGCCGGCGGAAGGGTCAGCGGGCGATGCCCCTTCGGTCATGGCGATCGTCTCCACGGCAGTCCGAAGCGCCCCCGCCTGGGCGTAGCGAAGGGCGGGGTCTTTTTCCAAGGCCCGCAATACCACCTCGTCCAGGCGCACATCGATTTGCACTTTTTTCGACGGCGGTTCAATGCGTTTGTCGGGGAGCTTGCCGGTGAGCATCTGGTAAAAAACAACGCCCAGGGCATAAATATCCGCCCGATGGTCCACTTCGGACGGGTTGGTCACCTGCTCCGGAGCCATGTAGGTTGGCGTTCCCATGACCCTGCCTGCCCTGGTCAGTGTGTCGTTAGGTTGGCGCGCCAGGGCCGGCGAGCCGTCCTCTGCCGCCGTCTGGGAGGTTAATGGCGCCTCGTCAGAGCTGATGTCTTGTCCGACCAATTTCGCCAGGCCGAAGTCAGCGATTTTCACATGGCCCCCTTTGCTCAGGAGGATGTTGGTCGGTTTGATGTCGCGATGGACGATTCCGCAGTCGTGGGCGCATTGGAGGGCCTCGCAGATTTGCGGGACGATGGCCAGAGCTTCTTTGGGCGCCATGTGTCCCGCCTCCAGCAAGCGCCCGAGGTCCAATCCATCGACATATTCCATCAGGAAAAAGAACAGCCCATCGACCTGTCCGAATTCATAAAGAGTGACGATGTGGGGATGGTTGAGCTTGGCCAGGGCCCTGGCCTCGCGCGTAAATCGCTCCGCGAAAGAGGCGTCGCGGCTGACGGCTGGGGGCAGGATTTTCAAGGCCACCAAACGGTCCAATTGCTTCTGTCGCGCTTTATAGACAGCCCCCATTCCGCCATGTCCGAGCAGTTCCAGGATTTGGAGTTGGGGAAAGTGGGGCGCCAATTCCGCGGGTGGCGGAGGCGAGAAACTGGAACGTTTGTGTCGAGCGAGGCCCGGCGGCTCGGAGGCGGCTTCGCTTGGGACGCCGGCCCTCATCACGCAAGCCGGGCACAGGCCAAGGGGCGCGCTGGGAGGCAGCGGTTTGCCACACCTTGGACATGCATTGGTTGCACTCATACTAGCCCTCTAACCTCATTCTTCGGGAACCAGAGGCAAAGGTTACGGGCTGTCCTCAAGACAGTCTTACCCGGAAAGGACCTCGATGAGGTAACGCATTTCCTCTTGGGCTTCTCCCTCAGTGGCGACTGTGCTGGCAATTTCCGCGTGCAGCAGCTCGCGGTAGCGTTTGCGCAGCCGATGCACGGCTACTTTCACCGCGCCTTCATTCATGTTGAGCGCAGAGGCCAACGTGGCATAGGGTTGGGTCTCGCGAGAGCCGCTTAAGGTAAGCTTCAGGGCATCAAAGAGTTCCGCCTTGCCCGTGCGCCGGTATTCGTCGGCCAATTGATTGAGGACCACTTCCAGAAGGGCCGTCGCCCACCGCTTATCGAAGATTTTTTCAGGGCTGCATTCGTCCTGAGGTTCCTGCTCCAAACGTTGTTCCGCGGCAAGAATATCCAGCGACAGAATGGTTTGGCCTCCGCCACGCTTCCGCGCCTGTTGCTTGGCGCGTTCATCGGCCAGAAAATGGGACATGGCACCGAGGATGAAGGAACGAAAGCGACCTCGGCGGGGGTCGGCATTGCCCAAGGTTTGCTGCTGCAGCAAGCGTTCAAAAAAACCTTGCGTAAGGTCTTTGGCGTCCTCCGGCAAATGGCCATGGCGCCGAACGAAAGCGTAGAGGGGGAACCAATAGGTCTGGCAGAGCCTGGCCAAGGCTTCTCGACCTTGTGTGGAATCGTTTCTCCCCGCCCTCAGCACCGTGGACCAATGGGTGGTGGCAAAATAATCCACGGGCCGTGCAGCTTCGCTGGACTGCGCACCGCTGGTGGTCATGTCGCGCTGATTATGCTGGGGACGAAGGAAAACGCAATGAGCAAAGCCAGCAAGGGTGCGATTAAAACCGTTGGTCAATTCTAAGTTAGGGCGGACAGTCCCCTGCCCGGCCGAGGAGGCGCGCACGGAGTGACGCGCCCTACTTTGCCCGGTTGAAAAGCGCCTCTCAAAGCGGTTTCGGGTAACCATTCATGTAGGGACGCCTCGCCGAGGCGTCCGGGG
>JBKQWF010000268.1:0-3373 GCA_052139695.1 Limisphaerales bacterium
GCGATTTCAGACTGTCGCGGGCAACAGAGGAGAAAAGACGCTGCGAGCCAGCAAAGGGGCGGGAGGAAGTTTCTCCCAAAGGAACCCCGTGTTAGCTTAATTCCGTTCCGTGGAAATCCAGGCTAGCGCCACTTGAGCGCCGGCAATCGGATGGCCGGATGGATCAACTACTTTTCCAGATATGCGGCGTGACTCAGCCGCGCGGATAAGCTGCTGAGTTATCTCAAGGTCTCGGGCGCGCCGGGCTGCGGCAAGGTCGAACGGTTTAAGCCTGATCATTCGGTTGGTCAGGAATGATTCGACACTCATCACGGCAAATCCATTTGACACCTCCGCGGCCAGCCATTTTATTCCGCTAACCGGTTCGAGGGCGAAATGCCCGTGCGCATCCGTCTCGCACGGGACCGCTCTCCCGCGCAAACCAAGTCTGCTATCGAGCTCGAACACGGTCTGATTGTAATCGTAGAATAACCCTACCGTCGCGCCCGCGGCCGGTTTGCCATCCGGCATAACCACGGTCCCGCTCAATTCATCCTGATCGCGCGAGGTTTTTTCCGTTTGCGCGCGGGTTAGACCCAAGCCGGCGATGAGGACGAAGGCGGCCACAGCGGCCCATTTCCAGGTCTTGCCTGGCCGGCTGATGGCAATGAGGCATTCCTTGAGCTGCGCTTTGCTTTCCACGATGCCCACCGACCCCGGCAAGGCCCGCGCCCCGGTCAAGCCCGCGAGCACTTTCAAAATGGTTTCGCCGTAAGGCACATGATCGGCCTGGCGGACATGAGAGAGCGCGAGGGCGTCGGTGGCCACCTCGCGATCGGCTCTCATTCGCGCCCAAGCAAGCCAAAGGACCGGGTTAAACCAGTGCAACACTTGCAGCAGCGCCACCAGCCAATTGACACCCAGATCGCCGCGCTTGATGTGGGCCAGTTCATGCAGAAAAATGCAGCGCAGTTCTTCCGTGGAGAAACGTTCGAAGATGCCATCGGGCAACAGCAGCCACTTCCGCCGGAGGCCATAGACGGCCGGACTCTCCACTTCTTCGCTTTCGATCACCCGCACGGAGTGGGTGATTTTGAAGGCCGCGCGGCAGTCGTCGAACAATCGCTTCACGTCCTCGTCCGCGATCGGCTGATAACCAACGATGCGCGAGCGGAAGCGGGCATTGGTCCAGAGCAGACGCGCGCCGAAAAAGCAAACACCCGCCAGCCATCCCCAGAACAAAACGTTAGACCATTCGATTTTCCAGACGGGGACAGGCCTGACAGACACTCCGGATGGCACCTCAGGCACGTGCCATTCGGGCTCGGTGGGAGGCACCTGGGGCGTTCCATTTAACGAATTGACGACAAAATACGGGTCGGTGCCAATGGAAACCTGATGGGCCCCGTTCGGATGCTTGGGCGCTGGCGGCGCCAGATTAAAGATGCTGAAGGCGCTTGGCGGTATGGCCGGCATCAGCAAGCGGGCGACGAGCAAAAGCCAAAGCCCATAGCGCCACCCGGGCGACAACCGTTTGCGCATCAGACCTTGCGCCAGCAGAATCATTATGGCCAGAACCGCTGCCTGCCAGGTGGTCTGCCCCACCCATCGAAAGACAGCGTCACCCAGTTGTGCCAAACGGTTCATATTTCATTTCTCCTTCTCCCGCAGAATGCGCCGCAGTTCTTCGATGTCTTGGCCGGATAAATGCGCCCGTTTGACCAGGTGCAAAATGGCCTCCGAGGGAGACCGGCCCAGGACGCGGTCGAGGAAAGACTCACTCTCCCGGCGCGCGCACTCGGCCATTGAAATGAGGGGAGTGTAGAGGTAGCGTTTGCCATCGACCTCCTGGCGCATGGCACCCTTGTTGACCAGGCGCCGCAGGAGCGTGCGGACGGTGGCGAGCGTCCACTGCTTGCGTGCTTCGAGCGCTTCCGCCACCGCGCTGGCGGCGACGGGCGGGTCTTCCCAAGCCACCGCCATGACTTCCCATTCCGCTTCCGTGATGCGAATTGATTTCTTCATAAATGTTACGGTCGTCACAGGCACTATATGTGACGCGCGTCACACGTTGCAAGAACTATTTTGATTATTATTTGAGGAAGGAGGCCGTGGGTTTTTTAGCCGCGGAGACGGTTGAATTATCCTCGAAATTTGGGCGGCGCAGCAGCGCCGACCCAATTTCTGCAGCGGATTAAGAGCGAATAATTTGTCCAAGTCTATGCGCCCACATCACGTTGGCGCCTTCTTAATTCCGCGCTGGGTCGAATGTCAAGACGATCTTTCCCCGGGCGTGGCCGCAACGGTTCAGTTCCAGCGCCTCCGGCGCGCGGAACCAGGGCAGGACTTTCTCGACCAGGACCCGGATTTCGCCGTTGGCGACCAAATCGCCGACCATGGCCAGCTCGTCCGCGCTCGTGCGCGCCTGCAGCAGTTGCGCGCGCACCCCGCATAAAAGGGCTTTGTTCTGCGACGGCAGCGAAACAGTGGAAACGAGCCGTCCGCCGCTTTTCAGGACTTTCCAGGAGCGTTCCTGCGTTTCTCCCCCCACCAAGTCCAGGACCACGTCGATGTTTTTCACCACGTCTTCAAACGGGGTCGAGGTATGGTCGATGACTTGCTGCGCGCCAAGCTGACGCAAAAAGGAAAGATTTCGCGCGGAAGAGGTGGCGATGACAAAAGCGCCCTGGCGCACGGCCAATTGCACGGCGAACATCCCGACGCCGCCCGCGCCGCCATGAACGAGGATTCTCTGTCCCGCATGGACGCCTACCACATCGATCAGCGCCTGCCACGCCGCCAAACCGCACAAAGGCGTGGCCGCGGCCTGAATGTCGCCGAGTGAGAGCGGCTTCGCCACGAGGGAGGCGGCCGGAGCGACCGTCCATTCCGCAAAAGCTCCGCCGAAATCGGAGTGTCCAAAAACGGGCTGGCCGAGGGAGAAATCGGTCACTTCGGGTCCCAGCGCCTCCACCACGCCGGAAAAATCGCCGCCCAAGGTTCGCGGCATGGGAAGTTCTCCGCACAACCCTTCCCGCATTTTCCAGTCGGCCGGATTGACCCCGGCGGCGCGAACGCGCACGAGGACTTCCCCCGGCCCGGGCGCCGGCAAAAGAACTTCCTCCAAGGCAAGGGATTCAGGCCCGCCAAATGAATGAATACGCACGGCCATCGTCCTGGTTTCAGCCAAAGCGCCAGTGGTCATAATGAACTCTCCTCCTCTTTGGACCAGCATCGCAGGCGGTGGCGGCATGTCAATCGGGGCGCGCCTTAGCCGTAACGATGCAGTAGCAATTGAGGCCACTGTTGGTAAAGACTTGTGGGCGTATGATAAAGCTCACCAAGTCGTCCGACGAATCGGCTCACCAAACAGTGACCGAATTCATTAAACTCC
>JBKQWF010000269.1:0-18050 GCA_052139695.1 Limisphaerales bacterium
TGCGCCACCACAAGGTTGGTCCCGGCCAGAAAGTGGGCGTCGTCGGTCTTGGCGGCCTGGGCCACATGGGCGTCAAATTGGCCAAAGCCTTCGGCGCGCACGTCGTCGTTTTCACCACCTCGCCCAACAAAGAGAAAGATGCGTTGCGCCTGGGCGCCGATACCGTGGTCAATTCCCGGAACGAGACCGAGATGAAAAAGCAGGCCAACAGCCTGCACTTTATCCTCGACACCGTGGCGGCGAAACATGACATCGACGCTTACCTTGTTCTCTTGCGCCGCGACGGCACGCTCACCCAGGTCGGCGTCCCGGCGGACCCGCTCTCCATCCACGTCACCAGTTTGATTTTCGGCCGCCGCAATTTCAGCGGCTCCTTGATCGGCGGCATCCAGGAGACGCAGGAAATGCTCGATTTCTGCGGGCAGCACAACATCACCAGCGACATCGAACTCATTCCCATGCAGAAGATCAACGAAGCCTATGATCGTCTTGTCAAGAACGACGTGAAGTATCGCTTCGTTATTGACATGGCAAGCTTGAAGCAAGACGCCGCGGCGTGACGGTTTGTTTCGTCCATGCCGCATAATCCGGTGGAACCCTCGCTTCGGAGGATAGAACGGTCGCGCTCCCCTGCATTCAAACGCATGGTTCCGGCCTGGCCAGATGCCGAGCCTGGCGCTTTGGCCCGGGAGGGGCGCGGTGCGCCGTTTTGCCTCGTTCGTCGGCAATGTAAGCGGCCAGAAACTCCGGCTTCTCCCGCCGTCCGGCCCGCCGCCAATCGCGCCACAAAGTCCGCGCGACCGCCTCAGGAGATTGGCCCAATGGTCCTGTCAAATAATCAAAAAGCAGCTCCGCCAACCGCGCCAGCGCGATGCCATGCTGCCGCCCGGCTCGACTGTAAAGCCATTCGCTCCATTTCATAAAGGCGGCAAAAGGCGAAGGCTGGCCCGCCCAGAGCAGCGGAGTTGTTTCGAGGAAATTTCCGCTATTGGCCGTCAGCTCCCAGCAGCGGGAGAAACGCCGCAATCGTTGCATCGTCGGAAAATCCAATAACTTGTTCCGCAGAATCTCATACGGCGGGCTGGCGCTATAGACCATCTCCCAGCTTTGGTCATGACGCGCGATGGGTGTCCCGCGCAGCCGCTTCAAAATACCCACTTGAATCTCCTGCGGCTCCAATGTCACCAGACGATCAAACCCCGCCGCAAAACCTTCCAACGTCTCTCCCGGAAGCCCCGCGATCAGGTCGGCATGCACATGCACGCCAGTATGCTGTCGGAGAAAATGAAGATTGTCCTCCAGCCGCGCGTTGTCCTGGCGGCGGCTGATATGCTTCGCCACGATTTCGTCGAACGTTTGCACTCCGACCTCAAATTGCAGCGCGCCGGCGGGGAATTTTGCGATCACCGCGCGCAATGCTTCCGGCAGTCGGTCCGGAATCATTTCAAAATGCGCGAAGAGGCCGGGCTGGGACCGTTCCAGGAAGAATTCCAGGATCGCCTTGCTCGTCGCGAGGTTCAGATTGAACGTCCTGTCAACGAACTTAAACTGCCGCACGCCGCGGTCGAGCAATCGCTGCAACTCCCCCAGCAGCGCCGCGAGCGGAAACTGCCTCACGGGGACATCCAGTGACGACAAGCAGAATTCACAGGTGAAAGGACAGCCGCGCGAGGCTTCCACGTAAATAATGCGATGCGCCACATCTTCATCCGTATAGAACTGGTAAGGGAGGGCCAGTTTAGCCAGGTCAGGCAATGGGGCCGCGATGATTTTTTCCTCGGGCGGATGGCCTGCCAAAATGAGCCGGCAAAGCTCGGCAAATTTCAAGTCCGCCTCGCCCGTCACCACGTAGTTTGCCAAGCCGGCAATTTCCTGCTGCTCGACGTCAAAACTGACTTCCGGTCCTCCGATAATGATCTTCAACTCTGGCCGCACCCGCCGCAATGCCGCCACCACTTCGGTGGTCTGGGTCACATTCCAGATATAGACACCGAAGCCGACGATTTTCGGTTCCCGCGCCAGAATCGCCTCGACCACATCGAGCGCCCGCTGTCGCAAATCAAACTCCAGAATACAAGCCTCAGTTCGCAAAGGGCCAAGGTTGGCCAGCAAATACCTCAAGCCAAAAGAGGCGTGAATGTATTTGGCGTTCAACGTGGCCAGAACGATCATACAGCCGCCTAGTTTAAGAAATCAGCCGACGCTTGAAAGTTTAATCCAGTGCCTGCAAACCGCCGTACGG
Organism: Limisphaerales bacterium; assembly: GCA_052139695.1. Lineage (GTDB taxonomy): Bacteria > Verrucomicrobiota > Verrucomicrobiia > Limisphaerales > Palsa-1400 > PLGF01. Next base: position 2,243 of record JBKQWF010000269.1, read on the forward strand.
ATCGGCTCGGCTCATACAGCCCATGATGGTTGGGCGGCGGTGCTGGCGGTGCTCCGCCGCCCAAATCAAGGGCAAAGCCGTAGCTTTGCCCCGCCGACGCCAGGGTTTATCTAAAAAGCATCCGTCGGCGACACGACAATGGAGGCGGTCGAGACGACCGCGATCCCCAAACCGCCGGGCCTTTGGAGATCAAAGGGAAAGTTTGGAACATAATTGGCCCGCCGCCCGTCTTAAAGTCCGTGGCTGAGACGGCTCAATGGTCAGTGTCTTTCCAGTTGAGCTTCAGCTTTTCCACAACCCGGCTGGTCCACAAAGACCATGACGGGCGGGCGGCGGTGGAGAGTGCTCCGCCGCCCAAATTATTGGAACATATTAGGCTGTCACTCATCTTAAAGAAGGCGTATTTGTGAGGATCGCCATTATCCGACAACTTGCACTTGAGAAAAACAGATTAAATGAAAATAAGTAACCCAATTCGATTCCGAAATGTGGCGGCTTTGTTTGCCACCTTGTTTCTGGCGCTGTTCGCGCCTCCCAGCCAGGCCAAGACGGTCACCGTGCAAATCGACGGCGACACGTTCAACCCGAAAACGGTCACCGTCAATGAAGGTGACACGGTCACGTGGTCAGGATTGGACAACGCCCATAACGTGACCGGTTCCACCGCTGCTGACCTGGATCAATTTTGCGGGACCTCGCTCAACAGCTTCAGCACCGAAAGCAGTTGCTCGCACACCTTTATCACCGCCGGGACTTATCCCTACGAGTGTACGATTCACGCCTCCTGTTGTGGGATGATCGGCACGGTCATCGTCGTCGCGGCAGCCCCAACGCCCACTGTCAGCCTGACCAATCCGGTAAACGGCGCCGTCTTGGCCGCTCCCGCGAACGTCAGCCTCGCGGCCAGCGCCTCCGTCAGCAGCGGCACCGTGACCAATGTGACGTTCTACAATGGAAAAACTGCCCTCGGTTCGGCCAAAGCGATTCCATTTAGCATCATCGCCAGCAACCTGGCCGCCAACACCTACGCCTTGAGCGCCGTGGCGACGGCCGCGGGAGTCTCCGCCACTTCGGCCGTGGTGAATATCACCGTCGTCTCCCCAGTGACAGTCAGCAACACAGCGCCGCTCATTTCCAACGGGCTCTTCACCTTCGGCTACAGCGCCAACGCCGGGCTCACCTATGTTGTCCAGAATTCACCAGATCTTGTCAATTGGATATCGCTTCTGACCAACGTCGCCGCCGCGAACTCCGTGCAAGCAACGGATACGTTTGTCCCGGGCGGCCAGCGCTTTTACCGGGTCGTGCTGCAGCCAAATCCATAGATATAAGAACCAAAGTGACAAATCAGCGGTGGCTGACTGCTCTGGTCCTGGCTCTGGGGACAAGCACGATGGCTTTGCTGCTGGATTCCTGTTCCACCGAGGACAGGACGATGGACGCGCCACCGGTCATCGCGGGCGCGCACGAGGTGGGCAACAAGGCCTGCCTGGATTGCCACGCGCCCATCGTCCAGCGCTTCCCGTCCAGTCCTCATGCTCGCGTTCATCTCGCCGGTTTGGGCCAGGAGGGCGACACCGGGTGCGAATCGTGCCACGGCCCGGGCAGCAAGCACATCGCCGCCGGCGGCGGGGCCAAATTCATCATCAATCCCGGCAAGGACCCAGGGGCGTGCCTGCAATGCCATCTGGAAATTCGGAGCGAATTCCAATCCCCGCATCATCATCCCCTCATGGAAGGCCGGATGAATTGTGTCCAGTGCCACGATCCGCACGGCAGCGATATTTTCAAACCAGCGGGCGGACTCGCCATGTCCCGGCTCAACGAGAGCTGCGCGCAATGTCATCGCGCGCAGACCCGCCCGTTCGTCTTCGAACATCCGGCGCTAAGGGAAGGCTGCGTCATCTGTCATAATCCGCACGGATCGGTAAACCGCAAATTGCTCACCGAGAGCGACCCGAACCTCTGCCTGCGTTGTCACGCGCAAACTCCCGGCCCGGGCGCGGCCAGCGGGCAAATCTATATCGGCAATTACAACCATACTGGCTTCCTGAAGATGGGCACTTGTTGGACGGCTGGCTGCCACACGGCCGTGCATGGCTCCAATGTGGATGTGCGCTTGCGCTACTAAGCGGACCATCATGCCAAAGGCCAGATCAACCCCTTCGACGGCTCCGTCCTGGATTCTCTCGCTGTTGCTGGCCAGCGCGCCGCCGGCCTGGGCGGACGATCGGCAGGCCAAGCAACCGTCGCCCGCTCTCTCTTTGGTTGATTTCGATCACGACATCCGCCCTATCTTTGAAACCTCCTGCCTGCGTTGTCATGGGCCGGAACGGCCCAAGAGCCATTTCCGCTTGGACAACCGCGAATCCGCCCTTAAAGGAGGCAACGATGGCCAGGATATTCTGCCCGGCCACGGCGCCGAGAGCCCCTTGTTGCGCAGGGTTTCCAGCACCAATGAAGACACCCAAATGCCGCCCCCGGGCAAAGGAGAACCGCTGACTCCGGCCCAAATCGGGCTGTTGCGGGCTTGGATTGACCAGGGCGCGGACTGGGGCGCCACGAATGCAGGAACGCGCTATAGCTTTGACCTGGCGCCGCAGTTCGTCTGGATTGGCGTTCACGGCGATAAAGGGGAATTCCGCCAAATCGAAGGGATGAAGGATGGTTATTCCGGCGGAGTGGAACATTTTGGGTTTCAGGACCAAATCAGCGCGGGGGAGAAACTTTCGGTTGAAGGACATTACCTCTCCGGCGGCCAGGACGCGGGGCTGCAACTGAATCTGACCAAAAACGATGTCGGTTTCATCCACACCGGCTTCGAGCAATGGCGTCAATACTACGACAACTTCGGCTGGCACGATTCCGCGGTCACGCCACCGGGATTGCCTTCGGCAGGAAGCCTCTCCCTGGACGAAGGCCGGGCGTGGATCGACTTTGGGCTGACCCTCCCTCGCGGCCCGCAGGTCGTGCTGGGTTATGAAGAACAGTTCCGGACGGGTTATGAATCCACCTTGGACTGGGGCCCGCTTGGCGGCAAGAATATCGCCCCATCGACGGAGGCGGTGGATGAGCACACCCATATTGCCAAGCTGGATATCAGCGGTGATGTGGCCGGATGGCATGTGGAAGACAATGCGCGGGTGGAAATTCATCACCAGGACAACAAAGACGACGAGTCGAGCGCCACCGGCCCCCTTTTCCAAACGCAGGACAAATATGACGATGTCCAGGGCATGAACACCCTGACGCTGGGCAAGATGGTGCGGGATTGGTGGTCAGTCTCGTTCGGTTACTACTACGCGCGCTTGGAGGGAAGCGACGCGCTCAACCAATCCGGCCCGCCGCCCATGATCCAGTACTGGCAAAGCCCGCAAGTGACTCTCTCGACCGCGTCGCAGATTCTCAGCGCCAGCAGCCTCTTCCGTCCCCTTCCCTCCCTCAGCCTGGGCCTCGACACGCAGTTTGAATGGACGCACGAATCGGGCTTCGGCGATGTCAATAATACTTTCGGGGTGCTCGCCGTGCCGATCCTTTCTCCGCCGGTCCTGGAGGACTCCAATCTCGACGAGTTTAAATCGATGCAAAACGCCTCGGTCCGTTTCACCAAAATCCCCTGGACCGTTCTGTTCGCGGACGCGCGCTTCGAGGAGGACAGCAACACCTCGTTCGAGGAAGGGACGCTGGACGGCGCCAGCAGTCCTTTTGCCGCCAAGATCGACGCGGACAACACGGAATATGATGTCCGCGCTGGTTTCACCACCTCGCCTCGGACGTGGATTTCGCTCAACGCCCAATACCGGTTTTATGCCAGCGACACTTCCTACAACCATTTGCTTGATTCCACCCCGCTGACCGGTTATCCCGCCTTCATTCTGGGCCGGACGATCAAGACCGACGAAGCGGAGACAAAGTTGGTGCTGCGGCCGTCCAACTGGCTGAGGACCACCTTGAGCTATAAGATCGAGGGCACAGACTTTTCGACGGACACGGACCCGGTTTCCACCGGCATCTCTCCAGGCGGCCCGTTGCTGGCGGGAAAATACCAAGCCCATACCTACGGATTGAGCGCCGCCGTGACACCGATCCGGCGGCTGAATTTGACCAGCGCGTTGACCTACAGCGATTCACGAACTTCGACTTTCGCCAACAATGACGCCTCGGTGGTTCCTTACACAGGCGGCATTTGGATGGTAATGGAAAGCGCCACCTACGCGCTGAATCAAACGACCGATCTCAGCTCAAGCTACTCCTTCGCCCAGGCCGACTATGCCCAGAACAACGGCGCGGCGGGAATTCCATTGGGGATGGATTATACACGTCACAGCGCCTCCATGGCCTTGGGCAGACACTTCGCTCCCAGGGTTTCCGCGGCGCTGCGCTATACATTTTACACTTATAAGGAGCCCAGCTCCGGCGGCCTGACCGATTACACCGCCCAAGGAATCTTCGCGACGGTCACTTATAAGATGCCGTGAGGGGGGCAACCGCAATTTGGCCTGCTAAAACGTTGATTTGCGAGTCTCAATAAACGCCGTCCATGAAGCTATTATGAACCGATTCAATCTTGTCAAAGCTCCTTTCGGTGCCGTAATGCTGAACGTCTACTGAGGCATCGTAAATCGCGGAAAGATACTTCGCGATATCGGCATCCTTAAATCGATAAAAATTAAACGTGATAAAATCATCGTAATTTCTCTTGGCAGAACCCCTGCACAGGACATCAATTGTCTTCAGATTTTGGCACTTTGAGACCGCAGCTTTGAGCAGGTATCTAATGTAAGCGTCGGAAGCCGGGAGCGAGTATCCTAGGATTCTTAGGTGGTTTGCCTGTGATATCAAATCGGCTGCCATTTTCCAGTCTGTGACTATCGTGGAGTGCAGGTGTTTGTTCCAAGTAGGCGCAATTATGCTTTCAGTGCCGACGCTTCCGTGCAGCTTGGCGAGAGGTATATGTATTACTTGATCTTCGCCGGACCACGAAAAATCACGCTGGAATTGGATTTTAGCGAGGGACGGATGATACTCGTTCAGGAACGAGCACACATCTTCCAAGACGGAGTCGTAATTGAGAGTAACGACAGAATAATTAAACAAAGGCCTTTCAATGCGGCCGAATTGGATGCGCCCAGGGTTCGATGGGTTTGACCAACCGACTTCGGCCCGCAAGCCAAAGAGATTGGTCACAAAGGCCCCGTAATGCGCCCAAATGCCTTTGCCAAAAAGGCAATGCTGCCATGCTCCCACTGCGTTGAAAGCTGGCGAGCGGGAAGGCATGTGGTCTGGGGGCATTTGCCGCGGCGTATAATGCTGAATTACGTCTTTAATGAATTGAGTGAAAGACCGTGCCACCGAAGATGCTTCTAATCCCTCCTTCATTTCCAGAATCGATAGGATCTCTTCGATGTTAAAAAGATCTGCGCGAAAGTACGATTTGCAGGCATGCATCGCATTGATCGTTTCAAAAACTTTGCGAAAGTGGGCGTATTTCACTTGGTCGAGGAAAAACGCATCCTTCGATTTGATTAAAAAATTGGACATTATCGGCAGTCCGAGCGGTGCCGAAAAACCGGCTCCGAGCAAATAGACAACTTTTTCCATGCTTTTGCTGGGTCGTGTAATTAATTATTCGCTTATGTTTGGCATACGTACGAGCCTAACGTAGGCAACGTCAATTAAAAAGGCCTCCGCACACTTTTTGTGGTTTTTGTGCAAGCGGAGCCGATGCACCCGCCCCAAACATGTGCAGGCATTGGCGAAAAGAGGCGCGGATGGCCACGGACGACTCATGATCCAAAGAGTCGTCGAACCAACTCCTCGCGGCTGATTTCCAAGTGGGCGGCGACGTCTCCCAGGATCCCGGAAAGAGTTCCAACCTTCAACGGACTGTGGGCAGGAATCGTAACATGATGCGGGCCGCGCTCGCTTGTCGCAATGCGGATATGACTGCCGGTCTGGCGGGTCGGTTCGTAACCGACACGGCGCAAGGCTTTCACCAGGTCGGCTCCTGACAAATCTCTTGGCAACTTCATACCGCCCTGGCGAAGTCAACCTTGCTCAATTCGCGAGCACTTCCTCCCGCACAAAATGCAGGCGTAGGACCTTGGGAGCGTGGCCCTCGTCGAAATGGCACTGAACGGCGTCTCGCACGTTGCGGCGAAGCTCTTCCAAGGAATCAGCTTCTGTGAAGATGGACTGGCCGAGAGCGCGCGCGGTGTATCCACCTTCGGGCGCATCCTCCACGAGAAAAATCAGTTCATTCATTGCGTGCGGGCCAAGAGGCCGTTGATGTTCCCCACAATCTCGGCAATCCGCCGCTCTTTATCAAGAATACTTTATCGGGGTTGGCGAAAAGAGACGCGGCTGTATAAAAAATGACAGGGGATTTTGGCCCTCTTCCATTGCACTCGCAGGAGGCAGCCCAGATTATTTGACATGGCATTGGATTTGCTAATCCAAAGTAGCGCTGTTGATGGCGCTATAACGTGTAACCTTGGAGGAAAAACGAGATGTGTGAAGACATGCGGCGGCGTGGACCAAATCCACGCCGCCAATTGTTTTTAGCCAGGGACGGCAAGACCGACTTCAAAGGTCCCGGAAAGAACTTCAAACCGCAGACCGCGCCGAATACGCGGAAATGCAGGGCGGGACGGAAGCCACGGATTTGCGCGGATGAACACAGATTTCTCTCAGAACTCCTGCTTCCGCAGCCACTCTTTCCGATCTGTGCCGATCGGCGTTTATCTGTGGCTTCTGCTCTCCGTTTTCTCCGTTTCTTTGTTCTTTTTAAAGCAAAAAGCCCCCGTCCGGCCTTGCGGCCAAACGGAGGCAAATTGGGGAACTGGGAGTTCGCCACTCTCTCTTTTCCCATGCTGGCATTAGGCGCACCCAAGCGGGGCTGCCAGCTTCCCGACGCCATTCTCCGCGGCATGCGGAGTTTGCGGCCTGATAGCGCGGCCGTCCAACGCCTTGCGGTCGTTGAAGTTTGAGCGAGGCCTCTTAGCTCGCTTGGGCTGGCGCCTGTCGCGCCCGCTTGCGAACCAGGTCAAGGCGCGCTTGTGACTTCGCTTCGCGTCTTGACCGCTTTGCGCCAGGACACGGTCGCTTTTAACGACGCGTCGGCCTGGTGCCACGGGTCTGGCCTCTTATCTCTCAGGTTGCGTTTGATCACAATCCAGCGGTGTGTTTTGACATCGCCGGTGTTTTGGAAGGGATTCGCAACGCCCCTGCCGGGGCGATTGCTTTCCTTCTCGGCGCGAGTGCTCGCTTTGTCCCGCCTTTCGGCGTCTTTCTCAGGGCCGGCCTCGTTGCCGGGGCCGCCAGAGCAGCTCGCCCGCACGGATGCACAGTAGCAACCTTTACCCTCTAGGTACCTGCGATTCGCCCAAACCTGAGACCGGCTTGGGGTACTTTGACTCGGCTCGGTATGATTTCTCGTCATCCTTGCCGCTCAGTTCCTGCTTCGCGTCACTGACAGCGCGCGAGCGCAGCCAGAGGAACCGGTGAATCCTGCCTCCGGTCTCCGCCTCTGGCGAGGCGGACTTAGAGGGGATAAGCCAACCAGTCTGGCCTATCCATTGCCCAGTCGCCTGGGATTATCCTTGGAAAACAAGCGATTTTCTTTCGTCCGCCACCTGCTTTCCAGCTCTTTCAATGAACTGTGAAAATCATAGCAGAATCATGTGTCTTGAATACGAAATGTTGTCCACAGGGTTATTCACCAAAGCGCGGAATTATCCATCATGGGAGCACGGTAAAAAAGCCAATAACGACGCGGTCTTCGCGCGCTTTTGGAGATCGGCGGCGATCGCCAGCCTCCACGCGCCGGAGGCACTGGTGGATAAGTTCTTCTCCCGCCGCGGCCGAAAATCTGCCGGGCGAGAGAATTCTAGGTTTGACAAAAAATCGCCCGGAAAATCACGCGGCGGGCGCGGAGGGGGCGGCCGTAGAAGCCGGGGCGGCCGCCGGCTTTTTCTTCACGACGGCTTTTTTGCGTTTGATGTAGGCCTTGCGGCGCTGGCGCTTTTGAACCTTATTGGTTTGTGTTCCCATATATCTTTACATTACTCGCGAAATCGCGTTTTTTATGTCTTGCACTATGAAGAGTTGGTTCTACCCATTCAACATCTATTTTATCGTGGCCGGAGTTTTTTTCTGCGCCGGATGCGTCAGCAGCAATAAATCCAAGCTTGATCCCAAGAAAGAAGCGTCCACCATCCGCCTTTATTTGGAAGGCAGCCGTGCCGATACCTCCAGCACCGGCACCGTCCTGGTGACCCGGCAGAGGTTCCCCTACACTGTCCAACGCGAGCCTTTCCTGACGGAAGCGGACCTTTCCAAGGTGGCTTTGGTGGATGATCCCGGTTCCGAGCACAGTTATTCCATCGAATTACTCTTCGACGACCACGCCTCGCTGCTCCTGGATATGACCACCACCGCCAACAAGGGCCGTCATATCATTATTTTCAGCCAATTTCCCAAGCCTGGCACGAAACAAGCCAAAGCGAGGAAGAAATCTCACGCCGACGATGATGAGCCTCTGGCGTCGCCCGAGCCATTGCCACCGGAGCCCGGCACCACAAATCAGGCGCGGGAATCTGCCTGGCTGGGGGCAGTGTTAATCCGCGACCGGAATACCAGCGGTCTTTTCCGGTTCAGCCCGGATGCCTCGCACGAAGAAGGTGCCCGCATTGTCCGGGGCCTTAAAAACGTCATCGCCGCCAAGATAAAACGCGACAGATTCTAGAAAACTCAGTGGACTCCTTTCCCCATCGCCCTCTTTTGGGCGCGCTTTTCGCTCTCGGATTGGCTCTTTCCTTGGCCACCACCGCGGAAGCGCAACCGTTTTATTTGCCGACCGCCAATCACGCCATTTTTGAGCCCGGGGGCGAAGACCGTTATTTTGTTCCGACCCCCGGCAAGACCTGGGTTTCGGGCACCTTCGGGTGCGTGCGCTCAGACGGCCGCCAGATGCACGAGGGACTGGACATCAAATGCCTGCAACGCGACCGCCACGGCGAACCGACCGATCCGATCCTGGCCGCGGCCGATGGCGTCGTTGCTTATATTAACAGCCGGCCATCCCTCTCCAATTATGGGCGTTATATTGTCCTGCGCCATCAAATCGACGGCATGGAAATTGATTCTCTCTACGCGCATCTTTCCGAAGTGCAAAGCGGGTTGAGAGTGGGACAACCGGTGCGGGCCGGACAACAGATCGCCATCATGGGCCGGAGCAGCAACACCGCGAGCGGCATTTCCAAGGAGCGGGCGCATGTTCACTTCGAGCTCAACCTCTTTTACAGCGACCATTTTGCCGTTTGGTTCAAGCGCCGCCATCCTTCCGAACGCAATGACCACGGCAATTTTAACGGGCAAAACCTTGTTGGCATTGATTCCCGCCTCATTTTTCTAGCGGAACGTGATCAAGGGGCGCGCTTCAATCTCCTGGACTGGATTCAACATCGCCCTGAACTCTGTCGCGTCCAGGTGCGGGCAACAGATTTCCCATGGGTCCGCCGCTATCCGATGCTGATCAAACGCGTCCCGCTTCCGCCCAATGAGAGAATCGCCGGATACGAAATCGCCCTGGATTTCAACGGCCTGCCGTTTGAGTTGGTCCCTCGCACCGCCGGGCAGATGAAAGGCGTTGGCAAATATCAACTGCTCTCCGTCAACGAAGCCGAGCACAATAAAAACCCGTGCCGCCATTTGGTAAAGCGGCAGGGCGCGCGTTGGGCGCTCGGCAACAACGGCTTCAGCCTGCTTGAAATGTTGACGGACTGAGAATTCTGGCCGAATGCGCCGATTTTAGTTCTTGAACTGGCATCCTCCCGGCCCATTATCTCTTAGCGGTAACGATGGGGATTGATTGGGGAGCGCGGACGTCTCGTCCGCAGCCTTCGGCGTCTCGCCGAAGGCAGTTGGGCTTTTTAAGTCGGTTGAATGGAAGAGTCAGTCGGCGGGACGCCGACTGAAAGCGACCGAGACGGTCGCGCTCCCCGCTTTCAACTGCATCGTTCCGCATTAGTAACTTGACGATGAACTACCATATTGCGCGCCGCGCCGCGGCGCTGACGCCGTCCATCACGCTGGCCGTTGACTCCAAGGCCAAACAAATGAAGGCCGAGGGCATCGACGTTGTCGGGTTTGGCGCCGGCGAGCCAGATTTCCAAACGCCTAAACACATCATCCAGGCGGCTATTGACGCGCTCAACGCCGGCTTTACCAAATATACCCCCAGCAGCGGCATTCCCGAATTGCGCCAGGCTGCGGCGGACAAGTTCAAACGCGACAACGGCCTGACTTACAAGCCGTCGCAAATCATTATTTCCTGCGGCGGCAAGCATTCCTGCTGCAACGTCATCCTGGCGGTGTGCGACCCCGGCGATGAAGTGATCATTCCCGCGCCATATTGGTTGAGCTATCCTGAAATGGCCCGGCTGGCGGAGGCCAGGCCCGTCATCGTTGAAACGTCCGACAAGACAGATTTCAAAGTCACTCCCGCGCAATTGCGGGCGGCTCTGACGCCGCGCACGCGCCTGTTCATCCTCAACTCCCCAAGCAACCCCACCGGCTCGCTCTATACCCGGGATGAGATCAAGGCGCTGGGTGACATCTGCGTGGAAAATGGCGTGTTGATCATGAGCGATGAGATTTATGAGAAGCTCGTCTATGACGGCGCTGAACACGCCAGCGTCGCCGCTTTCTCACCGCGCCATTACGAGCACACGATCCTGGTTCATGGCCTGGCCAAAGCTTACTCAATGACTGGCTGGCGCATCGGTCTCACGGCCGCGCCGGAGCCGATCGCGAAGGCCATCGACGCCATTCAAAGTCACAGCACGAGCAATCCCACTTCCTTCGCGCAAAAAGGGGCTGTGGCCGCGTTAAACGGGCCGCAGGATCATCTGCCGGTTTGGCTCGCGGAATTCGCCCGCCGCCGCGCTTATGCCTGGAAAAAGCTCAACAGCATCCCCGGCATCTCCTGCGTCAATGCCAAGGGCGCCTTTTATCTTTTCCCGAACATTTCCGGCACGGGCCTAAAGTCGATGGAGTTCTGCGCGCAATTGCTCGACCAGCAAAAGGTCGCGGCTGTTCCTGGCATCGCCTTCGGCGCGGATGATTACATCCGGCTCAGTTACGCCACCAGCATGGCGAACATTGAAAAAGGCCTGGACCGGATCGAGCAATTCGTGCGCGCCCGCAAGGGTTGAATGGATTAAAAGTGCCGGGCAAGGTAGGGCGCGTCACTCCGTGCGCGCCGCTCCGGCGGGCGGTCCCTGCCCGCCGCTGGAGTTTGGCCATTTTTTGGGCCTGTTCAGAGGCCAATCCCAGCGAAACCAGAACCATGGATCGCAGTTGTGACTCGGACGAAAAGGCTTACAGCAAACCGAGCGAACGGAGGAGGAATTAAAAAGGCCGAAATTGGGGCTGAGCGGCAGCTCAGCCCTACCCTTTGTTTCCTTCGTTTCTTTTCCAGACCTTATTGCTTGAAAAAATGTCCAGGCGCCAGGGGCGGGCTGTCCCTTGCCCGCCAAGGTGGCGCGCACGGAGTGCTCGCCCTACCTGGTCCGGCATTGATCACACCCGGGTAAACGAAATTATTTGACGCGCAAGGTGGAAATCACCTGTTTCACCCCCTCCGTATCATAGGCCAGCAGCATGGCCTTGCTGATGTTGGCCACGGAACTGGTTGTGCCGGAAAGGGTCACGCAACCAGCGGTCGTGTTGACGGAAATGCTCAAGGCGGAAAGGTCAGAGTCAGCCAGCAATTTCGCCTTGATGTCCGCCGTGATTCGGGCATCGGCGGTGGCATTGGCAATGGACTGGCCGAGCGCTTCGCTTTTCGTGCGAATGACCCTGCCGGTTCGAGCCAATTCCGCTTTAATGTTATCGGGCGTTAACCCCAGCTCATCGAGCCGGCTTCGCGCCGCGTGCTCCGCATTGGTCGCGCCAGAGACCAAGCGGTCACGCGCTTCATCCAATCGCGCCGTCGTTGGTTGGCCCCGAAAAAACCACACGGCCCCCCCTCCCACGAGAAGCCCCAATAAAAATCCATTAAAAAATCCTCTCATGCCTCAGTTTAGCCGCTCTCCATCCCTCGCGCAAATCTGCCTTCTTGCCCCCATTCAGCGCGAGCCGCTAACGGTGCGATCGTGAAGCGTGCCATCAGTCGGTGAGATTTTGCGCAATCCTCGTCGGGCCAAGAAAACCATGGTTAAGACCAAAACAGCGTTGATGAAGATGTCGCCCGCCAAGCTGCCCCAATTAACCCCATAGCTTGCATCTGGGTTAAAATACATTGACGAGCAGATAATCGCAATCGTCGCTGAACAGAATGCCACAATGGCAAACGCCGCCAAACACAGGGCGGTGAGGATGGGTTTAGTGCGCGCAAGGCCCTCAAAACGCGAGATGGCAAATACACGGAAGCCTTTCCAACCGCCCGTGATCAAACGCCAGCAAAGGCAGAAAGCCAACACAACTACCAATAAAAACGCAGTTCGACAAAGATTTGGCATTTCGCAATAAGCCAGCCAATGGACCATTTTCGAGAACGATTTGAAAAATGGAAGAAAGTCCAAATTTAACTTGCTCAAGAGCAGTCCCAAAAAGAGGACCACCATTGGCACGACATAGACCAACTGCAAGATATATATGCCTGCCACAATCCAAAACAAAATCACCGGCAGCGACCTATTCACCGCCGGGTTTACTTTGGCAAATTCCCGTTCCAGCGACCCGCGTTCCCCAATCCGCTGTGTGGCGATCTGGAACGCTTCCTCTTCTGAAATCCCATCAGCCATCAACTTCTGGACAGAGGCGCGCAAATGCGATGCCAATTCTTCAAGATTGTCAGCTTTGAAGGCGGGCGACGCGCCGAGATTCTGTTGCCAGCGACGAATCGCTTCATTCAAGTCAAACGGGGTTGGTTTTTCCATAATTTTGTGAACAGGTTATTGACGACCGTCCATTGTTCTTTTTCCGTGTGCAGTGCCTTCCGGCCCTCCTGGCGCAGGCGGTAATACTTTCGCCGATGGCCGCTCTCCGCCTCGCGCCATTCCGATTCGATCCAGTCCTCCTTTTCCATCCAGTGAAGCACCGGGTAAAGCATCCCCTCGCTCCATTCCACTTCGCCACCGGAAAGCTCCGTGACCCGTTGGATGAGCGCGTAACCGTAATTCTCCCCCCTCGCTGAGGATGGAAAGCACCAGCGTGGTGCTGGAAGCCGCAACAAGCTCTTTTGAAAGCATGCGGATAATTTACATAATATCACTAGGCATGTCAATGGGAATCGTCAGAAATCAATGGAAGGTCCGAACCGAGGCTAGCGCTCGCTAATTTTGCACCCCCATTGATTGATTGGAGCCCAAACCTCCGGGTGCGGTTGGTTGTCACGGTTCCAGTGGCGGGCGCTTCGCGGCGGATACAGATAGTCGCTCCGCATCACCGGCGCCACATGGCCGTCCACGAACAGCAGGTTGTAGCCTTGGTCATGCGGAGTATTTGCTTCCGGCCAATTAGTTCCATAAACATTGTAAAACGGTTTGATGTCACCGGCAATCCCGTTGAATGACGGCCCCAATATCTCTTGCAAATAGGGACACGAGCGTGCGGATCGGGCATCCGCAACCGCGTACATTTCGCTCGGCGCCCAAACCGCAGTTTCCTTGGCCTTATCCGCCGGCCGAAATCCCAGGCCGAGTTGAAACAGCCTGGACTGTGGGCCGAATGTGGCGATGCCCTTCCAATTGTAAGAGTAACTAACGCCAAAAGAATATTCCCGTACAAAGTCCCGGGAAACAACGCCGTTATTGGCGACGTATGTTGGACAATTCCAAGTTATATTCGTCCAACTCAGGGGATAATATGGATACAAACTGTCGAAGCAAAAGCCCGGAAAGTAGTCTGACCCAGACAGCGGCGGAAACCATCCGTAATCCGAGACGTACATCTTCAGCGCAATGCCAATTTGTCTCAGATGATTCTTGCACGCGGCACTTTGAGCCTGATCCTTACCCTTGGAAAGTGCCGGAAGTAAGAGGGCCGTCAAAATGGCGATGATGGCAATGACCACGAGCAGTTCGACGAGGATAAATGCTTTGCTTGTCGAAAATCGAAACCGCACCATGGGTCTGAGAATTCTCCTCTTCATGCACATTTGGACAGCGCAACAGTCTATCCCTCACGCACGGCCATAAAGCGGCTTTCCTTACAGCAGCACTGCTCTCCTGAGGCCTCAGCCTGTCAATCCACTGTTCTTGCCGCAAATGGAACAATTAAAGGCCACCACTCGACAGTATTCGACGCAATCCTTTCTGGGCCAACAAAACCATCGTTAAGACCAAGACGACGATGAGTGCGGACTGAGCGGCCAAAACGCCAGCCGGCGGCACCGCAAAGTTATTCGCGAACAAGCCCATCTGGAACGCCGAATAGAGGAGGCCGGAGATGTCGTTTGTTGAATGAGGAGCGCGCAAGAAATATTCCAGCGGCAGCGCATGTTTCCCCGGAGGCAGTAGGGAAAACAAAAAATACGGCAAAAACGCCAAAACATGGCCAAGCCCAATGAAAACCACCGCAGCTTGAACCGGACGCTCAAAGCCCCTGATAACCGCACCAAAACCCGTCCAGTTCCCGGCGGCCAATCGAACACAAAGAACAAAAACCACGATCAGCGCCAAGCTTGTCTGGGGGGCGAAGGATGCCGGTAAATGACAGAAACCTATCCAACCAGCGTGATGCAGAACGTCCCTGCTGTCTGCGCCATCGGCGATAAGGGACCAAAAGCCTCTATGTGCCATCTCCTGAAGCAAATTGAGAAATCCGAAAACCAGCGAAGAGCCGACATGCAAGACATAAACTCCCGCCACAATCCAAAACGCGAGAAGCGTGACCGACCAATTCAGTGCCGGGACTAGTTTCGCAAATTCCCGTTCCAGCAGCCCTCGCTCCCCAATCCGCCGCCGCGCAATCTCAAAAGCTTCCTCTTCCGAAAGCCCCGTCGCCTTTAACTTCTGGACAGAGGCGCGCAAATGCGAGGCCAACTCTTCGAGATCGTCCGCTTGGAAAGCTGGCAATGCGTCAAAATCCCGCTGCCAGCGACGAATCGCTTCGTTCAAGTCAAACGGGGCTGGGTTTTCCATAATTTTGTGAACAGATTATTGACGACCATCCATTGTTCTTTTTCCGTGTGCAGTGCTTTCCGGCCCTTTGGGCGCAGGCGGTAATACTTTCGCCGATGACCGCTCTCTGCCCGGCGCCATTCCGATTCGATCCAGTCCTCCTTTTCCATCCAATGCAGCACCGGGTAAAGCATCCCCTCGCTCCATTCCACTTCGCCACCGGAAAGCTCCGTGACCCGCTGGATGAGCGCGTAACCGTAATTCTCTCCCTCGCTGAGAATGGAAAGCACCAGCGTGGTGCTGGACGCCGCGACAAGCTCTTTTGAAAGCATGAAGATAACTTACATAATATCATTAGGCATGTCAAAGGAAATCGTCAGAAATCGCGAAGCTGGATTGGAAGGAAGGGACGGCTCGGCGACGCGAAGGTGCTGACCTCTGCGGATTAATCTTTAAGGTTCTGGGGAGCGCGACCGTCTCAGTCGCTGTGGCGCGCGTCTCGCGCGGCACTTAGGGGAAGCATCAGGCGAGACGCCTGATGCGGCGGGCGGGACGCCCAATGCCACTAGTTTTTGTGGGCGCAATTCGGGGTTACTTTCAATTGTTGACGCGCTTTTTTTCGGGAACCAATTAAAGGCGGATAGGGCTGGCGCAGGTGCCGTTGCGCCCGTGGTTCCGGG
>JBKQWF010000270.1:0-5080 GCA_052139695.1 Limisphaerales bacterium
TTCAGCGGCAACGGCGATTTCTTCGGCCTCGCCTACAACGGCGGGTACGAAACCGACGTGCTGGGCTACAGCGCGGCGCAAACACCGGCGCTGGGCGATTCGCCATCGCCGGGCCCGAACATCGTCGGGCTGGTTCGCTATAACGGCACGCTGCCCGAAGCCAAGCGCATCGCAGTCTAGCCCGCGAATCGGCTGCTTGCGCCCGTCCAAGACTTTTGCGAAGGTATAGACATGACGCGATTGACGTTCAGCCTTGTTTTACCGTTTGCCTGTTGTTGCACTGACTTGCATAACGCAAAAGCGGCACAAATAGTGGCACAACGTCAAGCGGCATTTTTCAAATCATCACAGAATGCCTGTAAACATTGGGTTGCCGGTGTGGCGAAATGGCAGACGCACAGGACTTAAAATCCTGGGTCCATAACAGGACGTGCGGGTTCGAGTCCCGCCTCCGGCACCATGATTGTAAGTGGTTCAAAATTAACAGGTTGGCAATTTGAATTAAGTCTCTCATGGGCTTGGCATAACGCTACGGCATAACACGTTTGCCTATATTCGGAGATGACAAGTCCGCCAGCGATGCGGATTTAATGGCCGTCTATTCTGTGCGGCGCGTGTGCGGAAACGCCTGCAAGCCTACCCTCTGAGAGTGAACGCGGGTAGGTTAAGAACCTATTCAGCCGATGGCCGCGAGCACAAACCGCCAGGACGCGCCGGGCTTGGCGTCCGCTGTCCTGAGCCATCCGCCGTCCAATCGCTTGCCGTGGCCTTGCTGGCGTTGCGGGCGGGGTGAATTGGCGCGGGGCGTCCGGGTCCTTCCAAGGCAAAAGCCGGGAACGGGTTGCCGAACTGCTCAATTTGTCTTCTCACAGGCCAAAAGTGGCGTCAGGAGATTTAAATCTGAGAGGGAAAGACTTATCAATAAGGGCTGGAACAGAGGCGGTCAATTGCGGGTTGCAATCAAAAATCTGTTCTGGTTCCATTCGTGGAGCAAATAATTTAGTGAAGCGGTAAGGGCGCATGGAAATTACGACATTTTCTGAGAATCCCTTGCCTCGCTCACGCCCACCTGGGCGTGTGGCTTGGCGCACTTTCTCAGGGGTGTCGTAACCCTCCATGTGGGTGTGCGGGCTGCACGCCTTTTTCTTTCCGCAATGGCCTTAAACGCAATTCGATCAATATGAAAATGCGAATTCTTCCCGGTCTGGTAGCGATTAGTGCATTCATTTCTGGCGGCGTTTTCGGGCAAGCCGACGATGTTTACCCCGTCCTGAAAACGAGGGATGGGAACTCCTACACAAACGCGCGGATTTCCTCGGTAACGGCGGCGTATGCCACCGTTTGGTATGGGAATGGCGACGGAGCAAGAATCCCTTTGTCTGAGATGCCAGAGGTGGTTCAGCAAAAATATGGCTACGACCCGGCGAAAGCCGATGCAGAGATAGCCGCGCATCAAGAGACCGTCAAAGCGCAAGAAGAAGCCAGGAAAGACCGGCTACTTCGCTTCGTGGACGGCCAACCTGTAGCAATTGCTAATTTCACCAATCTGCGCGGCAAGGTCGCCCAAGTGTTGCCAGACGGCATTCTCTTTGTGCCCAATAAAATCATAGTCAAACATGTGGCCCCAATTCGTCCCAAACTGAATGACAACCAGCGTGTCGGTATGGGCTACGTTCCCCCTGCCGTAGCGACAGAGGAGAAAACGGAAGTTCCAGGAGATCAAACTGTCTTTGTTAAGTGCCCAACAAAGGGCATCGTGGACGGCCAGGAATGGGATGCACTCTGTTATCTTTCGGGGACATACTCGAATCCCAAGACCGATGGCACGAAGGCGACCATTCAAAAGTATGACAACCTTGTCTTTGCGGCGCTGATAGCGTCCTTGGCTTGTTCGAGGCTGCCGGTTTCGGCCAGCGTGCTCGCATACGTGGCGCGGATCGCCGACACTTGCGCCGCGTAGCGTCCGCCGCGAATGGCGTCGAGTACGGCCGCAAGTTCGCAGTCCTTCGGCTCCTTGCCGTAGGCGTCAAAAAACATGGAAACGCGCACATTCACGAGACGCAGGGCATTTGAATGCGGTGGGGCATTATCATAGTTCACCGATGTGCCGACGGGAACGACGCACGAATACCGGCTCATTGAGCGTATCGACATTGAAAAGCGCCCGCCGCGTCGAAAAGACGCCAGCGCGGCGAATTCGCCACAACTTGAAATCTTTTTCCACGGTTGCACGCTCTCGCCGGAATTCTACGCGATATTGCATCGTGTCACTGAGCTTCAACACCTTGACTTGGATGTATTCACGTCGATCAGGTCGCCGCTCGCCCAGGCGATTTATTTATATATTCCTTCAAGAGCGCACCATCATTCGGAATCCGACCCGTTTGAAATCAGCGTCACCAAGCTGCTCGAACAGGTGTCCTTCCCGGTTCCGACTCAAAAAAACCGTCGCCGACAGCTTTTCACACAAAACAAAAGGTCAATCATGGCGCAGCTTGACGGCGTTGAGACATTGACCGGCATCTTCCGGGTGCGGCTCGCTGAAACCGCCGATGGGATCGACTGGAAACTGCAAACCTGGGTTGAGAAACACTCCCGGAAATTGAAGCGTGACCCGAAAAACTCAAAGCTGATGACGATCTTCCTGGAAAGCGGCCGCAGTCAGGAAGAACTGGATTACCGCTTGGACAATATGGAGCCGTTGACGGATTACGAGACTGAGCTTTTAAGGGTTGCTGAAATTGATGTCGAAAAGGACCGGCGTTTCCTTGAACTGGCAAAAGGACTGGTTGGGCCGGTTCGATTTATTGGTATTGTCGGGGAATGCAAGGCGGATGCGCTGGAAGGCCGCAAGGCTATCAAAAGCCCGACAGCCCGGCTGATTTGGCGGATTACTGAGGCGTTGCCAGAAAAGCAGCCTGCCTTATCGAATCATCTAAGCCTCGACAGTGGCAAACAATTGCGTGATTTGGTCGCAAGCCGGGAAGGGTGAAGGCGGAGAGTGCAGAGCACGTCGTCAATACTACATTAACCATAATAGTTGTTGTCGGCGGCGGGGGTAGAACGCCAAGTAAAAACCAAGGCTGGCTGCTGTCCGCTAAACACACGTAGTCTGTTCTGCCCCTTATTTCCAGCGCTTGGAAAGCCTTCCATACGTGGCGTTGTATTTGTAGCAACCCGTCCGGCCATTGGTGACCAAGTGCAAGACTTTCGGCCACGCGTGCATGATGTGGTCTCGCATTAATTCAATCGGCAACTCTGGGAAAATGACAACGATGCCGGAGTAGTTTTCCAGCGCCATCCTTTGATATTCGTTCCTAAACAGATCACAAGTGAAAGCCACGGCACCCTGCTTGGCTGACCAGCGAATCCATTCCAGATCATCCGCCGTCTTCGGCAGAATCTCGTCGTGGAGAATGATTTCGCCGCCGAAGCCGCCCGCCATCAAACGCTCCCGTAGAAATCGCCCGCCAAAACAGCGGTCGAAAAACAGCTTAGGCGGCCTCGTGCTGGACATAGATTAGATTGCGCGCCCGAATGGCTTCCCGGATGAATTCCTTGCTGGTGCCAAAATCCTTCGCGAGAATTTCGTCGTCATCTCCCAAATCGAATCTCTTTCCGATGACCGTCACGGGAGCGCCTATCTTGTCATGAAACACGGTTCCGTAGCAAATCCTTGGGTCAATGACGATATTGGTCAGCGTCACGGCAAGATCGTCCCCCCGGCTCATAAAGGGGTAAATACGGCAAGCGACGTTCTTTGAGTCATACCGGACACGCTTGAGGTAAGGCTCAATGACGCTCTGTTGATACGTCTGGCCTTTCTCCCGCAAGGAGACGAAGCAGGCGGCGAACTGGCGGTATATGGAATTCCTGTCGAAGAAAATGTCCTTCCGGACCAAGTCCATAGGCTCCAGTTCCTTCAATTGGTCACGGAAGGTGCGGAGCGTTGTCTGGTTTCCCCTGCTCATCGAAAAGAGCGCGTCTGCCTGCATCATCTCAAAAAAGGTCAGGCGCGATGAGTTCGACATTGTGAGGAACGGTTTATAGTTTTTCCCGCCCCGGGTCGCCCCTTTGAACCAACTTCGTAGTGTGGCCACGGGAATACCCAGGCATCGCGCAGCCTCGGCGATTGTATAACTTGGAGTCTCCCTTAAATCCCTCATGCCTTTAATATAGTTGACGTTTATTTAAAGTCAAGCTTGCAGCACCGGCTTCTCTGGGAATTTTACTATGGGTGCATGGAACGTGTCCGCCGCTTCATCATCTATCCAGGCTTCGACCTTGGCTCTTCTTGATTGGAAAACTCGCGAAAGGCACTTGGTTATGTTCGGCTGTTAAAATGCAGTGGAGAATAATAACAGGTTGTGGTTTGACTTCCAATGTTTTCTGTGTATTATGTTGTTTATGACGCAAACAAAGATTTCCAAAGCGTTTCAAACCACGATTTCAGCGGAAGCGATTCGGGCTCTGGGGCTGCGGCCGGGTCAACGGGTGAATCAGATAGTGGAGGGCAAGAGACTGATCATGGAACTCGTCGAAGACTCTGACGCCCTGGCCGGTTCGCTGGGGAAGGGGAAGCGGGCGCACTCAGTGGAGGAAATGCGGGCGGCAGGCAGAAAAGGCATTGCGAAAGCGGGGGCCTCGGGATTGGAGGAGAGCCTGTAAATGGCTTCCTCGATTGCGGTTGATGCCAGCGTGGTGGTCCGCTACCTGACGGGCGACGATAAAATCCAGTCCGCCGCCGCCGCTGATCTT
Organism: Limisphaerales bacterium; assembly: GCA_052139695.1. GTDB lineage: Bacteria > Verrucomicrobiota > Verrucomicrobiia > Limisphaerales > Palsa-1400 > PLGF01. Next base: position 4,759 of record JBKQWF010000270.1, read on the forward strand.
TTTCGGTCGGCGCAGTCCGGTAAGGTCAAGCTGGTGATTCCAACCTCCACGATTCAGGAGACGGTTTATGTGCTGGAACGGCTGTACAAACTGGACGCCATTGCCATAGCGCCCAAGTTGATTTCGCTGCTGACGCTTCCCAATATTGAGACACCCGATTACCGTTGGGTCATGGAAGCCCTTCAGTTTTATCGCACTAAGGAGCCGCGCAAAAATAACTGTCACAGTTAATGCGATATTGTGTAGTTCCACTCGCCATGAAATGCGTTCGGGGTCAGGCGCACAGCTTGCATAGCTTCCTTCGAGACTTTGATACCCGAGT
>JBKQWF010000271.1:0-5628 GCA_052139695.1 Limisphaerales bacterium
AGTTGTGGAGATTTGCCGCCGATTTCAATTCCCCTGAGGGAAAAAGGGTCGGCCTTAAAATGGACAAACGAGGCGAAGGGATTGGAGAAATTACAGTGTACTTCGACCCAATGATTCCTGATGACACCAAAGTCACATTTATCCGCTACGTTCACGACCACCTGAAGGAAAGGGCCTCGAACGTGGTACGAACGCGGCACTACGTTTGCCGAAATCCAAAGTGCCGCGAGAGCGTTGAGGGAGTTCGCGCTATCCAGAGGGCGCTTGAGCGTGGGGACAGGGACATAGTTTGCCAATTCTGTAGACGGCCGATTCCGCTTTTCGACCTTATCGAAAGAAAGTTCTCGTCGAGTATACTAGAGGAACGAGTTCGCGCTCTTGAGAAGGAAACTCAAAAAAGCATGGACAACGAAAGCAAGGAGCTTATTTTGCTTGGCCATGCATTTTCTGTTGCTGGCGAGGCAGGTCAGATTTTTCGACCCACTCCAAACTCCGACTGGGGCATAGACGGAGAAATAGAATTCAAAGACCACGATGGCAATGCAAGTGGGTTTCGAGTTTACCTTCAGCTCAAGTCAGGGGATTCTTACCTCTACCAGTGCAAGGATGGCCAGGAAATCTTCACTATCAAGAATCACCGCCACGTGAAGTACTGGGTAAACCAACCATGTCCTGTTATGCTCGTTATCAGAACCTCAGATGGGGTTGCTCGTTGGATGAATGTAACTCGCTATCTGCGAAGCCAAAAACGAGAGAAAAAACCCATCAAGAGCATCGTGTTTGATGGTGAGGCATTTACCGCGCATAACGTCCTTCACATGCGAGATGAAAGGATCGAGGCCAGAGTGGAGGAAGTCAATGTCCCGGCCCAAGCCCATCCCACCAATGAATAGAACCGCGCAGAGAGTTTTCAGAAAAACTGCTCTTGAAATGGCTCTGACTTATGGGACAGTCCCATGATGAAGGTGATTGCGGGCAGGAATGGACGAATCTGCTCCGCTGAGTTGTTCCCGCCGAGTGTCATTCAAGGCTCAAGAAGTGTGCTTGGGATACCCTAGCACCGTCGAGAAACGGTTGCTCCTTGACTGCCCCTCCGGCGAACTGACAATAACTATTGTCGTATCGCCTGGCCCGAATTGTCCTTCACCTCGACGGGGAAGCTTCAAGGCCATTGACAGTGGCGGATTGGACGCGGGCCGGCATCGCAAAATTGTGGGCAAAGGCGGGCGGGGGCCATGCGGTTATTAGATCGGAGAGGGAACCGCGCAACGTTGGGTGCCTCAGCAAGACTACGGCTTAACCGTAAGGCCGGCCTGAATCGCCACCGCTTTCTGCCGAGCATCGAAGGTGACAAACTCCCCACACCCGATCACGATGGCAGCGGCGACGTGCATGATGTCTAGTGCCCTTGGGCAATTCCGCCTCGAGTTCAGGGTTGTCGGTTTCCAAGTCCAGCGGCTGTTGCGTGTCGAGCCAGACTTGCTTCCCGCCGTCGGTCAGGACGATAACTGCTCCCTTATGCGCTTCGGCAATCAGTTAGGCCAGTTGTTCCTTAGCTTCTCCAACGGTCAATGTTTTCACGATGTGAACTTGAGTTCAGCCGGTCTGATGAACAAGCCGAAATTGCGCAGTTCCTTCATTGTCCAACGCGGGCGGACGGCATAAGCTCGCGCCCTATGAACCGATTATTCTCCCCCTGGGCGCTGGGTTCAATTCTGGCTGGCTGGCTTGTGAGTGCGCTGCCGGGCCTGGCGCAAGACCTTCAGCCCGTTTCGCTGCCGCCACCCCAAACGGCGGGCGGCAAGCCCCTCATGCAGGCCTTGAAGGAACGGCAGACGGTGCGCGAATTCAGCCCGGCCAATTTGCCGCCGCAAGTCTTGTCCGACTTGCTCTGGGCCGGCGATGGCATCAACCGCCCGGCAATTTCCCATCGCACCGCGCCCTCCGCGATGAATTCGCAGGAGATCGACATCTACGTCGCGACGACGGAAGGCATCTACGTCTATGATGCCAAAGGCCATCGTTTGGAGCCGGTGGCTTCCGGAGACATCCGGGCCCGGACCGGCAGCCAGGACTTCGTGAAAGTCGCGCCGGTGGCGTTGGTCCTGGTGGCTGACTTGGCGCGCCAGACCAAAGCCAAACCCGAAGACAAGCAGGGCTACGCTGCCTTCGACGCCGGCTGCATCACCCAAAACATTTATTTGTTTTGCGCCTCGGCCGGGCTGGCGACCGTTGTGCATGAGACCGATCGGACCGGATTGCGCGAGGCGCTCCATCTGAAGCCCGACCAGAAGATCATCATCGCCCAGTCAGTCGGTTATCCGAAGACAACACCTCCCGGCAGCGGATCAGTCCGCTGAAACTCATAGAAAACCATAACTTCAACCAAAGCAGAGAATGGACCCCAAAAAACCCTTCTTCCCAGTATCCATGCGTTCGGATCGGGGAGCGCGGGCGTCCTCGCCCGCAGCCTTCGGCGTCCCGCCGAAGGCCTCAGCGTCTCGAGATGGTTCGCCGCAGACAGAGTGTTTTTCGCTCCGACGCCAGTCGGCGGGACGCCGGCTGGAAGCCACCGGGACGGTCGCGCTCCCCGGATTTCAACTGGGCCGTTACGCCTTGTGCGCCGTCTTTTTCCTGGCGTTGCTGGCCTTGCCGGCGCGCGCTGAGAAAGGGGTTCAGGAAATCGTTGTTGTTTACAAGACGCATTTCGACATCGGCTACACCGACCTCGTGACGAACGTTCTGACCCGCTACCGGACGAAGTTCGTCGATGGGGCGATGCAGGCCATCGACCATTCGCGGTCGCTGCCGCCGGGAGAGCAATTCGTCTGGACGGTGCCGGGCTGGCCGTTGAAGGAGATGCTCTGGTCGGGCCAGACGCCGGAGCGGCGGGCAAAAATCGTGCAGGCATTAAAGGAGGGAAGGCTGACGGCTCACGCGATGCCTTTCTCGCTCCAAACGGAGTCGCTCGATTTGGAAGACCTCGTCCGCGGCATGACTTTTTCCACCGATCTGGCGCGCGAAAACGGCCTGCCGTTGCCGCGCGCCGCCAAGATGACCGACGTCCCGGAACATACCTGGGTTTTGCCGACTTTGCTCAAACACGCGGGGGTGGAGTTTCTCCAAATCGGCTGCAACGGCGGAAGCGCCCCGATGCGCGTGCCGCCGCTCTTTTGGTGGGAAGGCCCGGACGGCTCGCGCCTGCTCACCTCCTTTTCGCCGGAATACGGCACGCCATTGGTTCCGCCCCACGATTGGCCCTATCACACCTGGCTGGCCATGATCATGACCGGCGACAATCACGGACCACCGACGACGGAGGAGGTGGACAACCTTTTGCGCCAGGCGGCGAAGGAAGCGCCAGGCGTCAAGATCAGGTTCGGCCGACTGGAGGATTTTTACGACGCCATCATGGCGGAGAAAAATGACAATATCCCCGTGGTGCGCGGCGACATGCCGGATACATGGATTCACGGCTTCGAAGCCTTTCCGATGGAGACCAAACTGGCCTGGAACGTGCGTCCGTTGGAAGGCGCGGTGGCGATGCTTGACACGGAATTGCGCGCCGCAGGGTTAAATCCTTCGCCCCTGGCCGAACTTCTGGCGCGAGCTTACGAGAACAGCCTTCTCTACAGCGAACATACTTTTGGCTTTTACGGTTCGCAGCCCGGCGGCTTCTGGTATGGCGAAGAATGGAAGCAGAAACTGGCCGACGGCGCCTACGACCGCTTCCTGAAATCCTTCGAGGACAAAAGCGACTACATCCGCACCACCGCCAACATCGTGACCAACGCCGTGGACGAGCGGATGCGGTTGCTGGCGCAAAACGTCGCGGCCGAAGGGGCGCGCGTTGTGGTTTTCAATCCGCTGCCGTGGAAGCGGAGCGGCGAGGTCGAAATTCAACTGCCAGAAGGCGCTTGCACGAGCGTGCGCGATTTGACGAGTGGACGGATCGTGGAAATCTCAGCCGTGGATGGCCGGACAATGCGGTTCGTCGCCCGCGACGTTCCGCCTGGAGGCTACAAAACGTTCCAACCGGTGGCGGACGCGGTCGCAAAAGAATATGTCTCAACCAGTGGCGGCGTGATCGAAAATAAGTTTTTCCGGCTCAAGGTGGACGCGTCACGCGGGGGATTGGTTTCATTGGTGGATTTGCAAACGGGACGCGAGTTGGTGGCGACAACAGACGAAAACAGTTTTGGTTCTTACTGGCATGAGCGGTTTGCAAACACCAATGTCGGCGAATTCGTGAAGTCCTATGCCCGCGGTCATGGAGGGTGGGTCGATAATGATTTTGGCAAGCCGGGCATGCCGGGTCCGGACCAGTCGCCCTACGCCGCGCTGACGCTGACCAACTGGACGGTCTCGGTGCAAGCCGGCCCGCTGGCGAAAACCATCCTCCTCCGCTCGGCGGACGCCGCGCCGCTGGCCAAAGCGGTCACGCTGCAATACACCCTCTATGAAGCGCGGCCGTATCTCGACGTGGAATGGACGGTTGAGGGCAAGACGCCAAATCCGATCCCTGAAGGCGGCTGGCTTTGCCTCCCCTTTGCGATTAACCAGCCGAAGTTCCAGCTTGCCCGCCTCGGTTCGCTGATAGATCCGGCAAAAGACATTATTGACGGTGGGAACCGGCATTTGCTCTGCCTCAATTCCGGCATGACCATCACCGGCCTCGACGGTTACGGCGTCGGCCTTTGCCCAATGGATTCGCCGCTCGTGAGCCTGGATGAGCCGGGCCTGTGGAAGTTTTCGTGGCAATACACGCCCCAACGCGCCCGCATTTTCGTGAACCTCTACAACAACCAGTGGGACACCAATTTCCGGCTCTGGCAGGAGGGTTCGTGGAATTCACGCGTGCGCATCTGGGCGATTCGCGGCGACAACGCGGAGAAAAATCTCCTCACGCCGGCTTGGGAAGCGCGCGCGCCGCTCTTGGCAGCTTGCGGCAGCGGACCGGGGGGGAAATTGCCCGTGACGAAAACCGGCCTGAGCCTCTCCCGTCATGGCGTGCTGGTGACGCATTTTGGCCCCGACCCTTACAGTGACCGGACGCTGTTGCGGGTCTGGGAACAAGCCGGCCATTCCGGTTCGCTGACGGTGAAACTCCCGGCGGACGTCCGCGCAACCCGCGCTTGCCCGGTGAATCTGCGCGGCGAACCGGCAGGGAGCGCCATGAAAATCGCCGGCCACTCGTTCACCTTCCAGCTCGCCGCGTTTACTCCGGCCAGTTTTCGGTTGGAATAAGCGTCGAACGCCGGTCAGCGTCTCGGTAGGGCGGGCAGTCCCTTGCCCGCCGCCGGAGTTTGGACATTTTTGGAGACCCAATCTGCGTAAAACTCGTTTCGACTGTGGCGGATGAGCGGAAACAATCCTGCAAGGATTGAAATCACTCAGCCCAGGTTGCGAGGAACGTCCCCCTGTCACGGAGCGACCACGGATACGTCCTGTTGTCGCGGAGCGACCTCGGATATTAGCCAGACACGCCAGTGTCTGGTGATATTTGCCAAGCGCCTTGATCGTCTGATTCACGGCGCGGCGGACTTCGTCCTTTCCGGCTTCGTGCAGGTCGCTGGTGCCTTCCCGGTCCTGCGGCGGCAGATTGCTCAGGTACCAGCCATCCTCGCG
>JBKQWF010000272.1:0-4297 GCA_052139695.1 Limisphaerales bacterium
CAGGGCATCCGCTCGGTCGCCGGCGAAGCGGGTCTTCCGCAGCAAGATCGGCGGAAAGTAACCCAGCAGGGAGGCCCGGCCGTTTAAAAGCACCCGGCAACATAAACCCCAAACCAATTAGAAAAAGGAATCCCCCCCATGAAAAAGTTACAAACCTTGGCAGTGCTGGCTGGCGCAGCAATGCTGTTCAACGCAGAAGCGGTCTTTGCGGGCATGGCGAACGGCATCTACACCAATGAAATGGGCAGTTTAGAGCCGCTGTGGGACGTTTCCGGCGACTACACCAACTCGTTGAATTTGGCTTCATTTAATTACACCTTAAGTCAGGCGGCCTCCGGCAAGCTAAGCGGGGCCGGCAAATTCACCTTTGTGGGCACGTACGATGGCATCGACTTCCATCTCACGAATGGTGTCCTGAAGGGCAGCGGAGCAGTGACAGGGGCCGGCAGCGCGCAGAAAGCCGCGATAACATTAACTGGCTCAGGCACAGGCACGGCGACCTACGGTGGGATCGCGCTCAAAATCACGAAGTTTACGTTAAGCACAAAGGGCAATGGGGAAATCGACGGGACGAACAAACTGATCATCGGCACGATTTCGTTCACCCTGGATGTGGCTTTTGTGGACACTGCCAACCATAAAACAAAGTCCTACAGTAAAAAGGAAACCTACAAAGATTCTGTAATTCCCCTGCCCGCTACGGCGACCGGGGCCTGGAGCCTGGCGCTGGATTTAACTCCCAATGGAAGCAAGAAATACAAAACCGGCTCGGCAACCGTCCTCACCTCGGCCGGCGACACGGCCACCTTCAGCGCAACGGGAACTTACACGTCTAGCAAGGACACATCGGCCATCCTCCTTGCCGGGACCGGCGCGAGCAAAGGCCGCAGTTTGAGCCTGGGAATCTCAACCTCGGGCACCAATCTGAACGTGGAAACCTTAAGCGGCAGCCTATTCGGGCAAAGTCTCAAATACCAAGCTCCTTAAACAAAGTTGGAACAACCATCTGACCCCGTGCCTTGGCGCGGGGCCTGTTTCCGGCCTACTTGATTGCCTATGAAGCCCAATCCGCCTCGAGCACAGGAAGGCGTTCGTCCAGGCTTTGCTTGGGGGGCATTGCTATTCGTAGCGGGAGGCGTGCTCGGACTGATTATTTGCGGCGGAAGTAAGCCGGCCAAGGACGGGTTGCGGCCCGAGAGTCTGGGACAACCATCTGCTGGCATGGCTGAAACAAGGAACCCCGCGTCGGAGAAGTTGTTTCCACCTGAGCCGGAGGTTGCCGACCCGGCCACGGCGAAACTCATCGCGCAGCTTGTTGACGAGTCGCTGCCGTTAATGGCCCGCCGGCAGGCGGCGCGGGCGCTGGCCAGGATTGGCTCGGCGGCGGCGATGATCGCCTTGAAAAACGCCCTGGCGGAAACAAGCAGCCCCCCTTATTTGAAAGCCGCGATTGGCGAAGGCCTGGGCGATTGTCCGAGCCCGGAAGCCCGCAGCTTGCTCAACGGCTTGGTCCATGATCCGGATGAAATCACCGCGCGCGGCGCGGTTCGCGGGCTGGCGTTGACTGGCGAAGCCGATGCGGTCGATTCCCTTGGCAGCCTGCTTTTCAACGAACAAGTTCCATTGAGTGTCCGCAACCAGGCAGCGCTGGCCCTGGGCAACGTGAATTTCCCCGGCGCGCTGGATGCGCTGACACGGGCGGCGACGGAAATCAGCGATCCAGACGTCGTGGAAAACGCGCTGAACGGTTTGGGCAAGAGGCCATTCTCCGAGACGGAAACGTTCTTCACGAGTTATCTTGCTTCCCAGGACGCGCCGGACGAATCCAAAGTCGCCGCCCTCGAGGCTCTGGGCAACGCGCAAGGGGACGTCTCCCCGTTTTTGCTGAAGTATCTGGGCAATCCGGATGCCGATCTGCGCGCGGCGGCGGCATGGGCTTTGACCGCCATTGGCGGCGCCAGCGACGCCGGCCCGCAGATGGCTGCGGCGTTGCAGCAGGAAGCAGATCCGAATGTCCGCGCGCAACTTTATCAAGCCTTGGATACTCAAGCCGGCGGGGATCCCCTAGCCATTCTTCCGCTCGTCCAAGACGAATCCGATCCCGCCGCGCAACTGGCCGGACTCACCTATCTGGCGGAAAACCTCGGAGCATCGCCCTCCCCGGAACTCACCGATTTCTTCAATCAGACCGCCGTCCCTGAACTCGAAAATGCCGCCCTCACTGCTGAGAGCGGTCAGAACCGGCTGGCGGCGGTCATCGCGCTGGAACAAGCCGGGACCCCGGCAGCATCCGGCGCCTTGCAGGAAATAGCCCAGCAGTCCCCCGATAGCACGGTTGCCATCTCGGCGCAAAAAACGCTGACAAGACGATCTCAGCAGTGAAAAGGGCTGCCCCGTTCAATGCGCATCACTTCGCGGCGGGGTGTTGCATTAAAATCTTTTGGAGCGCGGCTTGTTCGGAAGGTGTCTGGACGTAAGGCAGCAGTTGGGCCGGATCCGTAAGGGTCTGCCCACTGTTCGCCGCCAAGAAAGCCTGTATGGCTTGATGCAATGCATCCTCAGTCGTCGTCGAACTGGAGATAGAGCCCATGCCGATCTGCATCTGCGATGAATAATAATTGCCCTCTTGGTCGATCAGGGAAGTGGTCTTCTCGGTCACCGTTCCCGGTTGGCTGAATTCGTAGCCCTGCAAGACGGACTCGTCGAAGGGTGAGGCGAAGTAAGGCTTCAATTGGGAGAAATCGGCGGGCAACTGGCCGTTATTGGCTTGGGCATAGCCGCCAAGGGCATCCTGAACCGTGCCGGCAAACTCATTCTTGGCCGCGCCCCGCAACGCATTGAGAGCCTGGTTAAAGTCGGATTCGGATTCCAGTTGCTTGGGACTCCCCGCGGCATCGAGCCAGTCTTTCTCCGTCAGGAACTGGAATTCCGGAATCTTCCGGTCCGGCATTTGTTCCAGCCTCTCCTTGAGCTTCTGGACTCGCCCGAGCAAGGAGTCCATCGAAGCGGCGTCGGTTTTGAGTTGGGCCAATTGCCGGTTTTCTTCCCGCAGTTTTGCCACTTGGGCGCGTAACCTGACAACTTCCGAAAGATCGCCCCGCGACTGGCTGCTCTTGAGTCGCGCCGCGGCCAGCCTGGCGGAGGCTTCGTCGCGCTCTTCCTGCAACTGTCGGGTCAGCGAGTCATGCTGAAGCGCAAGCGTTTGGGTCTGCTCTTGGAAGTGAGAGGCCCGGCGCGCTTCATAGATTCCGGTTCCAACGGTAGCGGCGAGCATGGTGGTGATGAGTGCTTTTTGCAGGGTAGTCATGACAATGTTTTTTGTGACGGCAATGGCGGTCGAAGTGTTTACGGCAGTCCGGGCGAGCGACGCGGCGCTGGCGATGGCAGCGGCCAATCCAACGGGCGCGGTTTGGACGCTGTTGGCGGAGAGGACGATGGAAAGCGCGGCAGCGGTGGTCTTGATCCCGCGCCGGACCAAACGGTCGCGCAGTTTATCGAGCGCGCGCGAAACTCGTTTTTGCGCGGTATCATCGCTCACGCCGAACGCCCGGCCCACCGAGCGCAAATCCTGGTTCCGGAAGAATCGCATCACCAACGCGTCGTAGTCGGATTCATCCAGTTCGGACATGGCGGCGTCCAGCACGGGGCGCAAGCGCTCCCAGTCAGGTGCGGTTTCGGAACTCGCATTGAGATCATCCATGGCCATCCTTTCGCGGGAATGCCGGCGAAACTCATCCCGCCGGAGATTGAGTGAGACATTGCGCGCACTGCGGCACAGCCAGCCCGCCAGCGAAGCATCCTCCGCCAGCCGGCAGGACAACGCTTGCGCTCCATGCGCCAGGCCGATGAAGACACTTTGAGTGACTTCGGCGGCGATGTCCGGCGAGTCCACTTGCCGCAACGCGGCGGAATAAACCAAGTTCGTGTGCCGAGCGATGATCTCCGCGAACGCGGCCTCCATGCCGGATTCGGCGTATTCGCGAAGGATCTGTGCGTCGGACTTTGTCTGCATCTCATCTATTAATAACCGCGAAATCTAGAATCCGACAAAGATTCCGCGAGAAGCAAAGTGACCGAGAGCCGACCTCATCGTTTGGCTGACGCCAGAGGCCAACCAACGGGATTGTATGATCCAGCCCAGCAGCGAGGAATGAGCTACCCTTGTTATGGCCCAATTTGACGATCAACTCTGAAAGAGTTGAATCCAAATGTAGCGGGTCTGTGGCGGATCCGTAGCGGGTTTTGTAGCTACTTAAATGCCTGACCATCAACGGTGTAGCGGGTGTAGCGGCTTTTC
>JBKQWF010000273.1:0-51319 GCA_052139695.1 Limisphaerales bacterium
ACCTGCGGATTTAACAAATCAGCCGTCTTGCGGCCGCGGGACCCGCGCTCGGGCAACTCCTCCTTCCTCTCAAACCTCCTCCGCTCGACCTCGCCTCGGCTTTTATTCTACAAGCCGACGCCCTGCCCCCGCCAGGTCCGCATCCCCGTTTGTTATTATGATTGATTTTGGACTTGCCAGCGCGCGATTTGTCCCCGATGCCGTTGCCAACGATGCCGCCGGCGAGCCAACGGCGGCTGCCGTCGGCGCCGCTGATCCCACACTCAGCAGCGTGATCTTGCTTCGCGGCAAGGTGATTCTACCCAGGATTTCATTTTGCAGCACAACGCAGTTGTCCGAGAGGGAAAGGACCCGCCCAGTGTAGCGGTCTCCGTTTTGCATTTCCACCTGGTCGGCCAAAACCGGCAGCGCCGCCAGGGCCAGCAGCCATGCGAAGGTCGTTCTCATAACGCTAAAATAGCTCATCCACCCATCTCCCGCCAATAGTTGTTGTTGGGTTCCTCAGGAGAGTTTCGCGGACACTTGCGGCGATCTGAATTGGGTCTTACTGAACGAGACGGGTGGAATGGATTCAACTCTTTCAGAGTAGATGCTCCATGGGGCCTTTCCCCCCAGGGTAGCTCGTTCCTCGCAACCCTTGGGCTGAATGATGGCAATCCTTTCAGGATTTCCCGGTCCGAGAAGCCAAAGCACGCTGAAGGGTCTCGAAGACCTCCTCGCTAAAAGACGATCGCCCAAATATTGCATCTGAAACAGCCCTTGCTATGATTCGCTTTAGCAATTCCAATGCGGGTCATTCTTGTTTCTGTGGGCACCGACGGCGATGTCTTTCCCTACGTGGGACTAGGGGCGGTCATGCGCTCCAGAGAGCACCAAGTCACCCTCGTGGCGAGCGCGCATTATGAATCATTGGCCCGCGCCCACGGGTTTGCTTTTGCGGCTTTGGTTTCAGCGGAAGAAAACCACGAGCTCTTCGGCCATCCTGATTTCTGGAATCCCCTGAAAACCGCCCCGCTCATGGCGCGGTGGGGTCTGCGCTTCATCGAGAGACAATACCAGCTTCTTGCAAAACTGGTGATTGACAACACCATCCTCGTCGCCAGTCCCGGTGTGCTCGCCGCCGGTTTAGTCCACGAAAAGCAAGGGGTCCCGCTGGTGAGCCTGGTTCTCCAGCCCTGGATGATCCCCAGCTCAATCGCGCCGGCGATCATGCCGGGTTTGACGTTTCTTCGCCATGCCCCTCGGCTGGTTTGGAAGACCTTTTGGCGCGCTCTCGACGTTGGCGCTGACCTTATGATCGGACCCGGTCTCAACCGCTTCCGCGCTTCGCTCGGTTTGACACCCCAGCGGCACATTCTTCGAAATTGGCTTTCGCCCCAGCTTGTTCTCGGACTATTTCCGGAATGGTATGGCCAACCTCAGGCCGATTGGCCCCCGCAAAAGCGGCTTACGGGATTTCCCCTCTACGATGGGGGGCAAGGTGAGGAATTGCATCCGCGGATCCTGGAGTTTTGCCGCGCCGGAACTCCTCCGGTTGCGTTCACTTTCGGGACTGGGATGGCGCATCCGGCCGAATTGTTCCGCGCCGCCCTGGAAGCGTGCAAAATCCTTGGAGTCCGCGGAATTTTCCTCACGAAATATAAGAACCAACTGCCGGACCCGCTGCCTTCGGCTATCCTTCACAGCGCCTTCGCGCCGTTTCAAATGCTCTTTCCCCAATGCGCCGCCGTCGTGCATCATGGGGGCATTGGCACTGTGGCAAAAGCGATGGCGGCGGGCACACCCCAATTGATTTGCCCCCTCTGTTTTGACCAACCGGACAATGGCGTGCGCACGAGAGAACTTGGGGTCGGCGACTTCCTCAAATCCCGGCGTCATAGTGGAAGGCAGATCGCGGACGCTTTGACCCGGCTGTTAACCCATGAGACCCGGTCGCGGTGCCGCGTGATGGCCGCACGATTTGAAAATGGCAACGCGCTGGAATTAACCGCCCGGCATATTGAAGGGAATAGGGATGGAAAGAGTCTTCAATGCGCCTTGACGCGATAGTACATTTGAGGCGTGCTCAGCGATGGCGTCACGGTAAACGGTGAAGTGGCGGTCGTTGTAATCCACGGCCCGGTCAAGTTGGTCGTTTGCTGCAAGGCGCCCGACAGCCAAGTTAACCGCAGACTGGAGCCGGTGAAGCCAAACCGCAATGACACCGGCGCCTCTTGCAGAGTCGCCGCCATGAGTGTGCAGTTGCCAGCGTCGGTCAGGCAATGAACGTTGACAGTGAGAGTTTGTCCGGGCGCGCCGGCGGCAAAGTCTATCGTATAGGCATCCGCGGCCTGGGCCGTGGAGCAGGTCAGAGCAGGAGAAACATAGGGTGGAGCGCTGGAATCGCTGAGCGAAGCTTGCAGTTGGATCTGGCAATTCCACCCTCCGGCATAGACCGTAAGAATCTTGTTCGTTTGGTCCGCCGGAACGGTGATTTGGTAACCGTTATTTATGTTATTAAAATAAACTCCGGTCGTCGTGCCGGCTATCGAAGGGTCGGGCGTGCCGTCGCTCCAGGAATAGGCGACGAGCGCGTTATCATAGGTAAACGGACCGTTGGGGGCGGGGCCGATGAGCGTGAGATCGCTGATTTGATTCGTGCCCCCGGCCTTTTGTTCCAAGTAATTGGGGGGATTCCCGGACGCCACCCCCCAATCGGCCCAGTCCAGCGTGCCCAAGGCGGTCAGGTCAACCGAAGCCGGGGCAGTGGCGGCGCTGCCAATCAGGGTTCCCGTGACTGGCAAAACGGTCAAAGCAGCCACACTGCTGGTGACCGCGCCGTAGGCGTTGGTGACGACCACATAGTAGTTCGTCCCATCGGCCAGCAAGAGGTTGCTGATGGTCAGAGTTGGCGTTTGTGAGCCGGAAAACTGGCCCCCATCGACCAGCGGAACATAGGCTCCGTTCGCTTCCACCCGCCATTGGTAAGACAAGGTCGGCCACCCCTCAGCGGTCGCTGTAAGTTGCGCGGTCGTCAGGACGTTATTCGTTTGCGGCGCAGGTTGAGCCAGAATGAACGGTTTCGGACCGGCGAGCGTTGCGGCCAGGAGGGTGCAGTTGCCACCGTCAGTCAGACAATGGACGCTGACTGTGAGGGTCTGGCCAGGGGAGTTTGCGGAAAACTCAATCGTATAAGCGTCCGCGTCGCTGGTTTGGGCGGGAGTGACAAGACTATTATCAATATAGGGAGGCGCGCTGAAGTCGCTGAGGGAGGCTTCCAGTTGGACCTGACAATTCCAGCCTCCGGCAAAGACGGTAAGAATCTTCTTCGTTTGGTCCGCAGGGACGGTGAATTGGTAGCCGCCATCCACCCCATTAAAATAGATCCCGTTCGTGCTCGTCTCGGCTGCGTCGGGTGCGCCATCGCTCCATGAAGAAACAACGAGCGCTCCGCCAAACTGATTCGGGCCGCTGCCGGAACCTATCGTTGTAACGTCGCTGATCTGATTTGTGCCGCCAGCTTTTTGTTCCAGGTAATTGGGGGGTATCCCGCTCAACTCTCCCCATGCGGCCCAGTCCAAGGTGCCCAGGGCGGTCAGGTTAATGGAGCCCGGGGCGGAAGCGGCGCCGCCGAGCAGGGTTCCAGTAATGGGCAGAACGGTCAAAGCCGCCACACTGCTCGTGACAGCCCCAGAGACATTGGTGATGACGACATAGTAATTCGTCCCATTGGCCAGCGACAGATTGCTGATAGTCAGGGTCGGCGTCGCGGATCCGGAGATCTGGCCGCCGTCGGACAGCGGGAAATACGCGCCGTTGGCCTCCTCCCACCATTGGTAAGAAAAGAGCAGGCCGCCATCCGTCACCGCCGTAAGTTGCGTGGTTTTCGTGAGCCAGTTCGTCTGGGAAACTGGCTGGGTCAGAATGAACGGTTTCGGGCCGGTGAGAGTCGCCGCCATGAGCGTGCAGTTGCCGCCGCCGGTCAGACAATAGACGTTGACCGTGAGGGTTTGTCCGGGTGAACCCGCGGCAAAGTCTATCGTATAGGCATCCGCGGCCTGGGCCGTGGAGCAGGTCAGAGCAGGAGAAACATAGGGAGGGGCGCTGGAATCGCTGAGCGAAGCCTCCAGTTGGATCTGGCAATTCCACCCTCCCGCATAGACCGTGAGAATCTTGTTCGTTTGGTCCGCCGGAACGGTGATTTGGTAACCGTTATTTATGTCATTAAAATAAATTCCGGTCGTGGTGCCAGCTATCGAAGCGTCGGGCGTGCCGTCGCTCCAGGAATAGGCGACGAGCGCGTTATTATAGGTAAGCGGACCGTTGGGGGCGGGGCCGATGAGCGTGAGGTCGCTGATCTGATTTGTGCCCCCGACCTTTTGTTCCATGTAATTGGGTGGATTCCCGGACGCCACTCCCCAATCGGCCCAGTCCAGCGCCCCTAAGGCGGTCAGGTCAACCGAAGCCGGGGCGGTGGCGGCGTCGCCGAGCAAAGTTCCAGTGACTGGCAGGACGGTCAAAACAGCCACACTGCTGGTGACCGCGCCGTAGGCGTTGGTGACGACCACATAGTAATTCGTCCCGTTGGCCAGCGACAGGTTGCTGATGGTGAGGGCTGGCGTTCCCGAGCCGGAGATTTGGCCGCCATCGACCAGCGGGACATAGGCTCCCTTCGCTTCCACCCACCATTGATAAGACAGCGGGATGCTTGGGTCGCCTGACGCCTGGGCCGTAAGTTGGGCGCTCAGCCCCAGCCAATTCGTCTGGGAAGCGGGCTGACTTGCGGCAAAGGCCGGCGCCGGGCCAAACAACGCCGCCGCCTGGAGAGTCGTGTTGGCGTAGTTAGTATCAAATACATTCGTTCCAACGCTCATGGCAACGCTCAAGGTCTGGCCGGACGAGGCCGCGGCGAACTTGATCGTATAGACGCCATTGACGCCAGATTCCGTTGGGTCGGTAAGACTATAATCGTCATAGGCCGGGGCGCTGGCGTCACTCAGGACGGCATGCAGATGAAGTTGCTCACCGTAGCAGCCTGCATAGATCTTGAGGAATTTGGCCGTCGGGTCCGCCTGAACGGTGATTTGGAAACCATTCCCGCCTTGGTAACCAACATAAATCCCTTCCTGATCGTCGCTCGCGGAAAGCGTGGGGGCGCCGTTGTCCCACAGCACGGGGACGCCCGTGGGGCTATAGGCGTTGACAGCCTGAGTCAGGTCGCCGATTTGCTTGTAATTGCTGATCGGACCGCCGCCGGGCGCCATATCGTTGAAAGCGGTTGGGTCGCCGCCAAACCCCCACTCGGCCCAGTCCAGCGTGCCTTCCGCTGTCAGGTTGACTGGTGTTGTCGGCGCTGGTGTCGCTACGGTGGCGCTCAAGGTTCCGGCAGCCGCCTGGGTGCTGACAATGCAGACGCCGGCCAGGCAGGTGAGCAACATGCAGATTTGGGCCTTTATTTTCATAGGATTCGCTGCTGTTTATTTTTGATTATTCTTGCGGGACGACGCGCCAGGCTGATGGCCGCCCTCTGGCGCGGGGAAATCCATCGCAACGCTGATCAGAATGGTTTGCGCAATAATGAGAGCCACCCGCCGCCGCGGCGCATCAAATCGTGGGTTCATCAACCGCAGAATTGGCCCCGCTTCGCGAAACTTCAATAAAAAAGCGTGAGCTTGCAAGGCCAGTGGATTATTACCCCAATGCGATGACACCCGGACCAAGAATGCCACGACGCCGCTTCCTCTCGGGTGTCACTGCTTCTTTGGCGCTGGTCTCCCAAACCGCGCGTTTCTCAGCCGGTTCGCAGGCGGGCTTTCAGTTGGACGCGTCCGGCGATATTCTGCCGGCTCCCAGCGAAGCGGGCTTATGGCCGGCGTATCGCGCCGCCCTCTCGCAATGGCGCGAAGAAACGCGGTCCCGCCTTCACTACGACAACAGCCTCTACCACCGGCCCGAGTTTGCCTGGTCCGCCCGCAATTACGCGTGCGGGTTTCTGATGACCTGCGACGAGCGCTTCTATGATCGCCGCCGGGGCCGATACCAAGTCCATGAACTTCTGGACCAGGCGCAACGCGACTTTGGCGGTTACGACAGCGTGGTCCTTTGGCATGCTTATCCCCGAATTGGCATTGACTCTCGGAACCAATTCGATTTCTACCGCGACTTGCCCGGCGGATTGAAAGAGCTGCGGAGCGCGATTGCCCAATTTCATCGGCGCGGCGTTCGAGTTTATCTTGACTACAATCCCTGGGACACAGGAACACGCCGCGAGCCCGTTTCGGACCTGGAGGCGATTGCCCGCTTAACAGCCGAAGTGGCGGCGGATGGCATCTTCCTTGACACGCTCAAAGCCAGTGCCGGGGACTGGCGCAAGAGGCTCGATTCCGCCGGGTCCGGTGTCATTCTGGAAGGTGAGGATGCCGTGCCGCTGGAGCGCATCCAAGACCACCACGCTTCCTGGGCGCAGTGGTTCCAGGACAGCTATGCCCCCGGAGTCCTCAGGGCGAAATGGCTCGAACCCCGTCACATGCAGCATCAAATCCGCCGCTGGGACCGCGATCACACTTCCGAATTGCATTCGGCATGGATGAATGGCAGCGGCATGTTGATTTGGGAGAATGTGTTTGGCTCACAGGTGCCGTGGAACGCGCGGGACCGCTCGATCCTGCGCGGCATGTTGCCCATCCAGCGCCGCTTTACGGCGCTTTTCACGGCTGGATTCTGGACGCCCCTGGTGCCAGTGGAACAATCCGGCATCTTCGCGTCTCTTTGGGAAAAAGACGGCGTCAGACTTTGGACCATTGTCAATCGCACGGAGAATCATCGGTCCGGCGACTTCCTGCGCCCGGTGCCGCGCCCGGGAGATCGATGTTTCGATTTGATCCGCGGAACGCCCGCCGGTCCGGCCGTGCTCTCTGGAACAATGACGCCTCGAGGAATCGGTTGTTTTGTCGCGGCGAAAGAGCAGGACCTGGGCGGCGATTTTAAGAACTTCTTGCGCCGGCAGGAGGAGGCTCACCGGGACGATACAGTTGACACGACGCGGCCGAGAATCGAAACGAGGCTCGTTTCCATCAAACCGGCGCCGCGTTCGATTGTTCCAGCCGGCATGGTGGAAATACCGCCCAAGAGCATCGAGCTAACCACGCAAATGCGCGTGCGCGAATGCGGCTTCTACCAATCGACTCCACCCCCTGAAATCGATCTTGGAGATTCCTACGGCTTTCGAGTTTACAGCTTTCGCCGCGCCATCACATTGGCCCGTTTCGGCATCGATGAGACACTTGTGACCAACGCCGCTTACGCGGCCTTCCTGCGCTCCGGCAAATACAAACCCAGGCATTCCGAGAGCTTTCTCAAACATTGGGAAGACGGCGCGCCCCCGCCGGGCAAGGAAGACCATCCCGTCGTCTATGTGGACTTGGACGATGCGCGGGCCTACGCCCACTGGGCGGGCAAGCGTCTGCCTGCCGAAGAGGAATGGCAGTACGCGGCCCAGGGAAGCGATGGCCGCAAGTATCCCTGGGGAAATGTCCTGCAACCGGGTTGCTGCAACCCCGCCGCTTCGGAAGGGACAACGCCTGTAAAATATTTTCCGGCGGGGCGTTCTCCATTCGGCTGTTACGACATGTGCGGCAATGTCTGGGAATGGACTGAGAGTGAGCGCACCGACGGCCACACGCGCTTCTGCGTCCTTCGTGGCGGTTCCTTTTATCAGGCTGCCGGCTCAGGATGGTACGCCGACGGCGGCCCTCGGCCGGCGGATTTTGCGGAAAAGTTTTTATTGACGTCGGGCAGCCTCGACCGCTGCGCGTCGATAGGTTTTCGCTGCGTCATTGACCTGGCAAACTGAACAGGGGGAAACAGAGAAAACAGGGGAGCATCTCGCCTGATAACTTTTAATCGCGCCCGTTAGCGCGGGTAGTGTCCTAATTTGAAAATTAACTTTCGGGTTCGAAGTTGGGCTCGGTGACTTTATTCCCAGCAATCTTCAAGATATTCCTTTGAGCCGCTTCACAATGTCATCCCTCTAACTCACCTTTGTTACTCAGATGTTGCTCTGTAAAACCTCGCTTTTGCTCCCTCCGCCGCCGCGTCGATGAAGGTGTAGGCGCTAGTGAGGAGTGTCAAGTTGGTCAGGTCGATCCATGCTGGGGATGCCAGATTTGTTTTATATTGCAGCAGGCAGGTTTGGCCCGTGGCTCCATCGATGAGGATGGCTGGCAGGCCATTCAGCATGTTGATGGTCAATTGCAGGGCCCCGACCGTGCTGCTATGCTCACATTGTGCGCAAGCTTTGGTTGGGATTCCGGCATATGTATTTCCCCATCCGGTCGTTCCATTGACATAGTCAATAGTCTTTACCGCTGTCCAAAGAAATATGTCGTTACCATTAGACGGTGCATTCCCTTGAAAACAAACGTTTGTTAAATTGGAATTCTCGAACGCCCCATCTCCGATGCTCGTGACGTTCTGGGGAATGGTGACGTAGGTCAGACCTGAGTCGTAGAACGCCATTTCCTCGATGTTTGTGACACTGCTTGGAATGTTCACGCTCGTGAGACGTAGGCATGTTTCGAAGGCTGAGGCACCGATGCTCGTTAGGCTGCTGGGAAAAGTGATCCCAGTTAAACTTGAGCATACCGCGAAGGCATTTTCTCCGATGTTGGTGACACTGTTGGGAATAATGACGCTGGTCAAGCTGGTGCAGTCGAGGAACGCATCGTTTCCGATGCTGGTGACCACTAATCCGTTGATGGTGGCAGGAATCTCCGCAGGTCCTGCGAGACCGCTGTATCCCGTGATCGTGATGCTGTTCCCGTTGATTGTGAATGCATAATTTATATGACAATAGTTGGCATTGATCTGGGTGATCGTTCCTGCGTTGATCGTGACGCTCCGGCTAGCCGGTGATTCCCAGAAGCTCACTGGTTTAAAGCTCACGGTATGGCTTCCAAGCGTCAAGTTGGACACCATGTTCCAGCTGTTTTGCCAGTATCCATTGTCCACTTGCCACTGTGCCCCAGCAGTGCTGGCCGTGTCTGGGCCGAGGACTACCTGCAGCATTCCCATGTCCGCATTTGTTCCAACCACCCAGTCCTGCATCCAGACGTTGCCGCAGGCTCCCCACGTCGAGTTCCTCGTCTGCACGAGCGACGCCGCCGGTGTGTAGCCTGCGGGAGCCACCTTCATCGTGTACACTGCCCCAGACGGCATTCCCACGAAAGCGAAGATACCGTTGGTATCGGTGGTAGCGTCATATGTCAGGCCTTCAACTTGTGCGGCTGATACATGCACCCCGTTCAGGGGTGTGCCCCTTTGCGTCACCACTCGTCCACTGATGATTTCCCCAGTCGCCTGGGGGAAGATGTTGTAGTAGATCCCCCATATTGAGGTAAAATCATATGGCGTCTCTGGTTCGGTGTTAACATCTGGCAGGTCGTACCAGGCGTCGCATTCCCCGCCCCAGCCCAGGTTGATGTGATCATAGGCTGTCCCTAAGTCGTAGCCGTAGCCGTCACAAACCACCACGTGGCCACCCTGATCGGCCTCGATGCAAAGACATACGGGCAAATGCGCGTCCAAGTTGGGATTGATTTCAGGAATCCACCCATCGTTCAGAGGGCCTCCGCAGACGGCGTTAGCGTAGCCAAAGGTTTTCGCCCAGATTGGGACTGCCCCCCCGCCGAATCCGATCGATGATCCAGATGCTGTATAGTCCGCTCCACCCTCCATCCCGACGTCTGCCATGAGCGCCCCGATGGCCTCGCATTGCTGGGTCGTCGTTCCATTTCCCGGATTCTGCACCATCTCGTTCCACTGGTAGGGGCCTCCCGCCCCGTCTCCTCCTCTCAAGGCTTGTGCTGTCGGCACCTCGTTTATTTGAAAGGTGAAATTCTGTATCCCGACTCCCTGTGTCGGGTATTGAAAATAACGCATAATCTGCGCCAGTGCTGTGCTGCCGCATCCGGTCGGGAAGTTGTTCGGATTGCCAGGCCCATAGGGTGGGGTGTAGTAATTGTAGCAGGCCACCAAAGTTTGGCCTTGGTAGATCGCGCCCTGGCTCCATGTGGTGCTCAGCAACGGTGCCACCCGCAAATCGTCCACGTTTTCCAGGCCCGCTGTGTCCTGCGGCCTTGCGCCCATTCCACTCAGATTCTCCCATTTCGCCTCAGCCCTCAACCTCCCCATTGTCACGGCAGCTTCCGCATTTTTATTAAGGTCATCCAGCCGTCTTCCCATGTCTCGTTCCAGCAAGACCCTCAGAGGATTGTCCTTGTCAAAGGACATACCCCCCTTAGCTCCAAACGCAATGATGGGCTCGATCTCCGTATCCGCACCTACGACCACGAAGCCATCCGGTCTTAGCAACACGATGTAGGCCAGTGTTCTCCCGCCGCTGTCTCGGAACGGTATCACCTTGCCGATCTCTTTTCCCAAACTTGTCCGCAGAGGCTTGGCTTTTGTCTGCAACCAAGCTTTCGCCACGCTTTCCGCTTGATCGTTCCCCACGGGTGCGCTGTTCCCTTTGGTGAGCACGACCTCGGCAAACAGGAGGATTGTCAGAAACTTGAGCAACTGTCTCATAGTTCGTCTTTTTTATCCCGGTGTGTTGATGAACCGGGCTATTGGTTTTTATCGCGCTTATTCCGGGTGCTCAAAACGGGCTTTCCCCTTGGCGCTAACCGGTCTCCGGGTGGCTTTGACTCCACCCCTTTTTCCTCGTAGCCCTGGAGTCTGCGTCCCGAATGCTGGCTTGAGCCTCTCTTTTGCTCTTTTCGGAATCTCTTGTCAATCCTTGTAACAGCCGCCCTCCACCACTCCACCACTCGATGCTCAATGGACGAACTGATTAAATTTGTCAGCACTCCGGCTCACGATAAGCGAGCACAATAGATGTCGTACCGTTTAGTGCAATCAACGGACGTTTCGTCTTTCTCTGGCTCCCCAAATCTAGGCGTCATATTCGTTCTTTTCCCTTCTTCGCATCAGCCATGATCGACGCTCGGTTTGAATCCGAGCACCCCCACCAGCAAAAGTACTGCCAACAGCCTCGAACTCCAGAAGATTTTTCAAATTAGGACACTACCTGAACGCGGATCCAGTTGACCGGCGGACCCGACTTGATTACAGTGACAGGACTAAGCCAATCTATCTTATGATGCCAAGACGCTTACGCACGCGCTCTTCATTTCCCTCCATTGCCGGGATTGTCGCGCTCCTATGCCTGCTCGTGGCGTCGCCTCGCACCCGAGGCGCCGCGGCAGTGGGTTTGTGGCGCTTTAATGAAGGCACAGGCACCAACGTTTCTGATTCTTCGGGCTTGGGTAATAACGGAACGCTTCAGGGGGACAACGGAATGCTCCCTCACTGGACTAACGGCCAGCCGGGGTTTGGCGGCGCATTGTTGTTCACCAACGACGGCGTCGATCACACCTTCGTGAACATTCCCGGGAGCAGCTCGTTGCAAATCGGGCAGACGGCCTCAGACGCCTGGACGATTACCGCCTGGGCCTACGAGGATACCAATAGTTCCGGCGATTTTGTCGCCTCATACGGACGCATTCTGGTGCTGGACGACGGCACGGCTCTCCAATTGGAGTCCGGGGCCTCGGGCGATGACGAGTTTTACACCTGGGCGCGCGCCGACACGGCGTGGCAAATTGCTTGGGGGCAGTATGGAACGGTCAACCCGCTCTTGGGGCAATGGGAACATTGGGCGGTCGTCTATGACGGGACGAACATTACCGTTTATCTCAATGGAAACCAAGGGCCGTCCGGCGGGACCGCCTCCCAGGCCGTTTCCGCGGCGATCGGTTACGCCGGATACCAAGGGGCCATTCACATTGGATCAGAGCTGGGACAGGATGGGACGCGCAACTGGTGCGGACTGCTCGACGATGTGGCGGTTTTCTCCGGGGCCTTGGCGCAAGAGCAAATCCAGACCGTCATGAGCGGCGATTTCTCGGCATTTGTCGGCGGGCCGGGACGCATCCTTAGCCAACCGCAGAGCCAAACTGTGCCGGCAGGCGCAACGGCCACTTTCACGGCAGGCGCCAGCGGCCAGCCGCCCTTGCAGTATCAATGGTCCAGAAATGGCAACGCTTTGGGAAGCGGCACAAACGCGACACTGGTGCTGCCGAACGTGCAACCGGCTCAAGCGGGGGCGTACACGGTGAGCGTCTCGAACAGCCAGGGCGGGGACATCAGCAGCGCGGCGCAGCTGCTGGTTTACAATCCGCGCGCCCAATTGGTGGGCCTCTGGCGTTTCAATGAAGGATTCGGGACGAATGTGTGGGATTCCTCAGGTTTGGGGAATAATGGCGTGCTCCAGGGCGACAACGGCTTGTTGCCCGGCTGGGTGGCAAGCCAGCCGGGCCTGGGAACCGCGCTCTCTTTTACCAACGATGACCTCAATCACACTTACGTTGACATCCCTGGCAATAACTCCCTCCTGATCGGAGAAACTGCTTCCAACGGCTGGACCATCACCGCCTGGGCTTACGAGAGTTCGGATGGAACGGGTGATTTTGTATCGACCTACGGCCGTCTTCTGGTGATCGATGACGGCACCGCGCTCCAACTGGAATCCGGCGCCTCGGGTGATGCTGAATTCTACACCTGGGCTCGTGCCAACGCCGCGTGGCAATTTGGCTGGTCGCCTTTTCCTTCCCTGACGCCGCTCCTGGATCAGTGGGAGCATTGGGCGCAGGTCTATGATGGCACAAACCTCTACCTCTATCTGAACGGCAATCAAGCGCCCAATGGCGGTCTGGGCTCCAATCTCGTCACTTCGCCCCTGGGTTATTCTGGTTACCAGGGCGCGATTCACATCGGCACAGAAGTCGGCCAGCCGGCGGATCGGAATTGGAACGGTTACCTGGACGACGTGGCCATATTCAACGTCGCCCTGACGCAAAGCCAGATTCGCCAGGTGATGTCGGGCGATTTCAGCGGGTTCATTGCCGGACCGCCGTTGTCCATCACCCTTGCCTCGACTAACGCGGTCGTGTCATGGGCGGCGGTGGCAGTCCCTCTCCAATTGCAGGTCAGCACGAATCTGGCTCAGGGCATGTGGACCGCCGTCAGCGCCCAGGCGGTCACCAATGGATCAGTCGTCACCGTCACGACCCCACTGGCTTCCACCAGCCAGTTCTTTCGCTTGAGCGGGCCTTGAAAACCGTCACGCAGTTATTGTTGACACTCCTGGTCTGCCTTCAAATCGAGGCGGCGACTAATCTGCCCGCCTATTACGCCCATCCCGCCGAATTGGACTCCAACGGAGTCATTGCCCCGTGGTACCACGGTCTCAACGGCCAGTTGGACGAGCGCTTGAACATCGCCGTCAACGTCTATAAACGTTACCCGTGGGTGGATAAGCCCAAGGCGGTGATGCCCGCCCCGGATTTCATTTACAATTCCCACTGGAGCATCAAGGCGGATGGCACGATACTCATCCCGCCGACCACCGACTGGATGTGTGGAGACCTTTGCCAGCGGGCCTGGAGCACCGTCAAAGGGCTGACCGCCTATTACCAGTACAGCGGAGACCCCATCGCATTCATTTACATCCCGCGCGCCGTCGATTATATACTTGATTATGGGCTGACGGACGCAAACGCGGATTGGCCGCTCTTTCCTATCAGCACGCCGACTCGAGGCAAGGCTTACGGCAAATGCGACCCCTCCGCCCGCAACCAGTTGGACTTGTGCGCGATTACCGGAACGGAAGTGCTTCGCGCCTACAAACTCACCGGCAACCCGCGCTATCGGCGCATGGCAGAGCATTGGGGGGACGTTTTCGCCGACAAGTGCCAGTTCACGCATCCGGATCTGCCGCCCTGGAATCGATACGTTGACCCGTCGGTCGTCGGTTGGTCCGACGTCCTGACTGGAACAACTTCCATCATCGTCGATTTCCTGGATGATCTGATTCAGGCCGGTCACCGAGGCAAAGGCGAGGCGATCGTCAAAGCGAGAGACGCTGGCCGGCGCTTTCTTAACGAGCGGATGTTGCCGGCTTGGTGGGTTGATGATACGTGGGGGCGGACGTATTGGGATTGGGACAACCCGATGATGTGCGGCATGGTCTCGATGTGCGCCGATCATTTCATGAAATATCCGGCGGCTTATCCCAATTGGGAACCGGACCTGCGCAACATGCTTTCGCTGGTGTGGAATCGCAATAGCGCCGACCCGAAATCGCACGGCGAAGTCTATAATGGCGCCTGGGCTTTTCCGGAATCGTCTGTCTGCTGCGGCACGTCCCTTTCTTACAATCAGTACACGGCCGGCCCGACCTTGATTCGCTACGGCATTCTCGCCCATAGTGAATGGGCGCGCGAGATTGGCCGCCGCATGATGATCATGGCTACTTACGACAGTCTTCCCAATGGCGTCGTGAAAGACGGCCTGTTTGGAGACCAGGTCGCCACCGGGGAATGGTCGAACCTCGCCCATCCGTGGCCCTTGTGCCAGGTGATGGAAGCACTCGCCTGGCTCCCCCGTGAATTCGGGCCGAATCGTGAAAACCACATCATGCGCTCCACCTCTGTTGTGCAGGATGTGAGCTATGGAAAGGGCAGAATTACCTATCATAGTTTCGACGCGCCCCGCGATACGGAAGATGTCCTGCGGCTGTCGTTTCGCCCCACTTCCATCCAAGCCGATCATCGCCAACTCAAGGAAACGCCGGATCGAGAGCGAAATGGATTCACCGTCGATCCACTGCCCAACGGTGATTGCATCGTCACCATCCGGCGCGACGGTCGAAAGTCTGTGCTGATCGAGGGAGACGACCCCCAACAAACGGCTGGCAGGCATTCATTCGACTTCTCCGGCGAATGGTCCACCGAACCATCCGCCGGGCGTGCCTCCAGCCACGAGGGGGACGCCGCGATTCTGACATTTCTCGGCAACCAGGTAAGAGTGCTAGGCGATGTCGGTCCTGAGGGTGGTTGGGCGGACGCCTTCGTCGATGGCGCCAAGGAGCCGACAGTAGTCGAATGCTGGAATCCCACCGTGCGCCATGAGCAGCCGATTTTTCTTAAAAAGGGGCTGACGAACGGCCCGCATGAAGTGAAATTGGTTGTCCGCGGGGAGAAAAACCCGCTGGCGCTGGGCCGGAAAATATGGATTGGCGGCGCGCAATATTCAGCCGCCCAAGGCGACGCCGGTTACGGAGAGGGAGAGGGCCCGAGAGAGGCGCAACGCCTTATCTTTGGTTATACACAGAGAGAGGATTATGTGGACACGGAGGGAAACTCCTGGCGGCCGGGAACAGAATTTGTCGTGCGCGCGGGCTTCGGCGTCGATACAGTCGCTCGCACTTGGTGGACGTCGCGCCGCGGCATGTATATCGGGAACACGAAAGACGAGGAGATCTATCGGTACGGCGTCCACGCCCCGGAATTTTGTGTCAACTTAACGACCGCCCCGGGAGATTACCTTGTCCGCCTTCACTGGGCGGACACGCCGGAAACCGCCTGGATGGAACGCGAAGGTGATTGGAAGCCAGTCAGCCGTCCCACCACCGTCGCGATCAACGGTCAGGCGGTCATGGAAAATCTCAACGTGCGCGACGTGGTGGGAACATTCAAGGCCTACAGCCGGGATTTTCCAGCACGATCGCAAAATGGGACCATTGAGGTGCGCTTCACCTCGACGCCAGGGCACGAAGCCATGATTCAAGCACTCGAGATCATTCCCCAAACGAAAAACAAGCGATGAAAACAATTCGGAATCTCACGCGGCCCTACGCGATGGCCGATTGCCTTATGGGGATCCGCTCCAACCTTCCCCACACGAAATTACCCCACTCAATTATGAAGATGCTCTATGCGACACTCCTGGCTCTTGCCCTTTCCGGCATTTCGGCTCTGGCCCAATTGGATGCAGGCAATCCGCTGGCCGGGCTGGCCAAACTCAAAGACTTCGAAACCAAACGCGCCTCTTCCTCGGACCCCGATTGGCGCAACGGCAATGGGGATTGCCGCTGGATCAAACCCGGCGGCACGCTCACCCTGGGCGAATTGGAGGGCCCCGGCCAAATCGTGCATATTTGGTTCACCATCGCCCATAGCGCCCCGTATTATTCCCGCTTGCTGGTCCTCAAGATGTATTGGGATGGCGAAACCGATCCGAGCGTCGAATGCCCCATTGGAGATTTTTTCGGAATCGGTCATGGAGTGGATAAAGCGTTTACCTCGTTGCCGGTGCGAGTCAGCTCGGACGGACGGGGACGCAATTGCTATTGGCCGATGCCCTTCCACAAGTCGGCCCGCGTCGTCGTTGTCAACGAAAGTGAAAAGCCCTGCGACGCCTTTTATTTCTATATCGACTGGCAAAAACTCCCCGCGCTGTCAGACGATACCGCCTTGTTCCATGCGAAATACCGGCAAGAGTTCCCCTGCGTCATGGGCCGCAACTACCTGGTCGCCGATCTCGAAGGCCGCGGGCATTACGTAGGCACAATGCAAAGCGTGGTTCTGTCCTCGCCGGGATGGTACGGCGAGGGGGACGATTTCTTTTTCATTGATGGAGAAAAAGAACCTAGTTTGCGCGGGACAGGCACGGAAGATTACTTTTGCGACGGCTGGGGTTTTCGAGAGCAGTCGGGCCCATTTTATGGCACCCCGTTGTGGGACGGTTACGAGACGGGGGATCGCGGCAGCGCCTATCGCTGGCACATTCCGGACCCAATCAACTTCCGCAAGTCCCTGCGGGTCGAAATTGAGCACAAGGGCGGGCAGGATTTCCCGGACGGGACCGGGACCGGCTTCATTGAGCGTGACGACTTAATGTCCAGCGTCGCTTTCTGGTATCAAATCGAACCTCATAAGCCGTGGCCCGCCATGCCTACGGGACAGGATCGGCTGCCCTTCCGGGAAAGCGACCTGGTTGTCGGTTATAAAACCATCGGCGCGTCAAAGCACTCCGACGATCCGATTGAAGTCCAACCCCTCGGCGGCGTTACCGATGGAAAACAGCTCTGGTTTCGTCCGGCAAAGGAGAAAAGTTGGGTTGAGATTCCGTTTGAATGCGAGACAAACCAGGCGGTTGACCTCATGGCCAGGATGGTGCATTCGTGGGATTATGGGACTTACCAGGTTCTGCTGGATGGCCGCTCCATTGGCCAATTGGACCTTTACGATGCCGCCGTCAATCCCACCACGGACAAACTCGGCCGCCAAACCCTCAGCGCCGGTCCGCACAGCTTGCGTTTCGAATGTGTCGGAAAGGCGCCCAAATCCGCCGGCTATTATTTGGGGTTCGATGCCCTGGTCGCTCGCGCTGCAGTTTATAGCCGGCCAAAAAGCGTCGATTTGCGCACATTGCAGAAAAAGAATTAGATCCTGGGCGGGACTACGCGATCAGCGGGGCTTTGCGAAAACCGTCAAGCCAGTGGCGCAAGCTTAAAAAGGGGTGTTCCCACAACATGCGCGGGCCGGCATAACGCATGATCGCACGGGCTTGGTCGCGGCGCGCACGCTGGTAGCAATGAACGGGACAGTTGGCGCAAGTCGGCTTTTCCTCCCCAAATCGGCAACGCTCCAGGCGCGCCTGAGCATATTCGCAAAGTTTCGCGCATTCTGGACAGAGCGAATCCGACGTCCCGTGCAGATCGCGGCAGTAAATGCGAACCATAGCGGACATGGTTTTCCATTCGCGAGCCAGGCGATTAGCCGAGAGATCGTTGGCGCTCTTGCCGGTTGTCGCTTCCGCCGCCGGAAGCTCTTCCATGAATGCTTTCATGCCCATAATATCGCCGAAATGCCCCGGCCATAAATTGATGCAGGTCAATTCTTTGCGATTTTTCCTCCACTCGGGCGACGAAGGAGCAAATTGGAAATCACTTGATGTAGATCAATTCAACGTCCGGCAAATCTGCGAGAATGAACCTGTCATGAGCATCCACTGGCTCGGCAACAAAAAGGGCAGAACGCGGTGGTAACCCTTTTTTTGCTGTTTCGATAGCAAAAAATGGGTGGTAAATGCCAAATGGCACGAAGCACGAAACTCGTGGCCAACCGATGATGACACGGAGAATGCGATGAAAAACACAGAGAATTTGGTCGTTGGTTTTTGGCCGCGCGCGGCGGCTGCCGCCATGACTTTGGCCGTGAGTTCCCCTTGTTCTTGACACATTTTATGAAAAATCCGCTTAGCGCTCCGACCCATAGCTCACCACTCCCGCGATCCACGGTTGACGAACGCCAGCCAGATTGGGATCCAAAAGCCCCGGAAGTCCAACGCGATCAGATGGCTGCTTACGATGAAATGCCCCGCCGCTGCCCCGTTGCTTATAGCGGCTTCATGGGGTGGTCGTTGTTCCGGCATGAGGACGTCATCCGCGTGCTGCTCGATCATGAGACGTTCAGCAATGCCGTTTCCAGGCATCTAACCGTGCCCAGCGGAATGGACCAACCGCAACACACCCCGTTTCGCCGAATCATCGAACGGTATTTTTCTTCCGAAAGGATGGAAGCGTTCGAACCTGCCTGCCGGAGTATCGTCGCGCAGTGCTTGCGGGATTTGACCGCGCGGAGCGAAGTGGAGTTTATGCTGGAGGTGGCGCTCCCGTTTGCCGTCGAGGTCCAATGCGCCTTTCTCGGCTGGCCATCCACGTTGCACAACACTTTAATTCAGTGGATGACCAAGAATCAGGCCGCTACCCTCGCCCAGGACCGATCGGCGATGTCCGAAATTGCGACAGAGTTCGAAGGTATCATTGACGGCCTGATTGAGACGCGAAAGCGCACTGGGGCCAAATCAGAAAACGATATTACGGCTTCGCTGATGCATGAGAAAGTAGGCGCACGGCCGCTGACCAAAGAGGAATTGGCAAGCATCCTGCGAAACTGGACGGCGGGCGAAATTGGGACTATTTCAGCCGCCATTGGAATTCTTGTTCACTATCTGGCAGAACATCCGGAATTGCAGCGGCAGTTGCGCGCCCAGCCTGATCTGCTGGCGGCTGCCATAGAAGAAATTCTCCGCCTCCACGGCCCGCTGGTTTCAAACCGCCGGATCACCACTCGCCCGGTGGAAATCGGCGGGCGAAAAATCGAAACTGGCGAGCGCATCACACTGATGTGGACGTCAGCGAATCGCGATGAGCGCGTCTTCGATCAGCCGGACGCTTTCCGGCTCGATCGCGATCAGAGCAAAAATCTGCTCTGGGGCGCGGGCCTCCATGTCTGTCCCGGAGCGCCATTGGCGCGACTGGAGATGAGGCTGTTTTTGGAAGGATTACTCGCGAGAACGAACGATGCGCAAATCATCGGCGAAAAGAAACCGACCCTCGCTATTTACCCGTCCAGCGGCTTCGCTACATTGCCCATGCGATTCCGTTAAGTTGCCAAATTGAACCGGCAAGCATCGCCGCTCAAAATGAGCCGGTTCGAGGTTGCACCCCGGAAGTATCTTCCCGTGGAACACGGGCCTCCGCGTCAATTCGGCGCACGAACAAATACAGCCCCGCGCATACGAGGAACATCAATCCGGAAATGATCGCGGCGGGAAGAACGACTTCATGATGTCCGGCCAAATAGGACTCCAACGTGGCGGTCAGCAGCCACATCTGGACAATGAGCAAAAGCGTAATGAGCGCAAGCGCGCCGTCGATCGCTGTCAGTCCGCGTTTTTGCGTTGGTTCACTTTGCTGGTCCATGCTCACGTGTCCTTTCGTGTCTCCATTCCGACCGCCACGATTTCATCCCCGCGGCGTTCGAGCAGGACGCGCGGCAAGGGACGCGGCGGCGGGCCTTGAAGCACGTCGCCGCTGCGCACCGAGAAATAGCCCTCATGACACGGGCATTCGAGCCGGTTGTTTTCGCGCGCGTAAAACACCGCGCACGAAAGGTGCGTGCATTTCTGACTGTAAGCCACGTAAGTGTCCTGATCCGGCCGGACGAGAATGCAGGGATCTTTCTCAGTCGGGTACCGAAAGAGCCAAACGCCGCCCACCGGCAGCTCGTTCGCGCGGCAGATGTTTTTTTCCGAATATGCCGGCGTCTTGCTGAAGGCGGAACGAATCAGAATCCAGATATTGCCGGCGAACATGCCGAGACTCGTCAGCACCAGGAATTTTGTGAACTGGCGGCGGTTCACGTAGCGTTCGTCCGCCGTGTAAATCGAGAATTCATCCCGCCAAAGCGGTTCGCATTCGGCGCGTCTAAATAATCTCATGGCTTGGCCTCCCACATGTAATCCACAACGTCCACCGACAGCGCATCATGCTCCGGAGGAATCATCATGAAAACCTTCGTTGTGACTCGTTGTTTGCCGAAAAAGAAAACATTTGTCGGCTTCTCCCGGCGCGTCCGCTCGATTTGCTCGCGCGGCACATAAGCCAGCGCCTGGCTCGGACAAACCGTCGCGCACATGGGACGTTTCCCTTCAGAAGTGCGGTCGTAACACATGTCGCACTTCATCATCTGCTCCAGCTCCGTCATCACCTTCGGAATGCCGAATGGACATGCCAGCACGCAATTCGAGCATGCAATGCACCGCGGCTTGAGGGATGATTGCACGACGCCGTCTTCCGTTTTCTTAATCGCGTCCGCCGGACAGACTTTCGCGCAGGTCGGATCGTCGCAGTGCATGCAGACGAAGGGGACGGTCGAGATGGAATTGGCGCGGTCGAGGAAATCCACATGAATCATGGGCGTGCCACGATGCGTCTCGCACTCGGCGCAGGCGTTGACGCACGATTGGCAACCGATACAGCGCGACGGATCAACGTAGAAATCGTAGCCAAACATTCAGGGTTTCCTCACGGCTCCGGCGCCCGCCCACTCTGGCGCTCTTTCCGCTTTGCGAATTTGGCAGGCGGAGACCTTGAATTCCGGGATTTTGCTGCGCGGATCGAGCGTGCGATGAGTGAGCTGGTTGGCGCTCATTTTCCCGGGCCAATGATAGGGAATAAAAACCGTATCGGGCCGAATCGTTCGCACGACCATCGCGCGCAACACCATCTCCGCCCGGCGAGTCGTGATGGCGGCCCAATCACCGTCCTTGATGCCGTGTTGCTCTGCCAATCGCGGGTGAATCTCCAGGCGCGGTTCGGGATATTGGTCCACGAGCGCGCCAATGCGCCGCGTTTGCGTGCCGGAAAGATACTGGCTCACAACGCGGCCAGTCGTGAGATAGACTGGAAATTCGTCGTTCACCGGGTCGCCGCTTTCGCGCCACGGGGTCGGCGCGAAACGGAACTTCCCGTCGGCATGCATGGATTGCAAATTCTCGAACAATCGTGGCGTGCCGGGATGGTCCAAGGTTGGGCAAGGCCAGAACACCCCCAATTCCCTGTCAATTTTGTCGTAGGTGATGCCGTAGTAATCGGCGTGGCCGCCGCGCGAAGCTTCGCGCAGCTCGTCGAAGATTTCGCGCGACGATTTGTAGGGGAAGAATTTCTCTTTGCCCAAACGCCGGGCCAGATCGCAATAGATTTCCCAATCCACCCGAGCGTTGCCGGGCGGATCCACCGCTTTCTGAATATGGATGACGCGGCCTTCCACGTTCGCGACCACGCCTTCGTCTTCCTCCTGCAAACTACCGGCCAGCACGACATCCGCGTGATGCGCCGTTTCGGACAGGAAGAAATCAACGACGCCAAAAAACTCCAGTTTCTCCAGTGCTTCGCGGGTGAAATCGCTGTTCGGAAGAGAAACCATCGGGTTGAAACACATCGAAAGGAGAGCCTTGATCTCGCCGCGATGGATGGCATTCATGATTTCCTGCGCCGTCAGTCCAGCCTGAGGGATTTCCTCCGGGGAAATGCCCCACACTTTGGCGACATGCGCGCGCGCCGCCGGATCGTCAATCTGACGCTGGCCGGGAAGTTGGTCGCACTTCTGCCCGTGCTCGCGTCCGCCCTGGCCGTTGCCCTGTCCGGTAATCATCGAACAACCCGCGCCTTCGCGCCCAATGTTTCCCGTCGCCAGACACAGATTGATGACGGCGGAGCAGTTCTCGACGCCTTTCGATTGATGCTCAATGCCGCGCGCATGCAACGCGATAGCACGGTCCGCTTCGCCGAACCAGCGAGCGGCTTTTTCAATCCCATCCGGTGGCACGCCGGTTAGGTCCGCCGCCCGCTTCGGATCGTATTGCTTCACCATTTCGGCGACTGGCTCGAAGCCGGATGTGTATTTGGCGATGAACTCGCGATCTTCCAAACCGTCGCGCAGAATCACATGCAGCAAGCTCATCAAGAGAATCACGTCCATGCCGGGACGCACTGGAAGATAGAGATCCGCGTTGCGCGTGATGGGCGTCAGGCGCGGGTCAATGACGATGAGTTTCCCCCCGTGGTCGCGACAGCGCCAGACGTAGTCCGTTGTGATGGGAGAACATTCAGCCACGTTCGAGCCGGTGATGAGCAGCACCTGCGCTTTCGGAATGTCGCTCCACGGGATCGGCGAGCGGTCCACGCCGAAGGCGAGTTTATAAGCCGTGCCCGCGGATACCATGCAAAGGCGGCCGTTGTAATCAATGTGCCGCGTGCCCAGCCCTACCCGCGCGAACTTGCCGAGCAGGTAAGATTTTTCCGTGGTGAGCGAGGCGCCGCCATATATCGCCACCGCGTCTTTGCCGTAGCGCTCTTGAATTTCACGCAACTGGCGCGCCGTGAAGTCGAGTGCTTCATCCCACGTCGCAACCCGAAACCCGCTTTCGGTCCGCAGCAGCGGATCAAGCAAGCGGTCGGGATGGTTCGATTGCAAATAGCGCTTCACCCCCTTCGGACAGAGCATCCCTTTGTTGAAGGGAAATTCTTCCCAAGGCTCGAAGCCAATGATTTGGTTGTCGCGCACCTTGAGTTGAATGCCGCATTGCTGGCCGCAGAAGCAGCAGTGCGTCTTCACGAGACGGCTGGCGGGATGCCGCGATTCGTCGCGCCAGCCGCCGGGCGGCACGTAGTTCAAGTGCGGGCCGTAGCGCTCCATCAGCGTTTCAACTGGCAATGGTGGTTTGGCCATTTTGGTTCTCTTTCATCCGCAGTTGCGCCGCCGCGATCGTTTTGCGCTTGCACGCCGGGCAAAGCTGCTGCCAGTGCCCCGCGGGTCCGGGCATCTCGTAATCAAAACCCAATTGCGCCAGGACGAATTTCAAATCCCGCACGTGCATCCGCGAAGCGAATCGCTGCCCGCACCGCGCGCACAACGCTCCTTCATCCTTGTCACCGGCCGCGTGGTAAAACTTCACGCCGAGCTGCGCCGGGCGCTGGAAAATGTGGAAGAATTTTCCAAACGGCAGATACAGCAGCGCCGCAATCACCGTGATGGCGTGGAGAATGGAAAGGAACCCGTAGAACGCGCCGCGCATCCAGAGCGATGAAACCGTCAACGCCAATCCCGTCAGGGAAATCGCGAACAGCAGAATAATGGGGAGAAAGTCCATCGCGAACGATTGCACCGCCTGCGCGCCGCGGTCGAGCATCCGGCGCCACAGCGAGAGCGCGATGCCCGCCAGCACCAGCAATGCCGCGAAATCCAGGCCGTGAAAGGTGATCCACGACAGAATCGTCCGCAGCTTGAACGACATAACGGGAAAGCCGAAGAGATACGTTACGTAAGTCATCTGGTCGCTCGGCGCGGACTCGAAATAAATCCAACCGAACACAAGGGGGAACGTGATCGCGGCGGCAAGCACGCAGCCCCAAAATAGAAACTGGTGCATCCACCAGCGGAGGCGCGAGCGACGGTAGATGAACGTCTGCCACGCGATGTTCCGCCCGCTCAACGTGAACGCACGCAGCGTGCCGCGGAGGATTCCTTCCTGGCGAAACATTTCCCAACCGCGGCGCCAGAAAACCTTCGTCGGCGGCTTTTGCAGCCAGGCATAATAGTGATACGTCACGCCCCACCAGGAAAAGACGCAGGCAAACGTGTAGATGACCAGCGCGGCATCGAAGTTCTGGAGGTTGCGCGAGCCGACGACGATGGCCGCAACGAGAATGCCTGTCCACATCGTCGCCCACGCTCCAGCCCGGAGGCGGTCGGCCATGAACGTGACTTCGGGCGGCAAAGCCAGTTCCGCGATTTCCTGGCGCGCCAGAAAAAACTTTTGGTTGGCGAACCAAAGTGCCAGCGCCGTGGCCGAGAGGAGAACGAATCCCGGCCACACTACCCCAAGTTGTTCACGGAAAAAACCAAGCAAGAGCGGCGGAAAGAAACCGCCCAAACCGCCCAAAGCTCCGACGAGTCCGCCGACGGTTCCGGTTTCCTTCGGAAAAAACTGCGGCACGAGCTTGAACACCGCGCCGTTGCCCAATCCGAGCAATGCGGCGCAACCGAGCGCGCCAACGGTGAACGGCAGCATGGCGGGCCACGCGAGCAAAAGCGCGAATAAGGCGATTCCCGGAAACGCGCCTGCCAGCACGCGGGCCCCGCCTATTCGGTCGGCGAGCCACCCGCCCGCGGGACGCAGCATCGTCGCGAGAACAACAAAGCCGGCGGCGCGGAAGCCCGCGTCGGCGATGCTTAGACCGAATTCGTCGCGCAGCAACAGCGGGAGATAAATGGAAAACGCCACAAATCCGCCGAATGTTAGAAAATAGAAGGCTGCCAACCCCCAGGAGAGTTTTTCGCGGGCGAGCAAGGAAAACATTTGCCTGACCGAGGCCGGACGTTTTGCCTCTGGTGGATTGCGCGCGAGCAGCGCAAACACTATCGCCCAAAGAACGAGCAACACGGCCGTGCCGCGAAAGACCAGGCGCCGCCCCAGCGAGGCCGCGATGACCGGGCCAAGAAAAACCGCCGCAGACTGGCCGATGTTGCCGAGCCCATAAACCCCCAGCGCGCTCCCTTGCTTTTCCGGCGGCGTCCAGCGAGAGACATAGCCCACGCCGACGGCAAACGACGAGCCCGCAAGTCCAAGGAAAAACCCGGTCACAATCAAAGACGCAAAACTTCCGGCCATTGGCAAGAGAAACGCAGGCACGGCAGAGACCGCCATCAAAACGGGGAAGACGAGCCGTCCACCGAGGCGGTCTGTCAACATGCCCATTGGAATTCGAGCCAGCGCGCCCAGGATTACGGGGGCCGCCACAAGCGCTGCCGTCTGCGTCGCCGACAGTTGAAGGGTCTTCCGAAATTCGGGGGCGAAAGCGCTGATCAGCCCCCATGCCGCGAAACAGAGCGTGAAGGAGATGGTCCCCAACGCCAGATGCAACTGAAAGTGTGATGGCCTGTCATTACTCATGCCTCGCCGAAAACGTCCGCAGTATGGCCAACAATGGCGCTTCTGCCAACAATTAGTTTTCCTTCCAAGAGGGTTCACGCTATAGTTGAGGCGCAATGAGAATCCGGCATCTTTACATTTCGCCCGGACATAATTTTTTTGGACATCATGGGCAAGCGGCCGGCAATCACCCGGCGATCGAGGTTTCCGAGGTTCACTGTGTTGCCTCGCGCGGCATCCAGGGCGACCGGTTCTTTGATTACAAACAGAATTACAAAGGCCAAATCACATTTTTCGCCATCGAGGTGTACGAAGAGGTGTGTCATGTGCTCGGCGTCCACGGCAAGGATGCGGCGGTATTGCGCCGCAATGTCATTACCGAGAGCGCGGATTTGAATGCGTTCGTCGGGGCGGAGTTCGACGTGCAGGGGGTCCATTTTCGTGGGGTGGAGGAATGCTCTCCATGTTATTGGATGAATGCCGCTCTCGCGCCAGGCGCGGAAGCGCTGATGAAGGGTCGCGGCGGCTTGCGTGCATTGATTCTGACCGACGGTTGTCTGCGCGCGGAAAGCAAATGACCCTGACCGCGATGTTAATGGCCGGCGGCGAGTCGCGCCGCATGGGCAGGGACAAGGCCACAATGGTTTTTGAGGGCGAAATGATGTGGCAAAGACAGCTTCGTTTGTTGCAATCGTTGAAGCCTCAGGAACTGTGCGTCTCCGCGCGTGTGCGGCCGGCGTGGTGTCCCGCGGGTGTGGAATCGGTGCTCGACGCCGCTCCCGGTTGCGGCCCGTTGAGCGGCATTGCTGCCGGGCTCTCCCAACTGCGAACGTCGCATCTCCTCGTTCTGGCGTTGGATATGCCGCGAATCTCGCTGGAACATTTGCATAAACTCGCGGCCCTTGCTGTCGCGGGCGTTGGCGTCGTGCCGCGCAAGGCCGTTTTGTTCGAGCCATTGTGCGCCGTCTATCCCGCGGAAGCTGCTGTCCCCGCAACCAACGCTCTCGCGCGCGGAGAGGCCTCACTCCAGCACTTGATTCGCGACCTCTTTGCTCTGGGGCAACTTCAGGCGTACGAACTTTCTGAAGCTGAAATTCCGCTTTATCGGAATCTCAATACACCTGGCGATTAACGGCGATTGCGGACAAACCAGACTAAGACGCACATGGCGAAGACGAAGAGGAGGACGGCGATGCCGGTGCCCGCCATTTTCAGCAATTCGGCGCGTTGCAGCAGTTTCTCGCGCTTGGCCTGCTCCGCCTCACGGAAGATGGCGAATTGCGCGTCAAGCAAATTCGGGTCGGCGGATTCGTCCCGCAAGGCCAAAGACAGCCAGCCGCCGTGCGCCGGGCCAAAAGCCGGCGGCAAACGGCCGAGCAACTCATCGTTCGGACTGGAAAAACCGGCCCCCTTTTTCCAAAAGGGCGCCGATTCCCCGGTCCAAACGCGGAACAACAAGTGGTTCCGCGCCAGCACTTGCACACGCTCCCAAAAGAGCGGGCGCAAGCTGTCGCTCAAGGCGAAATCGCCAAACGTTTCCGAGTGGATATTGCCGTCGTGGCCGGACAATTGGAGGGCGATGGCCGCCATCACCCGGCCCTCGGAACTTTCCGCCACCTGAAATTCCGTGAAACGTTTTTCCAGCTCGTCGGCGGGCATCTGCGCGGCGCGCCACAGGTCCATCAACTGCGGCAGATCGTCCACCGTCGCCCGCCGGATCTGAAACGTGACGCGCGCGCTCACGGCATGGCGTCAATCGCCGTTTGGGTAAGAGCCCAGGACTTTGACGAAGTTGCAGACCTTGGAAAGGTGGGCCACGGCTTTGGCCACTTTGGGGTCGGTCGTATGACCGTCGCAATCGACGAAGAAGAAATACTCCCAGGCCTTGCGTTTGCTGGGGCGGGACTCGATTTTCGTCATGTTCAATTTGTGGCGGCGGAAGGGCTCCAGGGCGCGGTAGAGCGCGCCGACTTCATCGGCAATGCTGAACATGAGGCTGGTCCGGTCTCGCCCCGTGGCGGGACCGCATTGGCGGCCGAGGACGAGAAAACGTGTGACGTTTTCGCTAAAATCCTGGATGTCGCGCTCAATGACGTTAAGACCGTATTGTTCCGCCGCAAGCAAGCCGGTAATGGCCGCCACCCTGCTCTTCAATCCGGCATCCACGGTGGCCTTCTTTGATCCCGCCAGCTCCGCCGCCCGGGCATTGGAAGAGGCCTCGATGATTTCCGCGGTGGGAAGGTGGCGTTGCACCCAAACCCGGCATTGGCCCAAAGCTTGCGGATGCACATACAACCGCCTCACTTTGGCCGCGGTCGTGTCTCCCGCCAGGCAATATTCGATCGGCAAAATAATCTGCGCGACAATCTGCAAATTGCTTTCCACGAACATGTCCAGCGTATGGGTGACGACTCCTTCCGTGGAATTCTCCACCGGAACGACGCCGTAATCGGCCCGGTTTTTGGTCACCTCGGTGAAGATGTCGGTGATGGTCTTCTGGGCGGAGTAATGGAGGCTGGAGCCGAAGCGTTGCACGGCCGCCTGGTGGGTGAAAGTCGCCTCCGGACCGAGATAAGCGATCGTCATCGTCTTTTCCAGCGACAACGCGCTCGACATGATTTCCCGGTAAATGGCGCGCAACGACTCATTCTTGATCGGGCCCTGGTTGATTTTGCGCAAGCGCTGCAAAACAACTCGTTCGCGATGCGGCGCGTAAATGGATTCTCCCGCTTCAATCTTGAGTTCGCCGATTTGCAGGATGTGATTGGTGCGCTCGTTCAGCAACCGCACGATCTGCGCGTCCAGTTTATCAATGGCTTTGCGATGCTCAGGAATGTTCATCGGGCGTTGTAGGGGTTGGAGGCGGAACTTCGACGGCGGCGTTGGCGACGACCGTGGCAGCGGAAGAAGGCGCTGGCGGTTCTGCCGGCGATTCCGCGGCGGGAGAAGGCGATGATGGTTCAGGCGGTGTCTCCACGGCGGGCATGGACAGTTGTTCCGGCGGAGCGGTCGCGAGGCCAGGGTCTGCTGTCAATAATGTTTCAGGATGCGCCACCGGGATGCGGCGCAATTCGTCCGCGGCGGGCAAATCCTCCAGGCTGCGCAAGCCGAAGTACTCCAGGAACAAGGCCGTGGTGCCGTAGGTCATGGGACGGCCGATCACTTCCGCGCGGCCCGTTTGCTCGACCAGGCCGCGGTCCAGCAAGGTTTGCATGACGCCATCGACCGCCACGCCGCGAACCTGCTCAATCTCCGCCCGGGTGAGCGGCTGGCGGTAAGCGATGATGGCCAGGGTTTCAAGGGCCGGCTGCGACAAGCGCGACGGGCGCGCCTTGGCGCCGACCAGCGCGATAATCCAGGGGGCGAACTCCCGCTGGCTGACGAATTGCCAGCCGCCCGCGACGCACACCAGGCGGTAACTGCGGCCAGCCGTCTGGTGCTCCGCCTGCAATTGCTCCAGAGCAGCCACGATTTCCGCCTCCTTCGTCTTCTTGAATGGTTTAGCTTCGTCTCCATGTTCGGCGGCGGCGGCCAGAAGGTCGCGCAATTCCTTGGGGTTGAGCGCTTTTTGCGCGGAGAATAAAATCGCCTCCAATATAAATTTCAGTTCCATGTCGAAAGAGAGAGCGGGGACACGCGGATTCAGTTTGCCGCCACCGGGACTGGCGGCGCCGCCGCAGCGGCAGCCGGCGCGCGCATAATTTCAATTTGGCCAAAATCGTCAGGCTGGACGCAGAGCAACTGCTTGAGCCTGATCAACTCGAGCAGCGCCAAAAATGTGCAAATAATTTCGCTCCGGCTGGCCGTCTCGTTGAATAATTCGGAGAATTGGACGGACCGTTTTTCCGCCGTCAATTTGAGCAAGTATTCGATCTTTTCGCTGACGGACCATTTGTCGTCAAAGATCTCGCGCAGATCATCGCGTTTGTTGGCCCGCTTGAGAATGGCGGAGACGGCGTTGACGAGATCGAAGAGGGAAGCTTCATGGCGCGAGGGAGCGGCGGCGACTTCCGGGCGCGCGGGCAGGCGCGGAAAAGTGTTCTCCTGCTCCAATTCGCGCGCCTGCAAGAGCGCGGCCGCGTCTTTGAACTTCTTATACGCCACCAATTGGCGAATCAGCTCCCAGCGCGGGTCTTCGCCCTCGTCTTCTTCGGCCGGGAGCGCCTGCTGGTCTTTGGGCAGCAATTCACGGCTTTTGATGTACATGAGGGTGGCCGCCATGACGAGGAATTCGCCCGCGATTTCCAGGTCCAGTTGGCGCATGACCTCGACGTATTCGATAAACTTGGTGGCCAGATGAGTGAGATTGATTTCATAAATGTCAACCTCCTCCTTTTTGATTAAATAAAGGAGCAGATCCAGGGGCCCTTCAAACACCTCAAATTGGACTTTATATTCCGCCATGAAATGGTCTTTAAGCGCCGGGATGCTAAGACGCGCCACCCTCATTTGGCAACGATTTTCAGAACATGGCCGTAACGCGCCCGGAAGGCAGGGTCGTGTTTCAATGAAACCTCTGCGCAATCCCCTCTCCCTGGGGTTCATGGCAAAGTCATTTCTGTAACAGCTCACCAGGGTCGCCTCGCCAAGGCCGCCGCTCCGGCAAGAAACATCCCGTTACTCGTTCGCGGTAAAACGGCGCATGACCGCTTCGTCCTCCGCCATCCAATCAAACCCCAGCTCGCGCAGGAAAGTCTCCGGCAAGGCCCCGCCCTGGGCGTGAAGCTGCGCTGCCAAGTACAAAATCAATTTCGACTTGTCAGCCGCCGTCAAGGCATCACTTGCCGCCTCAATCTCAGCCAGGGTAATCATTACCAGTCAACTTAGCATAAAGACTCCAGGCTTGGCAAGAAAAACAGCGGGTTTGTTTATAATCGTCTCGCCAGGTTGCGGTCCAGGCGGAGCACGGCGGCAGAGTGGTCCAGCGAATCCAAATGCGCGCCGCGGAATCCCGCAACGTAATCGCCGGGAACGCCAAAAACGTGGCGGACGCCCAGCCCTTGCAGGCGTTCAATCACGTAATCGCCGATATGACGCGACGACATCTTTCTTCAGTTCCCGTTACGCAGGAGACCTTTTAAGCGATCCGCGGCCTTTTTGACCAGTCCCTTGGTATCGGTGGCCGCTTGCTTTTCCAGTTGGCCGGCATTTTTGACAACTTCCTTCGTGGCGTCAGCCAGGACGGCGTGCAAGGCCAGTTGCGCCACTTCCACGGGAGTAATCCCTCCCGGGCCCGCCCCCAAATCTGTCAGATGAATATCTGGAATGGGCACAACGATGGGGTGGCCGTGGTTGAGAACGGTGTCGATCCGCAATTCGGCCCCGGTAATCTCCAGGTCGTTGATTTGCAATTTTCGTTCCGGTTTGGCCGGGCTGGAGGGAGGCACCTTTGCCGCCGGCGCGCCGGAGGAAGTCCCAATGTAATCGTCCAGGTTTTTCTCGATGGTCTTGAGATTATTCTCCTTTAAGCCGCCTTCCCAAGTGAGCACCGGCCCTTTCACCTTGATGCTGTCAATAACCAACTTGTCCGAGAACAGGCTCCCCGGCTTGAAGCGGACGGTCACCTTCCCGACTTCCAAGGCCGTCGGCGTCTTGTAACCCGGCGGATTGCCCAGGACAAATTCCGATAATTCCACGCGCCACGCCAAAAGCCAGACGCGCGCGCTTTTGAGTTTCACATCAACCTGGGTCGCGCTGGGGCCGATGCGTTCCACGCCCTTCCGCAGAATCGTGCCGAGCGAAAACGCCGCCGCCAACAAAACGACGATCAAGATCAGAATAAGCCCGGCAACAGAGCGGAAAATCCATTTTTTCATAAGGTCGGCTGAAATCATCTAACCATAACACCGCCGCTCTCAAAAGCTATTTTTGCCGAGTCAAAATATTATGAAGTCCCATTAAGCTCCAGCGCTCACGCCATTGATGCCAGTGTCCGTACATTGAGGTCCAGTTGACTCCGTTCGGTCATTCCGGGAATTGCCGCAGTCACAAAATTCTTCGAGAGCACCCAGTTCAGGGCTTTTCCGTGGTCGGGAGCACACCCAATCTTGTGTTCCCCCTCAAAATAATCGGGGCTCTGGGTCTTCATGCAGATTAAGCCAACGCCTTTGCGCGAAGCGTCCTCCATCGCCTTAGCAATTGAACCTGAGCTTTTGTAATTAAAGCCCACAACGGCCACATCATAGAGCTTCGATTGGGCCACAAACTGCAGCCATTCCGGTTGCTCGCTGTGCGTTGTAATGCCGCACCAGCGGATTTTCCTCTCCTCTTTCCACTTCAACATCAACTCGACTCTCTTGCCTTCAGCCACAAGGGCCTGGCTCTCCTCCACCGTCATCTTGCTATTGTTGATGGAACCGCCTCCCGGGTGGTGCCAGAGGAAAATATCAATGTGGTCGGTGCCAAGGTCTCGAAGCGTCTGTTCAAACTGATCGGTAATCCAAATCTTGCTCGTTGGTTTTGGCTCGGCTAGATACGCCACTGCCAGGCAGACGGAATCACGTTTTCCGGCGATCGCTTTTCCAACACATTCACAACTGTTGCCTGCTTTTCCAAATCCATAGGGGAAAGCGGTCTCGATGAGATTCACGCCCTGGTCAAGGGCGGAGCGAATGAGGTCCGCGTCGCGGGTATGCTGGGCGCCAAATCCTAACGCCGAAAGCACAAGGTCGGTCCTGCCCAGTTTCCGCGGTCTCGACTGGCTGCCGCTGTGAGGGCTACAGCCGGCAATGGCAAGGGTGCCGACTCCAACTCCAATCTGGCCGAGCCGCCTGGTGAATTCTCTCCGGGTGATCTGGGAAATCATAATGCCACCACCCATTAGCTAACAACATGGCAACTGGCGACGCAAGGAGTTTCTTATTTACTCAGTACGCGTCAGTGACGGGGGCTTGGGCGAGGTAGGGTCGCCGCGCCGCGCCGCGCCGAGGCGTCCGCTCCGGCGAGAAAACCCCCGGTCGCCTCGGCGAGGCGACCCTGCCTTTCTCAGAATTGCTTCATCGCGGCGTCAAGCGCGGCGTAGAGCTGGTTCATGGTCGCTTCGGTTTCGTCGCCCATGTTGGAGATGCGGAAGGTTGCCCCTTTGATCTTGCCGTAACCCCCGTCAATCAAAAATCCCTGGTCCTTGACCAGCTTCTGCAGTTTGGCCGCGTCCACCACCCGGCCGCCGGGTTTGGCGCCATTGTTGACACAAGTGAGGGTGACCGATTCAAAGCCCCCTTCCGGGAAAAGAGTGAAGCCGTGGCCCGCGGCCCAGGAGCGGGTCATTTCCGCCAGCTTCTTGTGCCGGGCATAACGGGCGTCAAGGCCCTCGGCAAAAATGTCCTCCAATTTCGAGGCCAGCGCATAAACGTGCCCAATACTCGGAGTGCTGGGGGTCATGCTTTGTTCGGCATTTTTCTGAAATTCGACCAAATCAAAATAATAACCGCGATCGGACGTGGCCGCGGCCTTCGCCAGGGCCGCCGGCGAGCAAACGAAAACGGCCAACCCGGGGGGCAAGGCGAAGGCCTTTTGTGTTCCCGCCAGCAGCACGTCGATTCCCAGGGCGTCGAATTCCAATTTCACCGCGGACATGGAACTGACCGCATCGACGATGAACATCACGTCGGGGAATTTTCGCTTGAGCGCGGCGATTTCGTAAATGGGGCTCATCACGCCCGTGGAAGTTTCGTTATGGATGATAGTCAGGGCATCGAACTGGCCGGTGGCGAGCCGGGCTTCGATTTGCTCGGGGCGGATGGGTGAGCCCCACGGAACCTGCAAGGCTTCGGCCTCCTTGCCGCAACGTTTGGAGACGTCGAACCATTTGTCAGAGAAAGCGCCGCACATGCAATTAAGCACGCGTTTGCGGACGAGATTGCGCACGGCCCCTTCCATCACGCCCCAGGCGGAGGAGGTGCTCAAATACACCAACTGTTTGGTGTAGAGCAATTGCTGCAATTGCGGCTGGATTTTGGCGTAAAGGTCTTTGAAGCCCTGGCCGCGATGGCCGATCATGGGCGAGCAAAAGGCCTGAAACGTTTTGGCGCTGACTTCCACCGGGCCCGGAATGTGCAATTTGACATGCTTCATAATAAAAAGGCGACGTCGCGTCGCTGACTCCCTCAAATTGTTCACAAGCCGCGACGGCTGGCAAGAGAAGTTTTTGCGCGGCGGGGTTTTTCAAGGGGGCCTGAGCTGTTCCCGTTTCTCCATTTATCGAGGGCTCACTGCGACGTCTGATTTTTCCTTCCCAACATTCGCTCGGGATTGCGAGTTCGGCTCAGGGCGATGTCGTAGCTGATCTGGCACCGGCAATAAAGGTCGTAGAGGCAGTTATCCAAAAGAACCATCCCCTCCTTGCCGCCGGTTTGGATCATGTTTTCCAACTGATGCAATTGGTTTTCGCGAATGAGGTTGCGAATCGCGCCGGTGGCGATGAGCAACTCGTAGGCCAGCACCCGCCGGGTGCGATCCACGGCGGGCAGCAAATCCTGGGTAATGATCCCCTGCAACGAATTGGCCAGTTGCAGCACGATCTGCCGCTGGGCGTTGCCTTCGAACACTCCCACCACGCGCTCCAAGGCGTGCGTCACGTTGGGAGAGTGCAAGGTCGCCAGCACCAGGTGGCCGGTTTCAGCGGCCGTCAATGCGGTGGAGATGGTTTCGTGGTCCCGCATTTCCCCAACCACGATGACATCCGGATCCTGCCGCAAAACGTGGATCAAGGCGCGATTGAACGAGCGCACGTCGGTCAACACCTCTTGCTGCACCACGATGGCCCGCTTGTTGTGATGGACGAATTCGATCGGGTCCTCAATCGTTACGATTTTGCAGCGGCGCTCGTTATTGATCAGATCGACCAGGTAATTGAGCGTGGTTGTTTTGCCCGCGCCGGTTGCTCCCGTGACCAGCACCAGGCCGTTGGGTCTCCGGGCCAGATCGTCCAGCTTGCCAGGCAACCCCAGTTCCTCGCGGGTGGCCACCCGGTCGCCGCAAAACCTGAGGCTCATTTCTGTGGCGCCGTTGCGCTTGTAGAAGGTGATGCGCACACGCCCGGCCAGGCTGTGTTGCATGGAAATGCACAATTCCCAATCCTGCTCCAGCTTTCGCTTTTGCGGT
The DNA here is from genome assembly GCA_052139695.1 of Limisphaerales bacterium. Classification (GTDB taxonomy): domain Bacteria; phylum Verrucomicrobiota; class Verrucomicrobiia; order Limisphaerales; family Palsa-1400; genus PLGF01. The sequence goes on from JBKQWF010000273.1 coordinate 34,267, forward strand.
TCGTTCAACAGCTCCTCGGCAAAGGCGGACACTTCCTGCTCCGTCAGCGCGTCTTCATTCGCCAAAATAATCTCCCCATTAACGCGGAAGGCGGGCGGCACACCGGCAATCAGGTGCAGATCGGATGCGTCCAATCCATTAACGGCGGAAAAGAGGCGGTCGATGAGTCTATCGCTCATACGAAATTACCGGTGAAACCATTGTTTGATTTGCCCAAGCAAACGAGAGAAAGAACCGGTTTGCGACAGGGCGGCCAGCCCCTGGTCGGCCGCGCTGCATTGGGGATTGAGGGCCAGCGCGTGGCCAAAAGAGGTTTCGGCCGCCCCAACCATGCCCAAGCTCTTCTGGCACCGGCCAAGGTCCAGCCATAGCGTGAAACTGCCGGGATTCCATTCCGCCGCCTGGCGAAACAAGTTCAGTGCCAGGATGAATTGCCGGTAATAAAAACGGATCCGCGCCGCCAGCCAGGCGATGAACCAATCGCGCGGCGCCAGCAATTGGGCCTTCTCGATGCAGTAATCCGCCCGCGCCTCTTTGCGCGCGAGGAGCACATCGGCCCGCGCCAGCCAGACATACGGGGTATCTCCCCGTTGCTCCATCGCCGCATCGGAAAACGCCAGCGCGGCATCCAGGTCGCCAATCCGGCCCAGTGCCACCGCTTTCGCCGCCAGCAATTCGGCATTGTCCGCAAATCGGTCCAGCGCTTTGTCCGCCCAGACCCGCGCTTCATGAAATTCCCCCAACTCGATCAGCATCCGCACCTGGGCGCCCCACGCGGCGGCATTCTCGGGGTTGAACTCCAGCACCTTGGAATAGGCGCGCAGAGCCGGCTCGAACCGGCCGGATTGAAAGGCGGCCTCCGCCTCCGCCAGGTAATACGCTTCATTTTTGACCGCCGGGCTCTGTTCCGAGTCGTGGAACTCTTCCGCCTCGCCTCCCAACTCCAAATTGACAAATCGGCTCATGGCAATGATTGATTGCGCCAAAACCACCAATGAAAGGGCGCCCCAACATATTGATTCGTTTGCACAAAGCCCGCATGGACCCTGGCGTCGGCAATTGCCTGCGCGGTGACACCATGCCCCACGATGCCAAAATCAGCCCAGAAGAACCAGTCCTTTTCCGGCACCGTCAAGCCGCCACTGGTCGGCATGCCGGGAAGGGCCGGCTGAGCCATGCCATTGACAAGAAGATTTGTGGACGTGAATTGCACCTCATCTCCCGCCAGGCCAATAACTGGCGCGATATTCAAGCCCGCGGGGACATGGATCGCGCCCCCGGCGGCATGGGGCGCGCCCATGGCCCAACCTTCATAACGATAGGCGGCCCAATCCCCTCGTTCCAGCGCGGGAATTTTTGTGCCTGAATGGATGATCACGACCTTGCCGTGAAAGCGAACCGGCATGAACCATTCCCTCTCACAATAGTGCAGCAGAGGCAGGTAGAGCCCCGACAAAACCATAAGAAACAAGGCCAAGGTTGCGACGATTCGAGCCGAGAGCCGCGCCGTTTGCCACAGCGGTTGCAGGTAATAAGTCAAACCCAGCACATGAATCGACAATAAGACGCCGACAGCATAATTCGCGGCGGGATATCCCAGCGCGACCGGGAACACCAGCGCCGCCACGAGGCAGGCCGCCAGCGCCGGCCAACCCAACACTCGCCTCCGCAAAAATATGCCCATCCCGGGAATAAGAAATGAAAGGGCAAAACCCAGCAGGGTGAGCCCCTGCGCCCGCATCAGAAGATCGACCGGCTTTGTCCGGCTCAGCCAGTGGCCAAAATACCAAAACCGGCTGAACCCGTTGGCCCGCCGCGGATAGTAGGGCGAATCAACCATAACCTGGCGCGTCCCCTGCCGTTTCAATGCCGCTGGTCAATTCGGTAGTGAACTTGCTCTTCCGGTTCATAGAATTCGCTCGTATGCTGCTGCGATGCCATTTCCCCCACAATTTTTTCAAACATCCGGGCGACCTCCAGGCAGGCCGGCCCCTTGTGTCCCTTGACGTGCAGCTCCACACTGCCGTCCTTGGCGATGGTGATGTCGTATTCGCGTTGTGGCATAAATTTAGTTGTCCCAATGTCGGACTTTCAGGCGGATGGATCGGTCCTGCTGGGCTTCTTCCTCGACCACGATATAGCCGCGGCTCCGCATCTCACCCATCAGCTTCTGGTAAACGTACTGTTGCACCACCGTTTGGCTGAGTTCCTCGCCTAAGGCCCGCAATTCCTCCTTGGTTTTATCCTCACCCGTGACACACAAAGAGGCCTTGCCGCGGGCGTCGCGCGAGAAGCTAACGGTCACGCCATTGCGGCTGACGGCGATGCGCTGATCGCGCCCCAGTTGAGCCGTGACCAATTCACTGCGCTCGACTTCCAATTCCACGCTCTGGCCGCTGGTGACTTTGACCTCCTCGGACAGGTCCAGGTCCGAGAGAACTTGATAACCCAGCGAGGTTGCGGCAGCGGCAACCGCCGCGCTGAAAGCCGGCCAGGCGGCGATGACGAGAGGAGTTAAAATGCAAACGGCGCTCATAATTCATATTTAGTCTTGTTTGTTTTGACCCGCCTGCGCGCCAATCGTCACGAAAACGTTTGATGGCCCCGCCCAGCCCCGCCCTCCTTCTATTGGCCTTTGAGCTTGGCGCGGGCGCGGGGCATTCCTCGTAGGCCAGCGATTGCCCAGGCCTCCCTACCTGAAATTGTTACCACAAATCAACTCACTCAACCGACAGGCGATAGAAGCGCTGGGGGGCGTTGCCGAGATTGTTGGTCAGGCTTAGGCTGGCCCCGGTTCCTGGGAGGGGAGCGTTGAGCGGAAGCCAAACGGCGTCCGTCAGGTTGGTCTTATATTGTACTTGGTACGATTGGCCGGGCCAGCCGGGCCAGGTTAGCACCACACTTTCGCCGATGGCTTCGGCGGTCATGGAGACGGTGTTCAGCGTCGGGGTGGACGTGGCGGAGAAAGTGAGGTTGTCGATGGCCAGACCTTGCGATTTGCCGGTGGCGCTGGTCATTTCCCAGACCAACCAGAGCGCCGCACCCGGCGCCCAATTGGCGATCGGCTGATTGGCCACTGAGAGGACGGATTGGTCGCTTGTCGCGGAGCCATCGACAGCCACCCCGCCGGCAGCGGAAGCCACGGTCGGGAAACCCACATCGAGAGTGGGGAGTGGCGCGGTGGAGGCGGTGGAAAAGGTGTTGGTGGCGGATGAGTCAATAAAATAATAAAACGCCAAGGTTTTAGCCAGGTCGGACTGGCGCCAGATTTCCGCGGTGAATTGCAGGTTGAGGTAATTCAGTGTCTGGCCGGAGCCGTTTATCAGTTTAAGGCCGAAGGCGGTATAGCCAGTGCTGCTCGTGGCCAGCAAACCAAGCGCGCGATTGGGGCTGTTGGCTGGGCCGAAACTGATTTGCCCGCCAGTGGTCTGGTCGCCATCGCTGGTGCCAAAGCGCGCTCCCACACTCGCGCTGGGATCGGCCAGCCCGTACCAGCCGGCCAGGCTGCCTAGACCGAGCCCGCCATTTTGGCCGCTGGAGCTGACGGGAAAGGCGAAGTCGTAGGGATTAGAAAGGGAATAGGTGACGCCATTGATGGTGACAGGATTGCCGGAATCGACCGAGTTAGCGCCAGGGTTTGGCAAAGAGTCAAAGTTCTGCGAATAGACAGAACCGGGGGACAGGTATGGAACAAAGGAGGGAGCCGGGGTGGCGGAGCCGTTGTTGGCGCTGGCAGGCGTGGGTTGGGAGAAAACCTGCCGCGCAAAGCTTTGGCCGTCAGGAAATGATCCATAGGAATAATCGGTGGGCAGGTTGGTGTAGTTGAGGTAGTCAAGAACCTCCCAGCGGCTATTACCAAAGCGGCTCAACGCCACCGACCCACTAAAGGGAGTTGGAACAAAGCTCGTGTGCGGTTGACTTGGAGCGGAAAGGTTGGTCTGGCCGTCGGCGAAAATGAGGAAGAACTGACCGGGAGCGATGACGGCATCGCTGGGGAAAGCCCATTGGCCGAAGTTGGTGTAATTATCGGAGAGATATAAGCCGTTTAGGGAAACGGCGATGGTGCTGGGATTGTAGAGTTCGATCCAGGGCGCGTGCTTCCCGGCGCTGTTGGTGAGGCCGTTGGAGTTGAGCGGTTCCACTTCGTTCAGCCACAACGGCTGGAAGGGCGCCAGCGAAACGAAGACTGAATTGGTCCCGCCAGGATTGGCGGCGGCGCTGGCCCAGTTGCCCACGCGCCAATTGTCCTGGCGCGGGTCCAGCAATTGCAAGGAGTCGCCTGTCCCCAAGGTGTTGGTGGGCCAGGGCGGGGCGAAGTCAAATTGCACCGCGGCCACCACAGTATTGCTTGAGCCGTTGCCGCCGGGTTGGATGAGGCTGAGAAGCTGGCCGGGCTGCAAAGCGCCAGGAAAAACGTCAAATACCGTGTGGACGACGCCATAAGCGCCGGCGTAAGCGGCCTGGTTGGCAGCCAGGACCAGGAAAGCGCTGGGCCCAATGGTCGCGCCATTAGGAAACGTGTAAGACACGGCGGGAATCTCCCAGCCGGAGAGATCAAAAGTAGTGTTGGTTGAGTTATTGTACAACTCGATGAAGGAGGCATTGGGTACCAAGGGATTGGGCATGATTTCATTGAAGACAATTTGCTCCGCCGGCGAGGGAAGCGTTCCTTTGTAAACAACCGAGAGGCTGGCGGTGTCGCCGGCAATGGCTTGTCCGTTGGCGCCGATCCCCGTGACCATGAGTTGATTGGCGCCGGGACGGAGCGGGACCGAAACAGTCCAAGCGGTCAGAGAGGTCCAAGTGAGGGGGCAGGCTTCACCATTGACCCAGACGGTTTGGACCGCGAATGGGGCCGTTCCGCTGACCAGGGCAATATTATTGGTGACAGTCACGGTGGAACTCACGGCAAAACTGGCGGCATTGACGGCGGCAACCTGCGCGGCAATGCTGGCCTGCGCCGCGGAAATCCAGGGAAGAAGGGCCGACTGGGGGTTTTCGACGTTGAGCCCATTGGCAATGAAGGCATTGTATTTCGCCATGAGGAGCGGGCCGGTGTAGAGATTGATATTGAGCGCGCTGTTGACTAACTCCTCTTGCGCGCGCCAATACATGCGCAAGAAGGCTGGGGTTTGATAAATTATCCCCATATTGGGGTCGTTGAGGTCATACTGCAGAAGGTTTTCACCGGGCGCCAACGATTGCGGTCCACCCAGATCGATATTTAAATCCCACGGCATGAGAGTGTATTTGGTGCCGTTGACACCGCAGTAACCATACATGTTTTGACTAATCTCCGTGCCAAAGGAGTCAATGTTGCCGGCGGCGTGATTGGCGGCGAAAGTGCGCATCCATTCGTCCATGTTGGCTATGTTCTCCATGTTGGCGACGTAATGGGGACTGGCAGAGGAGTTGGCCGCGTCCACCAGGGAAAAGACATTGGTGAAATCATTGAAGCTATCCGCCGTCCGGCGGATTTCGTAGTTATAGCGATAGCGGGCCGGCTTTTTGACGCCGCCCGTGGTGGTAAAAGGCAGCAGATAACAATAAGCCTCCGCATTTTCGCCAATCGTGTAGCCGGAAGCGAGGGGCGCGAATTCAAACCACGGTTGCATCTTGTACAGGAACCCAACGGTATCGTTGGGAAAATACTCCTTGACCATGTCGCTGCCCGGAACCTGCGCGTCCTCCATCAAAGGAGAGGAAGCGCCGCCGCGCCGATTGCCGTTGACATAAACGGCCACAAACCGACGGTAGCCCCACGGGACGCCCAGGGCGCGGTGGAACGACCAGCTTGTTTGTTCGCGCTGCAAGCTCGGATCGTCTCCCGGATCGTTTCCGGGTTGATGGAGTTTATTGAAATCGGTTGCACCCAGGAATTTGTCATCGTCGGGAAACTCAAAGACGTAAGCGCAGAGATTGCCCACTGGGCTGTTGAATTCCTGGTGGAAGGGGCTGCCGGAGTAGCGGCCGCCCGCATTGTAAATGATGCGGTTGTTGTCATAGACAAAGGTAAAGTCGTTGGCCTCATTACTCAGGTCGGCGAGGGCGGCCCAACGGTTGACATTGGCCTGGGTCAACCAGGCGTGGTACACACCGAAACTGCCGCCGGGATTGCCGTCGCCGAACATCACGAGACAGTTGCGAACCGGCTCATTATCGTTGGCGCGGATGGATGGAAAGCGGGTCGTAGCGCCAAGGCTGTCGGCGGCGGAGAGATAAAAGGCGACGATCGTGTTGGCGGATTGCCCTGGAATCGTTGCGCTGAAAAGGCCATCGTGGGCAATACCGTCACCGCCAGTGCCGTCGTCCATCATGGTCACGCTGCTGTAGCTGGAGGAGGGGTCAATTCTGTAATAGAGGGTCAAGCTCTGCACGCCGTCTGGATCGTGGACGCGGGCAGTGACGACCACGGCCTGATTGGCAGCGGGCAGGGCGGGAGAATGGGAAACTTGGTAGATGGCGGGGCCGGCGTTTCCAACGTAAGTGCTATTGGCTGCGCCTGGCGTGCCGAGATTGGGAGGAATCGGCAGAATGCCTGTGGCTTCGAGCCAATTGCCGTTGAGGCGGAAATCGGGCTCAGGAAGACCATGTATCCAGCGCGCCTGATAACTCAACGTGACCGTGCTGCCCTGCGCCATTTTGTTCGCCGACAAAACGGCCTGGCAGGAGTTTTCCGCCGGCCAGAATTTGTCGCTGCTCCGAATGTGGAGAGAGTGCCCGCTGTTGTAGCCTGAATTCTCCAGGCTGGATCGGACGTGGCTGCCTTGGAGTGACCAGTTGCCAAGGCCCGACTCAAAAGTGGAATTGGCGACATAATTGACGCCGTTAAATTCCACTTGCACATTATCCACCAGGCATTCCCCCGCATCCAGGAGGCCGATCTGGGCGTGGGCAATGGAACTCTCATAATTGGCGCCGTTGTCCAGCACGCCCGTGTTTTGGATTTCCACCCACGATGATTTTTGAGACTCACCACTATCGGCCCAATTGGCAGCCAGGCGATGATTGCTATGAGGGTCGATCAATTCGAGGCTGCTGCCGCCGCCCGAGGACCATTCGCCCCATCGTCCGCCCGTGCCGTAAGTCACCTCGTCCTCCACCACGTAGAGGGTATTGGTCCCGTAAAGCGATTGCGGCATGGACAAGGCCACGCGCTTGCCATTGTGGGACAACTTGCCGGAGTAGTTGCCGTAAGTATTGGCCGGATTGAGATTGGGATAATTGGAGAACAGTTCAGCGGTGTTTCGGGCGACGACCAGGTAGCCGTTGGGGCCGATGCTGGCATTGGGAGGAAAAGTGAAGTTGACGCCGGCGGTGAAGCGCCAGTTGGCCAGGCTGACGGCATTGGTGCCCTGGTTGTAAAGCTCGATGTATTGGTCATCGTCGTTGCCGCTGATCGGGTCGTACATCAATTCGTTGATGACGATGTTGCCGATCAGAATGAGGCTGTTGTTGGTCCCCGGAGTCATCGATTGCAGTGGGTAGAAGTCATTGGCCCCGTCCGGCCATCGGCCAAAGGAGACCCCGTCCGCTTGCCCTTCGAATTGCACGGCATCCAACACCCGGCTGCCATCGGCCTTGATGAAATAAATCGTGTCACCGGACGGATTGAGCGTAAACCCCGAGGAACTGTTGAAGGAAACAAACCCCGCCGGGGGGATGGTTGTGCCCGAGGGGACAACGAATTGGTTGGTGCCGGTATCGTCGGTGAGAATGCAGCCCGAGAGATCGACGGTTTGCAAACTGTGGTTGTAGAGCTCAACAAAGGCCGGGACAGCGGGATTCTCGGAATGCGCCAGCAACTCGTTGATGACGACGTTGCGGAGCGGGCTGGGATGGAATGATTCCATCTCGCCGGGAGAGCCGCCCACCACATCACTGATCGCCCACGCCCGTGGATCGCCTTCGCCGTAGCTCGGGCTGGCCAAAACGATGGAATGCCCCGAGCCGGACGCGGCCACCGGCCAGGGATAAGTGTCGGAGTAGGGGACAGTCAAGAGGATCGCGCCATGTTCATCCAGCAATTGCAAAGTTTCGGAATGCTTCAATTTTCCATTGTAAGGTCCCATGACATTGGTGATGCCATAGACATTTTGAATGCCGCTTGGGGACGCGGCGATGACCAGAAAACCTCCGCCGGGAATGATAGTTCCAGCGGGAAAAGTGTAATTCATATCGGCGCAAATGATTTGATAGGCGCTGATGTCCTGGAACCAGGGGTTGGAATTGTAGATTTCCACGAATTCACAATTGTTGCTGTCGGCGCGAGGGGCGGGCTTCCACATGATTTCGGAAAAAATGATCGGCGTGTTCCGGCTGGACGAAGCCAGCGGCTCATAGGGGTAAGGCACCGTCCCAACCACCGCGCTGGCGGACGGATTGGTGATTTGGAGGAATTGCGCGGTAACGGTTTGATTGGTTTGGTCGCTGTCCACGGCGAAGCCCAGGTAAAGCTGGCTGGCCAGGGCGATGGTTTGGCTGGACAAGAGCGTCCAGGTTTGGCCGTCGTAACTGGCATAACCGCTGAAGAGGTTGCCCACGCGGTTGAGGCGCAGCCAGGTATTCGGATAATTGTCAGGAAAGGAGCCGCCGGATTGAGTGGCGCTGCCCGCCGAGCCGCGCCATTCCAAGAAACAGCCGTTGAGCACGGGCGTGGCCATGGTGGCGACGAAGGGGGAGTTCGCGGCGAGGGACTGGCGTGCCATCAACCCTGCCTTGGCCCAGGTGTCCGAGAGAGTCAGATTCGCCACTCTTGCGGCAATGTCGAAATTGCCGGAAACCATCTGGTAGCTGTACTGGAACTGGTCGCTGCGTCCGCCGATGGCCGTGCCCGCGCCCGTGAGGATGAGCCCATTGCTCACCAAGACCTGGCTGCCGGGGAGAAGCGGGTTCCCAATGGGAGCAGGCTGATAAGGGCTGGCCACAAAGCTGGCTTGGGAATTGGGCGCAATGGCATTGCCCAGCGCGGTCTGGTCAATCAAGTTATTGACAGTGACGGCGTAAGGGCTTTCCTCTTTCATGGCGGCGACCGCCAGCAGCACGTTGCTTTGGGACGTGTCCTGCGCCGCGCTCAGAATTGAGACCGCTCCATCCCGCCCGCTTAAGGCATAATTGGCGGTATTGGTGGCCGTGACGGCGGCGATGCGTTTGGAGAAACTGAGTTCCACTTCGGCCAAGCCTATGGACTGCGCGCCCAGGAGCACCGGCGGGTTGGTGTCGGCTGTAACCGTCAAGAGGGCGACCTGGCTGGTGACGCTATAATTGACGTTGGTGATGACGCTGGAAGCCACGACCCAGACCTGGGCGCCGTTGTCAGCCAGCGGCACGGCTGGGAGGAGAAAAGTCGCGTTGGTCGCGCCCGAGACCGCCGAGTTGCCCATGAACCACTGCAACGCGGGGTAAGGGTTGCCCTGCGCCAAGGTGATAAAGGAGGCCGCATCGAGTTCCAGCACGGTCGTGTTGGAAGGTTGGACTACAAAGGACGGTGGCATGGGCGGCGCCAGCAAACCGCTTACGGCGTAAATGGCCGTGGAACGAGAGGATGCCGCCAGGCCCAGGCTCAGGCTCGCGAGCGGCTTATTATTGGCCCCCAGCAAAGAGGCAATGTTGATGGTAGTTTGATAGAAGCGCGGGTTGCTAGGCCCGCCCTCCGTCGCGCCGGAGGAGAGATTGATCCGGTCCATCCCAGCCAGCGCATAAGGGGTAATATTAAACCAGTCCGGCGCGTAATAGGCAGTAGTGACCGACGTGCCGTCGGTGAAGTTGAGGGTCAACGCGGCATCGCCGGTGGGGGTGCCGTTGCCGGAATTGGCCAGGATGGCAATGGACTGATACATCGCCGGAGTGGTGAGCGTGAGCGTGCCGGTGGTGAGGCCGGTGTCGGTGCTGAGGATGAGCGCATTCTGGCTGGTGTAGCTCTGAAATTGGAAGGACGTGCCGTCCACGGCGCTGACAAAAGCGCCTGAGATCGGCAGGCCGTAACTGGTTCCGGGCAGTCCTTTTTGGTAAAAGGCCGTCCCTTCGCTAGCGTTCATTTCCACGGCATAAGCGTTGTAAGGCGGCCCCTTGGCGGTGTTTTCGATCACCACATCCGAGGTGAATCCAGTCACCGCGATGGGGGTCATGGTGGCGGCGCCGGCGCTTAGGGCCGCCAAAACCGCCAGAAAGAAGATGGCGGTGAGGGGCTTGGAAGGTTTGATGTTTCTATTTGGTGCGGTCATTGGAAGGGTTTTCGTAGTAGTCAAAGCTGGGACCCAATTCTTCCGACAGGGGAGCGGTGGCCCGATTCAGTTCCGCGATGATTTCCCGAGGCAGAGGTTCGGAGGCAGCCATGATGTTGGATTGCAGTTGCGCGAGATTGCGGGCGCCGCACAAGGAACTGGTAATGCCATCGCCCGCGAACGCCCATTTCAAGGCCAGTTCCGACGTCGTCATGCCGTGCTTCCGGGCGATGGCGCGAATGCTTTCGAGGGCAGCGGTGGTTTGGGCTTCCGCACCCGGCAATCCATGGCGGCAATGGGGCGTGCGAAGGCTGCTAAAGTGGCGAGTGCGCTGGTGCCAGACCGGCAGATCGGCCAAAGTGGGATAATGGTCCGACAGCACGCCTTGCAGCAACGACATGTAGCCCAAAATTCCAAGGCCTTTGTCCCGGCAAAACGGGAGGACTTCGATCTCGACGGCGCGACAGAGAAGGTTATAGGGCAGTTCGTTCACTGCAATCTGAACGCCGGTGGCCAGCGCTTCCGCAAGCTTTGCCGCGCCGAAATTGCTCACGCCGATATGGCGGATTTTGCCGGACTGCCGCAGCCGTTCCAGCGTGGCAAATGCCTCTGGCACCGATGGCGTGGGCAGGTTTTCTTCCGTGAAGTGCCTGATGGCATGCGCCGTCATCGGCCAATGCACCATGTAGAGGTCGATGTAATCTGTCTGGAGCCGGCGCAGGCTGGCCTCGCAGTGCGCGACCATTTTTTCTGGCGCGGCATTGGATGGGCTTATTTTGGAGGCGACGATCACCTTCTCCCGCGTGATGCCACGCAACGCCAAGCCCAGGGAACTCTCGCTGGCCCCGTCGTTATAAGCCTCCGCCGTATCAAAAAAGCCGCACCCATGCTCCAGGGCGCTCCGCACGACGGCTTCAACATCGTGCTGGCTTTGCGCTCCCCAGTATTCCCCGCCGCCAAAGGCCCAGCAGCCCACCCCCAGCACGGGCAATCTTAATGCACTCTTCCCGCACTGCCGCCAAGGGACGGAGCCCGCTCCGCAACCGATGGAGAGAGACCTCCCTTGATTATTAGATGTCATAGACACCATTCAGTGAATGCACCAGTGTAGGCACAGACCGCTGGCGCTTCAATTCAAAAAACCGTGTTTTACGCCTCAGCGCGTCCGCCGCGAGCCTGTCGGGCGGTGGTGGTTGGAAAAGGCCAAGGATGGACGCGAAACAAACTACCGGCGGGATGCCTTGATTGGATAGGCTCTGGCAGTCGAAGGGCTTATTTCAGATACTGCTCGAGCGGGGGGTGAAGCAGATCTTTGACTTCAGGCTTCTGCATGTCCTCCGGGGTGATCAGGACCACTCCGGTATCAATTCGGTTTTCGACCGGTTTGCCTTGGAGATGTTGGACCATCGTCAGGACCGAAAGATAGCCCATCAGCAGCGGGTTCTGCACCACCAGGCCCTGCACGTCGCCGTTGCCCATATCCAGGACGGATTTTGACCCGGCATCAAATCCAACCATCTTCACCTTGCCGCCGGCCCGCCCGATGTCTTTGAGCGCCTTGGTCATGGCAATGGTCGCGGGTTCATTGACACAAAAGATGCCGTTGACCTCTTTGCCAAACCGATTCAGCAGGTTTTGCGAGGCTTGATACGCCGTCTCCACGGTCGCTCCCGCGTATTGATCATCGGAGATTAACTTTATCCCTGGGAATTTTGCGATAGCGTCGAGAAACCCTTTCTCCCGCTCTTCCGTGCTGGCTGAACCGACGGCGTAACGCAGGAGAATGACGTTGCCTGTGCCGTTCAGCAGTTTGCCCATGTATTGGCCGGCTAATTGGCCGCCCTTGAAATTGTCCGTGGCGACAAAGCTAATGTATTTGTCCGACTTCAAGGCCGAATCCATGACGACGACCGGAATGCCGGACTGGATGGCGCTGACGACCGGGTTGACCATCGCCTGGGAATCGAGCGGGGCCAGGACAATTCCGCTGACGCGCCGGCTGGTGAAGTTCTCCACCACTTGGATTTGCTGGTCGCGATCGTCTTCGCGAAACGGGCCTTTCCAGAGGACTTCCACCGGAACACCCTGGGCGGAAAGCTCCTGCTGGGCCTTGGCCGCGCCGGCGTGAATCGATTTCCAGTATTCGTGCGTCGTGCCTTTGGGAATAACGGCGATGATGAAAGACTTCCGGTCGCCGGCTTTCCCGCAGCCCGCCAAGGCGATGAGGGCGCAAAGGAACCCGAGGTTAAGCAAGGATTTCACGGCAAAATAAAATGCAAAACCTCGGCTGTCACCAGTTCAGCTTCGACGGAAAGAATTCCCCGATCAACTCTTCGTAGAACGGACGCAAGGCTCGCACGTCGGGTTTGGCGTGGTTTTTGGTATAGAGATCGTAGAGGTTAAACCTCCGCACCCAGGGCAACATCTCGCGGTCGTGGTCATTGGCCAGGTTATTGTATTCATTTTCCCGGTGCCACGGATAAAAGGAATGATAGCGCAGCATGTAAAGCGCTTCCTCCGGCAAATAATCCTTCGCCACATGATAAATATATTCGTCATGTCCCCAGGAAATCTGGACTTTGTCCAAACCGCAACCTGGCTCATAAACGCCCAAAGGCGTTTGGAAACGCGGGTTTTGACTATCGGGGTTGTCGGCAAAGAATTGTGGGAAGACGATTTTGTTCGAGTAGCGGCAACCGGTGGGAAACGTGTCGCCGACCACGGCCCATTGCGGTTCGCCCCAGAGACAGAGCATTTTGCCGAGATCGTGGACCAAACCCGCGAGAATAAACCAACGAGGGTGCGCGTCGGCGCGGATCTGCTCCGCCGTCTGCAACAGATGTTCCAACTGCGAAAGGTCCGTGTCCGGGTCGCTATCATCGACGAGAGTGTTTAAATATTCCATCGCTTCCCACACCCCCATTTTGCGCCGGCTTAAGGAAAGGAATTCCTTTCTTTTGGCCCGCGCGAAATCATAGGTCTGGTGCAAATGATTCTGGCGGTAGAATTCCCGAACGCTGGGCCGGGCATTGGCTTCGTAGTCGCGAAACTGCTCCGGTTTTTTCTCCGGGTCCACAGTTTGAAACGGTTTGGCCGCCGGAACCGGCGGTTCAGGATAGAGTTCCTTAAGGAAATCATCCCATTCTTCCATGCTTTTCAGCGGGGAATGAGTTTCAGGCTGTTGCGGTGTTTTCATTAGGTTCTATTACAACGTGAATCAGGATTGCGCAAGCGGATTTGTAACGGCCCTTGGCCCCGTTTCGCCGTGGTGTCGAAAACCCCGAAAATTACCTAATAAACCTCAAAGCGGATGAAATTGGTTTTCGTCCCCGGCTTCCACAGCCTCAAGCAGCCAGCCAATTGATCGTGCCAGAACCGGTGAATATGAGGCGGTTTTGCCGGGGCACGCTATTACCACGCTGCATTACATCATCGCCTGAATAATCCGCCGTGTCGGGCAGCCCAGTCGTTGCAGTCCTTTTATCAACGGGTTCCCTCCTTCAACCCTTCATCCGGCTTTGGCGGAAGAGGTCCAGGCCGACGGCGATGATGATGACGATCCCGATGATGATTTCCTGGGTAAAATTCTGCCAGCCCATTTGATTGGAACCGTTGCGGAGCACCGCCATGATCAAGGCGCCAATCATCGAGCCGAGCACGCTTCCGGTGCCGCCGTTCAAGCTCGCCCCGCCGATGACCACCGCCGCGATAATGTCCAATTCCAGCCCAATGGCCACGGTCGGATCACCCTGCGTGAGGCGCGATAATTGCATCAACCCAGCCAATCCAAAGAGCACTCCGGCCAGCGCGTAGATCAGCACTTTTTGCAGGCGGACACGGATGCCGCAGAGGCGGGCAGTCGCTTCATTGGAGCCGATGGCAAAGATGTAGCGTCCGAAAATTGTTTGCCGCATGAGCACGGCCATGACAATGGCCAGACCAATGGCAATCCATACGCCCGGCGGCAATGGAAACAATTGCGTCGGGGAGACCAGCGCCATGAGATGGTTGAGCGGCGCGCCGGGCGGGCTGTTGACAGTTTGGTTGCCGGCCAGCCATTTGGCCGATCCGCGCACCACTCCCATCATGCCCAGCGTGACAATGAAGGGCGTCATGCGAAACCCGGCAATGACCAAGCCGTTGACCAAGCCAATCAAACCGCCTGCCAGCACGGTCAACGCGACCGTCGCCGCGCTGGAGTATCCCTTGACCAGCAGCGTCGCGCCCAGGACGCTGGTGAAGGCGACGGCCGAACCGACGCTCAAATCAATTCCGCCACTGACGATGATCATCGTCATGCCGAGAGCCCCGATGGCCACGATCACGGTCTGAGTCAAAATGATTTTAAAATTGCCGCCGGTGTATAGGTAGGGCCGCACTTCCGCGCTGAGCGAAAAAAGGCCCAGCACGAGGACCAGGCCAAAAAACGGGCCGATGAGGTTGAGGACGCGGAAAAGACGGTCTCGATTCGAGGGAGATTTGTTCATGAATTATTTATCCACAGCAGGGACGATCTGGCCGACCGCGGCAGCCATGATGGCATGTTCCGTCCATTGGTCCGCGGGCCGGACTTCGGATAAAACACCGCGGCACATCACGCCAATAGTGTCACAAACCCCCAGCAGTTCCGGCAGGTACGAGCTGACGAAAACAATCGCCTTGCCCTGGGCCGCCAGGCGGTTGAGCAGTTGGTAGATTTGCGCCTTGCTGCCGACGTCAATGCCGCGAGTCGGTTCGTCCAGCAAGAGAATGCTGGCTTCGTGGTGGAGCAAACGGCCCAAGGCAATTTTTTGCTGATTGCCGCCGGACAATTCACTCACCATTTGGCCTGGGCCGCGAGCGCTCACCTTCAGGCGATCCATCCATTCCTGCGTCGCCTGCCGCTGTCGCCGGCTCTTGATGAAGCCGCAACGCGAGAGGGGCCCAAAGCGGGTCAGGGTCAGGTTGTCCGCCAGGCTGCGATTGAGCATCAGCCCTTCGGCTTTTCGGTCTTCACTTAAAAGGCCAATTCCGCCGGCCAGGCGCTGGGCGGGAGTGCGCCGGGTTTCCTCCTGGGAGCGGACCAGGACGGCGCCGTTTCGGATGCGATCCAAACCAAAACACGCGCGCAGAGTTTCCGTGCGCCCCGATCCAATCAGGCCGGCAATTCCGAGGATCTCTTTTTCATGCAGCGTGAAACTGGCCGCCTCCGGTTTGGGCCAGCCGGCCAGAGCGCGCAGTTCCAGCACCGGCTTTCCCAGTTGGCGCCTCGCGCGGGGGTAGATCTCGCTCATTTCCCGGCCGACCATCCATTGAATGATTTGAGGAAGGTTCGCCTCAGCCATTTTGCCGGTGGCGAGGCTCTCGCCGTCGCGCAGCACCGTGTAGCGGTCCGCGATGCGCTGGCATTCTTCGAGAAAATGGCTGATATAAATGACGCTGACTCCGCGGTCGCGCAAACGCCCGATAATGGCAAAGAGATTTTCCGTGTCAGCCTGCGTCAGGCTGCTGGTCGGTTCGTCCATAATCACGACTTTGGGTTCGCCGATGAGAGCGCGCGCGATTTCGACAATCTGTTGTTCGGCAATGCCGCGAGTGTTGACCGCGGCATCCAATGGGATTTTCTCATGATGCAACTCTGCCAGGGCGTGCCAGGCAAGATCGCGGCGGGCGGAACGGTTGAGCCAGCCGAACCGCGAGGGTTCTTCGCCGAGCAGAATGTTTTCCTCGACGCTCAGATGGGGCGCGAGGGTCAATTCCTGGTAAATCATCGCCACGCCGTGGCGACGCGCATGCAGCGGGTTGTCCGGCACAAATGGCTGGCCGTCCAATTCCACGATGCCGGCGTCGGGCCGGAGGGCGCCGCTGAGGATTTTCATCAAGGTGCTTTTGCCCGCCCCATTCTCCCCGATCAGAACATGCACCTCCCCGGCGGCGACCTCGAAGGAAACATTCCTTAGCGCGCGGGTGGCGCCAAAGCTTTTTTGCACCGCGGACATGCGCAGGCGCGGGACGGCTGCTGTTGCTGCATCCATTCGTTTTTCGTGGCTAGCCGGAATGTTTAGTGGATGAAAGCCAAGGCGGCGAGACAAAAAAACGAAATGGCGGGCCGATTTTCCGGACGGGGGCCTGTGTCAAGAGATCAAGATCATCCCAAATCCTCGCCTAAGGCGAGCGAATTTCCGGCTCGGGGAGCGCGACCGTCCCGGTCGCCGCGGTCGGCGTCTCGCCGACCGCGTCTTGCCGGTGCTATACGATTCCTATCCAAGCATTCAGACTCAGCGTGAGCGTTAGGCGAGGATTTGGGATCATGCGTCTCCGACGGCACGTCTGGAGGCTTTTTTGTCCGCGTGACGGGATTTGTCAGCGAGCATCCGCGCTTTGGCTCGGCGGCTTCTTTTCCGCTTTTGCCGGCGCATCTTCTCGATGCGGGACCGCTCCAATGTCACTTGCCCGGTTTGTCGCGCTTCAATTTTGTCGAGCAACAACCGCCGAGCGAGGAACCGGTTAAGCCCCTGTTGGCGGGTTGTCTGGCACTTGACTTGGAGGCGGGTTGGGCGGTGCAACAGCATGACGCACGTTGCCGATTTATTCACATTTTGACCGCCATGCCCTCCAGACCTCACAAAAGTCTCTTCGATATCGGACTCGCGCACTCCCAAAGCGGCCATGCGCTGGGCGAGTTGCTGTGTCTTTTCCGAGGTCACGGGAAACGCGGTCATTCCCCAGGGCGTCGGCTTGTAGAATAAAAGCCGAGGCGAGGTCGAGCGGAGGAGGTTTGAGAGGAAGGAGGAGTTGCCCGAGCGCGGGTCCCGCGGCCGCAAGACGGCTGATTTGTTAAATCCGCAGGT
>JBKQWF010000274.1:0-5747 GCA_052139695.1 Limisphaerales bacterium
ACCTGCGGATTTAACAAATCAGCCGTCTTGCGGCCGCGGGACCCGCGCTCGGGCAACTCCTCCTTCCTCTCAAACCTCCTCCGCTCGACCTCGCCTCGGCTTTTATTCTACAAGCCGACGCCCTGCCTGCACCTCGCGCTCCGACAATGCTCAGTATCCGGTCCGTTTTCGTGTAATTTAGAAGGAAGTCAAGGCAATCGATTTCGTCTGGCCCCAAGGAATATTTTCTGAATGATCTGGGCAGTCGAGAAAGCATCGCTTCCGCAGAGACATTTGCGCGCCCCTGCCGTTCACAAATGTAGTGCCGACCAAGCGACTCTGGATCCTGTCGTAGCAGCGGCTCGCTGGGGAAGGCCAAGTCGAACACAGGCTCCAACGTATCCCAGAATCGGTTTGAGACGGCGACCTTATTATCGGGGTCGTTGCTGGGCGTCCAAGCCATAGCTTCCAATCAAAACTGCTCCTTTCCGAAATGTCAAGGTCAATCCCATGTTGGCAGAAGGCAGCTCTTTGGAGGCAGCGAAAATACGCAGGTACGGTAATCGCTTTGGCTCAGCAGCTAGCCTGGATTTCCACGGACAACCGTTCGCCTAAGTGTTTGCCAGTGGCTGGCCTGTCTTTCCGAGGACACCGACGAAGATTTGATTAATATATTGGTGCTCTGAAAATGATGATGCAGCTTTGTTGTGCTGCAGCTCTGTCGGAAGCGTGTTTTGGCCAAGGACCCCTTCTATTCGCCCGAATTGCCTATGAATATCGGGCTTTGTTTTGGACAACTACGGATTGCGGCTAAAAGCACGCTTGACACAATATATGGTGTATGACATGGTGTCTATACGATTATGGGAGCACCAAAAGAGTTAAGCGAACTCCGCCGCTTCTTCCTGGAACCCCGCCTGCCCAAACACCGCCAATACGAAGCCTTGCGCGCTTTCCTGATCGAGGGCCGTCCCGCCAAAGAGGTGGCGCGCGCTTTTGGCTATACCCTCAATTCCTTCCATGTCCTCTGTCATCATTTTCGCCGAGAAACCCAACCCGCCTTCTTTCTCTCCCCGCGACACGGTCCCCAGACCCAACCCAAGAAGTCGGCGGCGCGGGACCTCATCGTCCAACTGCGCAAGCAGAACCATTCCGTTTATGAAATCAGCCAGACGCTCAAGGAGCGCCACTGCCCCTTGAGTCCGACCGCCGTGCGGGAAGTCCTCAAAGCTGAGGGGTTTGCTCCGTTGCCCCGGCGGCGAGATGAAGAACGCCCCCAGCAACCCCGGCCCACCGTGGAGCCGGTGGCCGATGTCCGGCAATTCTCCCTGGGCCCGCGCACCTTCACCACGCACTGCGGCGGGTTATTCCTTTTTGTCGCTGACTTGGTGCGCTTGGAGGTGGAGAAGCTGGCCCAGGCCGCTGCCTTGCCAGGTTCCAAAATGATCCCCGCCGCCGAGGCCTTGCGCTCTTGCTTGGCCCTCAAACTCTGGTCCTTGGAACGAAAAAGCCATGTCATGGCCTGGATCGCCGATGAAGGGCTGGCCTTGTTCGCCGGCCTCAATGCCTTCCCCAAGAAAAGCTACCTCTCCGAATACTCTTGCCGGATCGAGCACCGCAAAACCACCCGGTTGCTGGCCGCCTGGCACCAACAGATCCAGGGAACCCAGCTCTTACCCGGAGAGTCCTTTAACTTGGATTTTCATTCCGTGCCTTTCTATGGCGAGGATCCGCTCATCGAGCGGCATGACGTCTCGGCCCGCAGCCGCAGCCAGCCCAGCGTGCTGGTCTTTTTAGCGCAGGATGCGGGCAGCCATGTCTTCTGTTACGCCAATGCCGATCTCCGCAAGGGCGAGGAAGCCGAGGAGATTTTTGCCTTCATCGCTTTTTGGAAGCGCGCGCACGGCCAGCCGCCCCGCCATCTGGTCTTCGATTCCAAGCTCACGACCTACAAGGGTTTGGCGCGGCTGGACAAAATGAAGATCCCTTTTATCACCCTGCGCCGCCGCTCCCCCAAACTGCTCCAGGAAATCGTTCTTTTACCGCGCTCGGCCTGGCGGACCATCGAGTTGGACGTGCCCACGCGCAAGTATCGCACGCCGCGGGTTTATGAACAGACCATCACCCTGGCCGGACGGTCCCTGCGCCAGATGTTTGTGCAAGACCTCGCCACGATGAACCCACCATTCTTTTGACCAATCAACCGCACACTCCGGCCAAAACGCTGCTGACTCGCTACGCCCAGCGCATGCTCATCGAAAATGCGCTGTCGGATGCGGTGCGTTTTTTTCATATTGACGCGCTCTCCTCGGCGGTGGGGCTCAAGGTGGATTTCGACATGGCCCTGTTGGTGCTGGCCAGCGGCCTTTATCGCCTCATCGCCCAGCGTATGCGCGGCTACGCGGACGCCCAGGCCTGTCAGATTTTCCGCGATCTCATCAATATGCCGGCCGATGTGACCGTCAGCGAAAAGGAAGTGGAGGTCAGCTTTCACCGTCGCGCCCATCTGCCGATCCTGTTGGCCTCCGATCTCATGGAAAAGCGCGTCGCGGTGCCTTGGTGGAACGGATTACCGTTGCGCCTGACAACCTACGATGGCCGCCAAAAAAAGGTGCCCGCTTAGGTCAACTGTTGTCCGTGGAAATCCAGGCTAGGGATGTCCCGCTCGGAAACGATCGCAACCGGAATGGCGCGGCAGCTCATGGTTGACATATTGACATTGCGGCAGCTCACTTTGCCCGCTGTTCTTCCTTTTCTCCGCGGCGCAGGACTTTCTCCACCTCGTCATCATCGTCCATTGGAATGGAAGGAGTTCGGCGGGCCTGGCCGTAGTCCGGGTCTTTGGGGTCTTTCGCCTTTTCCGGGTCGAAAATGCGCTTATCCACCGGCACGCAGGCGTAGGGGCGAAAATCAGGGGTGGTCATGAAGCAGTCGGAGAAATCGTTCGCCAGCGCGTCGAAGAGGTTCAATGGCGGCAGTCCAAAAATCTCATAGAGGGTGCGATGCATGCTGACGATGGTGGTATGGCGATGGGAGACGTAGCTGTGGCGCGCCCACGGGCTGATCAAAAGAAGCACGCTGCGCTGGGCGTCCACGTGGTCCGGTTCGCCGCCCGCATCGTCCTCGGTGACGAAAATTGCCATGTTCTTCCAATAGGGCGTGTGGGAGAGGAATTCCACGATTCGTCCCAGCGCCAAATCATTGTCCGCCATCCACGAGGCGAGGTAAGGATAGCCTCTGTCCGGCTTCGGACTGGTGCCGTGATCGCAGCAGATGGCGATGTTGAGGAACGAGGGAAACCGGTGTCCGCCGTGGATGAAGCGCTCCTCCACGTCTTTCATGAACCAAAAGGCGCGGTATTGATCCGGGATGTTGAGGTTGAAAATGGGGAATCCGAAACAGGTATTGTCATACAGAACTTTTGGCATGGGGGTGTTGACCACTTCACGGGCCCCGGTGGGGTGTTCGTCCTCATCCTCCAGCACCCCGGGGAATTCAAACCCCTCCCCGTAGTTGCGGAACCGAATTTTGTGCCGCGCCAGGTGCTCCCACATTGAGCCGGCTTCGGGATAATCCTCGGGCAGGAGCGAACCGTTTGAACCCATCGAATAGCGGCGTCCGGGCGCCTTGCTGTTCTTTTCAAACTCCCAGCCGACGGAGTAGGTCATTTGCATCAGGTTGTTTGGTTGCACGCCCACCAGCCAGCGATGCCCCACGCCCGACGCCTCCGGTTCCATATAGAAGTTGTCGCTGACGGTGAATTGCCGCGCGAGGGCATTATGATTGACCATCACCCCCACATCCTGGAGGGTCGGCTGGCCCTTTTGCTGGATCGTCTGGTGCAACCCCCAGCGCAAAATGGACGGGTCGTCGTTTGCGCCTGGGACATGGTCGAAAATGGTATCATAAGTGTGGTTCTCCTTGGTGATGAAAACGACGTATTTGATTTCCTTGGAAGTCTGGCCGGGGCGGGTGGGGATCAGCGGGGACGACATGGCGACCCGGTCCGACTCGCGATCCTCGAGGCCGTTATTCCGCAGCACCTGCGCCGTGAGCTTGTCCAACTCCGCCGGAGAAGGCACGTCGATGAGGCTCAAGACGCCGCGCATGTGCAGGAATTCGCTCTTGGGGACGAATTGGCCGGCGTTGGGGCCATTGCCGAATCCGCGAAAACAAATGCAGGCCAGTTTGCGCCCGTCGGGAGAGATGGCAACACGATAGGGATACCAGGCGGTGGGAATGTGTCCGAGGATTTGCATGGTTTTGGTGTCGAGGACGGCGATCGCGTTGATGCTCATCTCCGCGACGAATAGTTTTGCCCCGTCGGGTGAAAGCGCCATTCCCGCCGGCCCAACCCCTCGAAGCCCGGCCACCAGCGGCGAAGGTGAAAGCCGCGCCCGGGCGGTGATGCGGTTCGATTTGAGGTCCACGCGTTCGATGAGATCATTGTTGCCGTTGGAGATAAAAAGCGTATCGCCCCGCGCGCAAACATAATTCGGCGCGCTGCCGCCCACCGTCTTGCCATTGTCCGCGGGAGCGCCAAGGAGGAGTCCGGTTTTCAACCGGCTGATGACGGCTGGGTTTTCCGGATGGGTGACATCCACGCCCCACACGGAGAAGGACTCCGGGACGTTGGGCTCGCCCAAGCCGGGGATCTTTCTCCCCTCGAACTCGACTCCATTGCGGGCTTCTTTGCTGGGGTACCCGAACGGCGGACGCGTCAGGCCGCGGTTGTCAAAAGCATTCGTGCCGGGAGGCCCAACCGGGCTGTATTCGAAAAGGCCGATGTTGGCGGCATAGACATGGCTTCCCGTCACGGCCAGCGCGTACGGATACCGCCCGACCGGGACGGAGCCGACGACCCCGCGGGTTTCGAGATCGACGACCACAATGCGAAAATTGGCGACGTCGGCGCAATAGAGGAACCGCCCATCCTGGGAGACTTTCAGGTCCATGATATAACTCCCCTCATACGTTCTGGTACCCAGCTCGGTATTCAGTTCCACCTCGCCCTGACGCGTTCCTGAGGCGACATCGAAAATCATCACTGCGCCGCTTTCCCCGCCGCTCCAGTAGAGCGTCTTGCCATCGGGCGAAAAGTCCGCCGCGCCGGTATTGTCGCGTTCTCTGCGCCTTTTCGGAGGAATTGGCATCAGCTTGGTAACTTTTGGCTGTCCGCTCTGCCAGTCCGTCACGATCTGGCCGACCCCATCACTGGCGACGAACAGGATCGCCCCATCACGCGTCATGGCCAGACCGCAAGGTTCCCGCGCCACCGGCACAGGTTTGCCCGCCGGGGTTAGTAGCCGGCCGTTGGAAAGGATGGTCACTCCCTCCGGATCATGCGCGGCGTAAGTATCCACCGAAGGCGCGTGCAGGTAAGGGTTTTGCGCCGCAGACCCCGGTCGCGAAAGACCGGCGAGGACGAGAGTCGTGGCAAGGATTGGAAAAATGTTCTTATGCACAAGCGTCGAGTCGCATGGATTCAATTGTTTTGAAAAACGGTCATGTCGGAACACGGCCCACTTCCGGCGAGGATAAGTGCCGCCGCCGCCGCTGCCAATGCGGAATTCCTTTGGCAGAAGAATTTCACCCAACCGTCACGAGCAGCTTTGTGGCGGGCAGGTTAGGCATCGCGAAACAATAACTTGAGCAATTCTGGCTTGGTCTTTTGGCCGCTGGCGGCGTTGCTCGCTCGTTACAGATCCGCGCGGATATGCGCCTCGCGAGCGCCTTGCCAGCGACCAAAACTCCTGCGCCATAATTGC
>JBKQWF010000275.1:0-4396 GCA_052139695.1 Limisphaerales bacterium
TTGCGGCCTCGGCCTAACCTTCCGCTCCGGTTGGCGTCATCGCCGCCGTCGGGTTCCTTACACCCCGATAGTTCACACCACCTCCCACCCACACTCGGGGCGCCCCGCCGCGGCCACCGCTCCGGCAAGAAAACCCCCGGACGCCTCGGTGAGGCGTCCCTACCGTCTGTGACTGGCGCATTACTATCCTGAAGATTTTGCGTAACCTTTTCCGGTCCGGTGGGGATATATTACCATGATGACGGCCGATGATGTGGCACTAGTGCGGGAATATTCCCGGCACGGTTCTGAAGAGGCGTTTGCCACGCTCGTCTCACGGAATGTCAATTTGGTTTACTCGGTCGCCTTCCGCCAGCTTGGCGACGCCGATCTGGCGGAAGAAGCGACTCAAGCCGCTTTCATCATTCTGGCGCGCAAGGCCGGCTCGCTTGGGCCAAAGACGATTGTCTCCGCATGGCTTTGCCGCACAGCTCAATACGTCGCCACCAGGGCCATTAGAACCCAACACCGCCGCCAAAGTCGTGAACAGGAGGTCTATGTGCAATCTTTGCTGAACCAGGAGGACCCCGACTCCTCACCCTGGCCCGACATCGCCCCACTGCTCGACCTCGCGATGGCGGGATTGGGCGAAAAAGATCACAGCGCCATTGTGCTCCGGTATTTCCAGGGAAAGGATTTGAAGCAGGTTGGAGTCGCATTGGGCGTCAGCGAAAATGCGGCGAAGACGCGGGTGAGTCGGGCGGTGGAGAAGCTGCGCCGGTTTTTCGTTAAACGCGGAATTGCGGTGTCCGCGGCCGTGATCGCGGCCGCCATCTCCGCCAATGCCGTGCAAGCGGCGCCCGCAGCCCTGGCAAAATCCGCGACGGCCATGGCGATGGCGAAAGGCGCGACGGCCAGCGGTTCGACCCTAACCCTTATCAAAGGAGCACTGAAGATTATGGCATGGACAAAAGCAAAAACGGCGGTCGTCGTTGGTGTTCTGGCCGTTTTAACTGTCGGCACGACGAGGTTTGTCTATCGCCATGACGCCGCCGCCATTTACGACCCCTTCATTTTTTCGAGGACGAGAGAGTTGTCCAGCGACGTGGAGGACCAGTATGCGAGATGGTCAGGGACGACGCCGGAAGAGGTGGCCAAGACATTTTTCGCAGCCTGCAGCCAGGAGGACTGGACGAAGGTCGCCGAGTTTTGGAACGAGCCCGGGAGTTCTTCTCATCTGGACGATCGAGACAAGAAGACTTTTGGGGGCTTGCAAGTGATCCGCGCCGACAAACCGTTTTGGGCCTGGGCCTGGGTCCACCGCCATCAGAAAATCGGCGGGGCTTTTGTCATTTATAAAATCCGCTTAAAAAGTGGCCGAGTCACGAAGGTCCAGGCGCAATTTCGCTGCGACAATCCTGAAAAACGCTGGTATCTGGACGGCCTCGCGATGGCCTATTGAAGGTCCACTGAATATGAAACGGATAGTCAGCAACAGAGGGTTCACGCTGGTGGAACTGCTCGTGGTCATTGCCGTCATCGGGATTCTGGCGGCTCTGTTGTTTCCCGTATTGAGCGGCGCTAAAGCCGAAGGGAAACGGACGGCTTGCCTTAACAATGTGCGGCAAATCAATCTGGGGATTCACATGTATTGCGACGACTCCAGCGATGTTTCTCCGGTCACGGCAAACCCTGTTGAAAAAATGCCTTTGCTCGCCTACAAGGAACTGATGAAGAGCTATGTCGGTTTAAAAGGCCGTTCTTCTCCTCAAGATACACTCTTTGCCTGTCCGGCTGACATCTTCTACTATACGAGGACAAAAGATTCTCGCGGGTTTGATACTGTCTTTCAGGGCCAGCATGAACAATCCCGCTACGATTATTCGAGTTATTGGTTCAATGGATTCAACTTTCACCCCAATGACAACCCGCAGGGCGCGTTCAACCTTGGCATCGCCGGGTGGAAAATTGCCTCGATCAAAGAACCCGCCAAAACCGTGATGGTGGCGGAATCGCCGGCGTTTTATCCCTATTCATGGCATGAACCGAATAAACCAATCCGCATCCAGGTGGAGGAGATGCCAGTATTCCTCGACGCCAAAGACGTCGTTGGCTTTGTGGACGGCCACGCGAATTACATCCGGATGTACTACCAAGAAGTGCCGGGCAACCTGTTTTCGGTTTTCTACGACCCCCCGGCCGGATATGACTACAAATGGAGCGGAGATTAAACGCCAGGCGCGCAGAGCCATTCAGTTTATCCAAATAATCTCGGAGGCGTTGTCGCCGTTCATGCGGGTGACAGTGATGCCAGCGTCCATGAGTTCTTGTCCGGTCATGCTACAGTTCAAGATAGTTCGGTCCTGAAATGTCAAGGTGTAGCGCTTGTTCCTCTCCAAGCCTTTGAGTTTAATGACCTTGGAATCCCCATCCACAGCTTTGGTTGATGGCTTGAAAAGGAAGACTGAACCCTTGTTGATTCCCGTGTTGAAGTACTCCAGGCCATCCCAATTGACCCCATCCGGCATGGGCAGAATGTGGTAAACGTCGGCGCCTCTCAGAATGGGTCTTTGCCTGGTCTTATACAAGGCAAGGTGTTGTCGATAAATGGGATTATCCACAGCCCAAGTCAAAATCGATCCCATCATATCGGTTCTTAAGTTGTAAGCGGTCTCGGCTGGACCGAGGTCTGATTTTAGTTGAACCGGGTTGATCGGGTAGGAATCGCAATAGTAAGTCGTTCTTGTAAAGTAGGCGTCGTTGTCCTTGTCGTTCATGGTGCAAAACGTCATCCGCTGGCAAATGGCGAACCCCTTGTATTTCCCTCCATTACAGCAGTTCTCGTAGCGGAAACCGGGCCGGTTCGCGATCAGATAGTCCAGAATGGACAGGAAGTGCGACACGCCGTTGTAGGTTTGCGGCATGGGCTCTTTGGGAGCGGTGTAGAAGTCGCTTCGCCACATGTCGAACCAGCCCCTGTCGTACCGCTCCAGAACCGCCGCCAATTCGGCATCTCTTCCCGCGGCGGTGGTAAGATCACAATCATTATAGGTGCCTCCCATATATAAGGACGCCTTCAACCCGGCCTTATGCGCCTTGGCCGCGTAATCAAATCCATTCGGCCATACGTCGTGGTGGAACGTCCAATCCCGGTCGGTGTACCAGCACTTGCCGGAGCCATCCCAAAAATCAAATTTCACGCACTCCACGCCGGTCGCCGCCAGAGTATCATAGGCGCTTTGCGGAGTGGCGCCGGTCACGCTCGCGCTGCCATTTCCCCCGAGCGTCTGCATGCAAACTTCCGTCCAGGGTTCGTCAGCATGGTCATGCAGGCTTCTTGTGATCTTGTAGTTCCAGAACCACTTTTTAAACCGGTTGCTGCCGTCGTCGGTGTCGCCCTTATAGGTCCCGTAATAGACATTCGGGATCGTGAATACTTCGTTCGCCTCCTGGGTGACGGCCTCCGTGATGGGCAGCACGGAGACAGTGAGGTCAAGAGGGTCCAGTCCGGACGCAATGCGGAAAACGCCCAATTCCCATTCGTATCCAATATAGGCACCGTGTCGGGAACCGGCGTCGAGCATAAAAAGCGGCACATCGCGACTGTCCTTCGAGAGATGCATTCCGGTGCCAATCAAATCATGATCAAGATGGCCCAGCCCCACGCTCGTTTTCTCAAAACTCCAGAGACTGACAACCTTGTCCGCTCGAAGCCGTAACGCGCCAGCGGCGATCTCAGGGCTATAAACCACTTGCCGG
Source organism: Limisphaerales bacterium (assembly GCA_052139695.1). GTDB lineage: Bacteria > Verrucomicrobiota > Verrucomicrobiia > Limisphaerales > Palsa-1400 > PLGF01. The sequence goes on from JBKQWF010000275.1 coordinate 3,739, forward strand.
CCCGACTTGTTTTCGACGCTGACTTGATTCTCCACCGGTCCCGGCCCTGGCCGGGCACGCCAGACCGACTTCAATTCCAGCGCGGGATTAGTGCTGGTAAAACGCAACGTGACCGTGTTCCCGTCACTTTTGTCATCGATCACGCCGGCATACGTCCAATGTGGAGTCTGGTCGATATTCCCGGTGTTGACGCCGGCCTCCACGGTTCGGATGCTGTTCTGGCCGGGAAGCGGGACTTCGGAGGCGACAGGCACCCAATTCCAGTCCTGTGAGGGATTCTCGAGGGCGTCAATGTAGAGCTTGTTGCCCGAGACCGATATTGTAAGAGAGGTATCGTCGGTGGAGAGCGTCCACCGGGCCTTCGCGTCGTCCGCCAGAACCGGGTTGGGCGGTTCGGCCGCTTGAACTCCCGAAAGCAGGCACCATACAACGGCCACGCTCCATGAGGTTCTCGTTGTGAATGCGTTCATTTTCCCACTGTGCGCGCGAGAAACCTTCAAAACAACATGGAAAAGCTGGTTTGAGAAGGCAAATAGGACGCACCTTTTCATTTTTGTAAACGCCAAGAGACGGGGGATTTGGAAAGAATCAGCGCCCGCAAGCGCTCCTGGCCGCCATTGCGATGGAGGAACTGCTTTTGAAATTTTCCAGTGGTGGC
>JBKQWF010000276.1:0-11465 GCA_052139695.1 Limisphaerales bacterium
ACCTGCGGATTTAACAAATCAGCCGTCTTGCGGCCGCGGGACCCGCGCTCGGGCAACTCCTCCTTCCTCTCAAACCTCCTCCGCTCGACCTCGCCTCGGCTTTTATTCTACAAGCCGACGCCCTGCCGTCCAGCACCTTGCGCCAATCGGTGGTCACTTTAACGTCGCCCAGCATTTCGTTTGACTGGTTTTTGGCGTTAAGAATTCCTTGCGAGCCTGTGACCGCACTTTCGAATTTTTCCCAGACGTTTTGCTCCATAAACCGGGAAGCGGACCAATAGCTGTGCTGCGTCCATCCAGGTGAGCTAAAATAAGTGTAGTGGTTTGACTCCGCTGGTTTCCCCACAGGCATCATCCGAGTGCATAAGTGAATCATGGAGGAAAAAGCTCCTCGCAAGAACTTCCTCATTTGGGGACTGGTCTCCTGCTCAACGGCTTCATAGAGAATGGCGGCGGCTCGCAAGTTGCGCTTGGTGAAGAGTTGGTCGAGCGAATCGTAACGCTGTTTCTCTTTGAAGGGCTCCCCATCCGGATAGTACAATTGGTTTCGTGGATACCATTCTTTAATCCTTCTGCCCTCCAGCTCCGCCAGGGCTTCGATGTCCGCTTGGCGGGGCTTGCAACCCATCTCGCAACGGTGCTCGCAATGCGGGCAACTTTTGTAGCGGATTTCAATCAATTCATTGCCTTCGCGAACGAAGCAGTCCGCCACCAAGGGTTGTCCGCATTTAACGCAACCGATCGTGTAAAGGCCGGCAATTTGCTTTTGGACAAGCGCGCGAACCCGCTCGAAGGCTTCATGCAATTTCAGCGCGTTCACCGGCCGCAAGGTCAATTCGGTAATTTGGGTCGCTGCTGGGTTCAGGTCGCACACAATGGCCCGTCGCTTATGGCGGGCGGCTTCAATGGCGACCACGCCACTGGCTGAAAACGGGTCGAAAACGACCTGATGCGCTTTAGTGTAAGCTTGGATATGCTCTCCGACCACATTCCAGGTCTTGCGGGACCAATACTTGTGCCAGACATACATGGCGGTATGGGGTTCCGGCGGAATCTGGCGGTTGATGTGCTCGAATTTTGGCGGGCTAATCCGGCCCATCTTGGCGTGCGCTAGTTCGCGGGTTTTCATCAAGTGTCGCGGCTGGTTTCTCTGAGCAATCTTTGGCAGATTTCGTAGGCGGCGGCGAGGCGAATCGCGCGCACCACTTTGATTCCGCGAATTTGCGCGATTTCCCGCAGCGAACGATTCATCAATCCCCCTAGCGTGCCGTATTTGTCCAGGAGGGCGTTGGCGCTATCCAGCGCTGAATAGCCGCGCCCGCCGCTGCCGAGCAGGATGGCTAAGAGCTCGGCATCCGAGCAATTCCCCGCGCCCGTCTCGAGCAGTGTTCGCCCCGGTTTCACTCCGCCATGGAAATGCAGGCAGCACTGTGATGCAAGAGACATTTGTCGGCACGACCGACAATATTGAAAGTGCGCGGACCCGAACTTTTTCCAAGCCTGTCGTTGTCATAAATTCTGATCGACAAAGCGCCAAGTCCCTGAAGAATAGTTTGTAGAACAAAGTGAGCACATATTGAACGGTTTTCACACTATCATGTCATTACTTTGCGATGCAAAGTTATTATCATTTGTGGCTGACGGGGAGTCCGCCGGAGGAACCGTTTCGCGTAAAACTCCGGCGGCGCTGGCAACCGATGGCGATGACAATGCCCCCAAATCTGCCAACGGAATCGACCGGCGGTCCGCTGGAGCCGCGATTCGCGCTGCTGATCAATCCTTTTTATCCAAAAGACGCGCAGGCGAGTTTTGGAAAACACGTCCTCACGCCCTCGCTGGCGTTGACGAGCGTTGCCGCCTCAGCGCCGTCGCATTGGCGTACGGCATATTGGGACGAAAATCTGTTGCAGGGAGCGCCGCCGTGCGATCCAATGCCTCAGATTGTTGGCATCACGGTGCATCTGACCTTTGCCGAGCGAGCCTATGAATTGGCGGCATGGTATCGAGCGCGCGGGGCAGTCGTTGTGTTGGGAGGTCTGCACGTCCTCTCCTGCCCCGAGGAGGCAGCGCCGCATGCCGACGCACTGGCTCTCGGCGATGGAGTTCAGCTTTGGCCAATAATCCTGGCGGACCTGGAAGCCGGAAGGTTAAGCAAAGTTTACCGGGCCGACTTTGCAAACGAGTATCGAACGGACCCGCCTCCACGTCGGGACCTTGTGCCGAAGGGCAGCTTTCTGACTACCGCCAGTCTCATTGCGACCCGCGGGTGCCATAATCGCTGCAACTTTTGTTATTTGGCGACCGACGGGCTGCGGATGCCGTATCGAGTGCGCGATGTCAGCCAGGTTGTTGGCGAATTTCAACAGAGCGGGGAGCCCTACGCGGTGTTTGTTGACAACAATCTGGGTTCCAGGCCGGAGTACTTGCGCCAACTTTGCCGCGCTTTGCGGCCTCTCGAAAAGATCTGGAGTGCTGCCGTTACTCTGGATGTGTCGGATGATCCAGGGCTAGTGCGGGAAATGGCGTTGGCCGGTTGCACAGGCGTGTTTATCGGCTTCGAGTCGCTCTCCGACGCGAATTTAAGTGACGCGCGCAAGCGAACTCCCCGAACCCAGGATTACGCGCGCCGAATCCGCATCTTCCGCGACCACGGCATCCAGGTGAATGGCAGTTTTGTTCTCGGATTTGACGACGATCACAGAGACGCATTTGCCAAGCTCGCGCTGTGGATCGAAGACAACCGGTTGGAATGCGCCACCTTCCATATCTTGACGCCATACCCCGCTACGCCGCTTTTTCATAAGATGGAACAGGAAGGCCGCCTGCTCCATAAAAACTGGTCGTTATATGATACCGCGCACGTTGTGTTTCAGCCAAAGCACATGGCGCCCGAAGAACTCGAACAAGGCTATAAATGGCTCTATCAACGCCTGTTCTCGCATGCATCGATTTGGAAGAGACGACCGCGGGACGTGCGCGCCCTCCCGCCATATCTCGCCATGAGCTACCTCTACAAAAAGTCGAATTTCATGTGGCATCTATTGATCCGGAGTAATCTCACGCATGCGGTGTGGCGGCCGGTGGTGGAATGGACCCGCCGCCGTCATGTAAAGTTCCGGGGCCGGCTTGCTGTCTCGGCGCTCAAGGATGAATCTTCCCGCCGGGCGCAATCAGTGGTAACTGCCGGGGTGTAAATAATACGGGGGCACCGAAATCATTTTTCAGCGCCGCCCATTTGCACCAGCTTGTAGCGCAGCTTCAGGCTAGGGGGATTGGTGCTAAATTCCGTGACTTGCAAAAGCCCCTCCATTCCGTCGCGCGTCGAAAATGCAACGGGGTGCATGACATTAGTTACGGGAAGCCACATGGCAAAGGGTTTGTCTCTCAGGAAAAAGCCGGGAACATCGTTGGGCTGGCCGTGAAATTGCGCCGCCGTGAGATCATTCCAAATATTAGTCACCCCGACCAGGGAACCGACGAGCGGAGGCCTTTTCAGCGGCCAGCCGTGCTGAGCGGAGTAGGCTTCCAATTCGGCCTGGGAGCGGAAATCGGGGATTTGGTCTTGTGGGACTGTGTCGGACGGGAATTGGAAAGTTCCCATTTCAAAGGTCGAGATGCCAAGCGGCACATATAGCTTATTGGAGCTGAAACAGAAGCCGATATCTACACCGTTTTTCCTCACCCATTGTAGAAAGGCAGAAGGAGGCGTTGACTCCCGCAGATCCCCAACCTCGACAAAGGAATGGCGCAAGACCTCGCCGATGCGCAAGACCAGGAAATCACACTCGTTTCCGTCGATTCGCAAAGTCCGTTCCAGCGCCGGGCCAAACGACCAAGGGGATCCCCCTGAAGATTCCGCCTTTGGAGTCAAGTCAAAGTGGAAGCGAACTTGTTGGCCTTGCCTTATTAAATTGAATCCGTCCGTAGCTACTACCTCCCCCGGCGACAGCCCGCTTTGAATCTCAGCCCAGCTTTCGTCAACGATTCCAACCCGCACCGCGCGTCGAATTACCGTTTGATCCGATTGGATCAACCAGACAAAGGCGGATTGCGGGTTGCGCTGAATTGCCACCGCGGGCACGAGCGTGACGCCGTGTTCCGTTTCCAGCAGCAGACGGATGGTCAACAGCAATCCCGGCACCATCAGATTGCCACCTTCCGGGATCAGGCTGGCCCGGCATTTCAGAGTGCCGGTGGCTGTGTCAATGAGATTATCCAACCCCGCGAGAAAGCCGTGGCCGAACCTCCGCCCTTGGGGATCGTCGGCCTCCACTGTTAATGCTCGGTGGGCATCGAACTTTTTGAACACTTCCTGGCAGTATTCCTGATCGATCTGAAAGAACACCGAATTCGACGAGCTCACCGTGCCCAGGGATGACACATACCGTCCGATGTCTCCTTTGTGCGCAGTCGCGGCCGAGACCCGTTTGACCTGCACGAGGGCATTGCCGGCTTGATAAGATTGGCTGCGCCGCAGGACTACGATTATTGCCAGCATAACCAAGATGAACCCCAAAGTGCTCCAAAGGACCCGATGCGCATTGAGTGCTTCGTGCCGCCGACCTGAGGCCGGCTCGCCAGCAGATTGGCGGGAGTATTTGGCGGCGCTAAAGGCCCGATGGATCGCTAAAATCGCGAAGTGAATATTCACCGCCGCCAAGCCCGCGAGAACGAACATGAACGCATTCACTTGACTTCCGATCTGAAATGTCTCCGCTCCCACTACCTGGTGGCGGCCCGCGGCCAAAACGCCTACGGCCTGGCTGGTTCCGATCGCCAGAACCCCGGTAGAGGTTATGCCAAACGATGCGATCCCCACAGAGAACATCCCGAGCGCCAGCAGCAGTCCGACTGGGGCGATTCCGATGGCCAGCAGGCCTGCCGCAAATACACCGCAGGCTTCCACGCCGACCGCAATCAGTCCCGTGGCGTAGGTTCCGACCGCCACGATGCCTTTGGCTTGGCGCGGTTGGCCGGTGGCGGGATCGCGGCCGAAAGCCACATGCACAAGTGGGATGCCAAAGGCGGATTGCCTGGTTCGATAATCCCAATTTCGGGCTTTCGCCGGCGAAGGTCCCGCCGTGCCGTCCGGCGATTGGGCAATCGTTTCCACCATAGTCTTGACTTCGCTGGCTTGCTGGTAGCGAAGGTCGGGATTCTTTTCCAAGGCGCGCAGCACCACCTCATCAAGCCGAACGTCAATCAGAACTTTCCGGGACGGCGGCTCGAGGCGTTTGCCGGGCAATTCGCCGGTGAGCATTTCGTAGAAGACCGCGCCGAGGGAATAGATGTCGGCGCGGCTGTCCACCCGTCGCGGATCGGTCGTCTGTTCGGGCGCGCTATAACCTGGCGTGCCGACGGTGGCTTGTGTGGTGTTTTCTGGCGCGTTTGCTCCGCCGCCGTCGCCGCCACCGTGGCCCGACCCCAGCATTTTGGCGATGCCAAAGTCGGCGACCTTCACCCGGCCGTCTTTGTCGAGGAGCAGGTTCTCCGGTTTAATGTCGCGGTGGACGATACCCCGGTCGTGGGCGAATTGCAGGGCGTCGCAGAGCGGCGGCACGATGGCCAGAGCTTCCTCCGGCGTGAATTTTCGCGCGCGCAAAAGTTGGCGCAGATTGACGCCGTCCACAAATTCCATGAGCAGGAAATAAAATCCGCCCGCCTGTCCGAAATCGTGAATGGTGACGATGTTCGGATGGTTCAAGGCGGCGAGCGCCTGCGCCTCGCGCGCGAAGTGTTCGGCGAATTTCCCGTCGCCCACCCGCTCCGGCGCGAGCAGTTTGAGCGCGACGAAGCGATTCAGGGATTTTTGGCGAGCCTTATAGACCACGCCCATGCCGCCGCGCCCGAGACATTCAAGGATTTCGAGCTGCGGGAAGAGGGGCGCGAGTTCCGCCGGCGCGAGTGCTTTCCGCGCCTCGGCTGCCTCCGCCTCTGGCTGCGTCGGCAGCATGGCCTCGGCCATCAGACAGCGCGGGCAGAGGCCGGACGTCGCCGCCGAAGGCAGGGCCGCGCCGCACTTTGGACAGGATTTCGACGATGCAATTGATTCGCTCATACCTCTGTCCTGACGGGATGGCGCAGTTTGGTTACCAAGTTTCTTTCCTCAGCTTGCCAACGCCGCGAATAAATCCCGCATCTCCGCCTCGACCAGGGCGGGGTCATCAAGGGTGCCGGCCACCTCCGCCTTGAGCAACTGCCGAAAGCGGCGCTTCAACCGATGCACGGCAACCTTTAGTGCATTGGCGTTCATGCCGCAAGTGGCGGCCAGCGCCGCCTGATCCCCGCGCGCGGCATCACCCGTGAGCCACGGTTTCACCTGCTCGAAAAAATCCAAGCGTCCCTCAGCGGCGCATTCGCATCGAAGCGATTCCAGCGCGCGTGCCACGACCGTCAGCGCCCATTGCCGATCGAAGGCTGCGTCTGGCGACAGCGTATTGGCATCAGCCACCGAGCGAGCTTCGCCGGCCCCGGTGTCGTCGAGCGAAATGGCTTTCACGCCGCCGCCGCGTTTGAGCCGGCGTTGCGCCTCTCGGTGATGCGAAAGAAAATGTTTCACCGCGCCGAGCAAATAGGAACGGAACCGCCCGCGTTCCTGCCTGGCGTGAGCGATGGCTCCGCCAGCCAACATGTTTGCGAAGAAATCGTGTGCCAGTTCGCGCGCGGCATCCTCCTGGCGCAACTCGCAACGAAGGAAGGTGGCGACCGGTTCGTAGTAGGCGTTGCATAGTTCGGCCAAGGCCCGGCGGCCTTCTGGGGAATCCGTTTTTGCCCGGCTGACCTGCGTCCACCGTGTCGTGCGAAAATCCTCGCTCAACGTTTCCCGCGAGGAAAGGCTCGACGTCGGTGGTGTCGGTTCAGCGGTCATCAGAATCTGGACAGATCATGCCACCAGACCCTGACGCGTTGGAAGGGAAACGTTACCGCGGAGATAAACGCCAAAGGCCGCGGACGAGAGGTCCGCGATCCCCAATCAATCACCGTGCGCCGCGATTAAGGCGGATGCTCTTGAGGGCGCGAAAGCTGACCAGTTTGCGCTGCCGCTCGTCCCACAGCCGGTAGGTTAATGACTTCAGGCTGGAGAAGAGGGTCACCGGTTTGACCGTCTGGAACAATGGCTCCGCTTTGTGACACTTTTCCAGATTGTAATTGGGAATGCGCGGGCTCAGATGGTGAATATGATGGAAACCGATGTTTCCTGAAAACCACTGCAGAACCTTTGGCAACTTGTAGAAGGAACTGCCCTTCAAGGCCGCCGCGCAGTAATCCCATTCGTCGCCTCGTTCCCAGTAAGCCCCGTCGAACTGATGTTGCACGTAAAACAGCCAAACTCCAGCCGCGCCCGCCACGGCCGTTACTCCCAACTGGAGCAGGAGATAAGTTTTAAGCCCGAAAAGGCAAGCCAAGCCTCCGCACAAGATCAGCAAAGAGAGATTCGTCCAATGGACGGACTGGCGTTCGCGGAGCGGGGCCTTGGGCGACGGGATCCGTTGCCAAATGAGGAAGAGAAACAGCGGGGCCGCCAGAAAAAGGATGGCTGGATTGCGCGCTAATCGATACGCGAAGCGTTTCCAGCGCGAGGCTTCGATGTATTCCTGCACGGTCAAGGTCCAGATGTCGCCTGTGCCTCGCCGGTCCAGGTGTCCCGAGCTGGCGTGGTGGATGGCGTGTTCCCATCGCCAGTGGTGATAAGGCGTTAAAGTCAAAACGCCGGTGATGAATCCAACGATATGATTGGCTCTCTGCGATTTGAAAAACGAGCCGTGGCCGCAGTCGTGAAAGATGATAAACAGCCGCACCAGGAATCCTCCTGCCGCCAAAACCAGGGCGCCGGTCAGCCAGTAGGAAACCGCCAGGCTAAAGTACATCAAGCACCAGAGGGCCGCGTAGGGAATGAGGGTGGCCATCAGCTGCCAAACCGCGCGCTTTACCGAAGGTTGCTGATGCCGGGCGACGACCTCCTTCCATCCCGCATTCGCTGCTTTTTGGTCACGATCAATGGATGCTGAATCATTCTTCATAATTGTTACGCTGCGGAATCGTAAAAAGGCGGGAAGCCGGGACTTTAAACACTTCCAAAGGGCAGCTTATAATAAGCCTAAATCGGGAGAATACAAACACGCTTTTAAAGAGATCGACTTTTGGAACTTTCTGTGAGAGTTTACAGAAGCATGTTACATCCCAATTACCGCTGCGCAGCCAAATGAATTCACCAGAACTGCCGGCGAATATGGCTCGTGTGGTGGACGAAGACCCCGATGGGTTTCGACTTGAGTACGACAACACCCTCGGAAAAAAGAACGTGATGCGGTTGGAAGCGCTGACCTACGAACGAGCCATCCGCGAGGCCAGGTCGTTCCTCGGAATCAATGCCGAAGATCGCGACATGGAAGGGACCCTCTGGGACCTTGAATGAACTTCGGGTTTGTCCTTGCGGAAGGTTTCACAAAAGATCGGCGGTTTTTTCCATGAGAACGTGCAATCCCACAACGGCATTGCCGGCAAGGGGCGCGTTTTTTGCGCAATACCGGCTTCTTAACCACGTATTGGTCATCGATGAATGAACAACATCGGGAGTCACCCCGTCAGAAATGGGATGACGGGAACGGAGCAACAATATGAATATGAAATCTTTAATCTATAGAAGTATCTGGGGATTAAGCGTTTGGGCGGCCAGGATCACAGCGGCAGTCGCGCTCATGGCAGCCGTCGCCGGCTATGCTCAAACCCCGCCGGCCAGCGTCTCACCGGACCTGCAGGAAATTGTCAAATTTACTCAGGCCCACATGAGCGACGATGTCGTTATTAGCTACATCAAGAACGCCAACAAAACTTATTCCTTGAGCGCCGACGATATGCTCTATCTCAACAGCCAGGGAGTCTCTCAAGCCGTGCTGGCCGCCATGCTTTCAGCCAAGTCGGCGGCGGGTTCAGTTCCGCCTCCAGCGCCCGTTGCGGCGCCGGCTCCTGAGCCAGCATCTCCTCCCCCTGTAGCGCCTCCAACACCGGGACTGGCACCCGCGCCTATGGCGCCTCCGCCGGGCTTGGCGGATAATTTTGGCATGGACGGCGGCCTCAATCCGTCCCTTTGGACGATGCAATCGGGCATCCTGGCAGGTTTGGCCGCTAATCACGGCTCGGCTTTGGTTCCGGCCAGCCTCGGCTTTTCTCCCGCGGGAATGCAAATGTCCGGTCCCGGTGGCATTGGTCAGATGACCGGAATCCAGTCCATTGGCAGTTATGCTGCCCCTTTCTCGATGTCCGTCACCGTCTCGGGCAACTCGGAAGTGGCCATTCCCTTTGAAGTTTATCTGGTCACCGCGGATTTGCGGCAATGGTTGAGTTTGAGCGGCCATCTCGGCGGGCCCGGCGCCCGCCCGGGAGGAGACATTCGCGTCAGCGGCGGCATACCTGGACTCTTTGGTCACGTCAACATTCCGTTGGGAGGGGAACGGCGCTCGCCTGAGCACGGAGTTTGGATCAATTATACCGGCAGCGCCTTGCCGCCGTCGGTGTTGGGTTTCAAGATTTTTGAAGAACCGTTGCCGGGCGTTCCTTATACCATTCAAATGACGGTCGGCCCGGATGGACTGGCTTCGGTTGTCTTCCTGACCCCGGCAGGCATGACTTTGGCTGAACGCACCGGCTTGAGCGTGGGCACTGGACCGTTCAACGTCGTGCTCGCCACGCGCAACGGCCCGACGGCGGCCAATTGGAACTCGGTGCAACTTGCGCCGCTGGGGCCGCCGCCTGCGCCGGTTGTGGCCGCCCCGCCCGAGACGCCGACGCTCGACTATTTCCAGGCCCATCTGACCCCCTATGGCCAATGGGTTGATGTCCCCGGCGTCGGCGCAGCCTGGGTTCCGGCAGAAGCCAATAATCCCTTGTGGCGGCCTTACATGGACGCCGGACATTGGGAATACACTGACGCCGGTTGGTTTTGGGCGTCCGATTATCCGTGGGGTGACATGGCCTTCCACTATGGCCGTTGGATCGATAATGAGTTTACCGGCGGGCGCTGGGCCTGGGTGCCTGGGTATGATTGGGCTCCATCGTGGGTGGCATGGCGCGAAGGCGACGGCGGCTTAGGCTGGGCGCCCCTGCCGTGGGGAGTGGATTTTCGTGTGGGCGTCGGCCTGTTCTGGCACGGGGGCTTGGTGGTGGATGGCGGAGTGGGAATTGATTTCGGCTTGGGCTTCGATGCGTTTTGCTTCGTCGGGGCTGACCATTTCTGGGGTGGTGACTATCACCGGTACGCCTTCGACCGCGAGCGCGCGCATGCGTTTTATGATCACAGCCATTTTCACGCCGGTTACCACATGGAAGGCGGCCACCTCCGCGCGGAAGGACTCGGACGCGAACACATGGCCGCTATGACTCACCATGAAGTTGCTGAGCACAGAGCCAGTGAGATGCGCCACGCGGAAGAGGGCAGGCATTTCGCGCAACGCACCGCTGAGCATAAGGAATTGGCTCGTTCCACCGAACGCGGGAGGGAACCAGGGCGTGCCGAGGCAAATCGTCCCGCGGACCAACGCGAGCGGACCGCCGCCAGCAATCCGAACAATCGTCCCGGCGCAAATTCCAAGCAACAGCCGGTCGCCAAGAAGCCGGCTCCCTCCAAATCCAAACAGGAAGACTCCAAGAGGTAATCACGTTTTGACCTGCGGAAGGGGCGAGTGTTTTCGTGCGCTCGCCCCTCCGCTTTTCGCCAAACAACGTCCCAATGTCTCGCGCTGGGATAAACGTGCCAAACAGAGGCCGAGAGGACCATGGACGGCACGGATTTCACGGATGAAAGAGCTCCACCCGTGGAATCAATGAAGTCCATGGTAACTCTTTTGATTGCGGCTTCGCCTGACTTCTCCGCGCTAAGAAAGAGCCGGTCGGCGAGACGCCGACCGTTACGACCGAGACGGTCGCGCTCCCCTGACCGCGAAATTCGTCGCGCTAGGCGAGGATTGGGTGCGAGCCACAATTCTTCTCTTGGAAGCGGTTGTGCCGGGCAAAAGCCGGGAATCGTATATACGTACATAGATATACAGAGCCTATTTCACTCTCGCCCCGCGCGAGCGGGGAGAGAGGCGGAGAGAGGGGGGGCTCGTCGCTCTCGCCTCGCCCTGGCACAAATTGCCTGGCGGCAAACTGTATTCCAAGTCTCCTCAGGAATGACCGTAATACAGCTTTCCTGCATTGGGGCGGAATAAACCTGTTCAAAAACCTTCCGTAGGATTTTAGTCTCGACTCATTCTTGCTATCCTTGCGGCGCATGGAAACGAGGCAACGCTTTCGAGGGCCGCGCTGGCGCGCAACGGCAGAATCGTCCGCCTCCCGCTGGCCCATCCGCCAGCAGCTGAACCGGCGCCTCCAAAACGCCAACTGGCCCAGAACCTCCTCTCCTGGCTCAACCAGATGCCGGAAGTCCAGGCCATCCCGAACCAAATTGAACCCAATTGAGGTAAATT
>JBKQWF010000277.1:0-7449 GCA_052139695.1 Limisphaerales bacterium
GCTCTGCACCTGAATGCTTCGATAGGAATTGTATAGGACTTGAAACATGTGGTCGGCGAGACGCCGACCACAGCGACCGAGACGGTCGCGCTCCCCGGACCGTGAAATTCGTCGGCTTAGGCGAGGAGTTGGGGCAGAGCAACCCGTTGGCAGGGTCGCCGCGCTGGTCGCCTCGCGGAGGCGACCGTGGACGGTTCGGCGAGCTCGGCGAGCCGTCCCTACCTTCACGCCAGGCAGGCGTCGATGCGCTTGAGGACGGATTCTTTTCCCAGGACTTCCATGAGGTGGTAAAGGCTTGGGCCGGCGGCGCTGCCGGTGCAGGCCAACCGTGTCGGATGGACGAGTGGGCCGGCTTTCACGCCCAACTCGGCGGCGACCGCCTTAAGAGTCTTCTCAATCTCCAGCGCGGTGAAGCTGGACACAGCGGCAAAAGCATCGCGCAGCCTCCTCAACCGGGCCACGCTTTCCGGCGTAAGGTCCTTGGCGGCCACGGCCGGATCGATGGCGACGGCGTCCGTGAAATAAAAACCGGCGTAAGCCGCGAGATCGGCGAAATGTTTGATTTTGCCCTTGCAAGTCGCCAGGGCGGCGGCGACGTAGGCGGGAGAATAATTATTGAGGTTACAGCCGGCGCGCCGCAGGGCCGTGATGGCAAGTTCGCGGAAGCGTTCATCGCCCATTTCGCGAATGTATTCGCTGTCCAGCCAATGGAGTTTGTCCAAATCAAAACGGGCGTTGTGGCGAAGAACCTGCGGCAAATCAAACAGGCGGATCGTCTCCTCCATCGGCATTTTCTCCCGATTTTCCTTGGGCGACCAGCCGAGGAGGCAAAGATAATTGGCCACCGCCTCAGGGACGGAGCCGCTATCGATATAACCGCGCAATGAGGCGCCGCGATCGCGCTTGCTCATCTTCGCGCCGTCCGGGTTGAGGATCAGCGGAATGTGGGCGTACTTGGGCGGTTCGACCCCGAAGGCGCGGAAGAGGGCAATATGCTTGGCGGTGTTGGAGAGGTGGTCTTCGCCACGGATGACGTGGGTAATGCCCATTTCCAAATCATCGACCACGTTGACAAAATGAAAAACCGGCTGGCCATCCGAGCGAATGATGACGAAATCGGGGTCCACTTGCTCGCGGTCCGTCAATTCGCGTGTGACGTTTCCCACCACCAAATCCGGAATGACGATGGGTTGCCGATCCATTTTGAATTTGATTGCGCCTTCCGATTCGTAGGCCAGGCCTTTATCTCTTAATACGCCCAGGCGCCGCTGGTAAATCGCGCCGCGCTGAGACTGAAAGTAAGGGGCGAAATCGCCTTTGCTGGGCCCGGTTGGGTCCGCCGTGATCGGCCCTTCATCCCAATCCAGGCCGAGCCAGCGCAGACCGCTCAAGATAACTTCGATGGCTTTGACGGAATTACGGGCGGCATCCGTATCCTCAATCCGCAAGATAAACACGCCGCCCACATGGCGGGCATAAAGCCAGTTAAACAAGGCGGTGCGGGCCCCGCCGATGTGCAAAAAACCGGTGGGGCTGGGAGCGAAGCGAACGCGAACATTCATGGGCATTTTCAAAATGCGAATTTTCCTCCGCTTTGACGCCTTTTGTCAACCGCTGATCGAAAAGAGGGTGCGATTAAAAGTGTCGGTCAATTTTAAGTGAGGGCGGCCACTCCGCTGGCCGCCGGGGTAAGGCGCGCAACGGAGTGCGCGCCCTACCTTGCCCGACACATTTGATCGCACCCTCGAAAAGAGCTTGCATGGCGCGGCGTGATTGTTACAGTCCTGTTGCATTGAGCACCGCCCTCAGGGCGGTTTTATTTTTCAGCAACCGACAACCAGTTTGTGAAGATTTTTTCCGGCACCTCCAATACGCCGCTGGCGACCAGCATTGCCGCCTATATCGGCATCGACCTGGGCAAATGCTCTGTCAAAGCGTTTCCTGATGGCGAGACGTTCGTCAAAATTGAAGAAAACGTCCGGGGCGAAGATGTCTTTATCGTGCAATCGACCTCTCCGCCGACCAACCATCACCTGATGGAAATGTTCATCATGATGGACGCGGTGCGGCGGGCCAGCGCGTCGCGCATTACGGCTGTGCTTCCCTTTTACGGTTACGCCCGGCAGGACCGCAAAGACCAGCCGCGGGTACCCATCACCGCCAAATTGGTGGCCAATCTTCTCGTCGCCGCCGGCGCCAACCGCATCCTGACCATGGATCTCCACGCCCAGCAGATCCAGGGGTTTTTTGACATTCCGGTGGATCATCTTTACGCCGCGCCGGTCATGTATGAATACCTCAGGAGCAAGAATCTGCGGGACCTGGTGGTGGTCAGCCCGGACGTGGGCGGGCTGAAAATGGCGCATGCGTATTCGCAGGTGCTGGAAGGGGGGCTGGCGATTGTGGCCAAGCGCCGAAAAAACGCCACGGAAATCGAAGCCATGGCGGTGATCGGCGAGATCCGCGGGCGCAATGTCCTCCTGGTGGATGATTTGACGGAGACCGCGGGAACGCTGGCGACCGCGGCGGCTTTGTTGAAGAAAAAAGGGGCCAAACGCATCATCGCGTGCGTTTCGCATACGTTGCTGAACGATTTAGGAATCCAACGGCTGCAAAAATCGAATATTGACGAATTAATAACTACTGATACCGTCCTACGCCCCCCGATTGCTGGGGTGAAGATCACGACGCTCTCGGTCGCCCCGCTTCTTGGTGAAGCGATCAAGCGGATTAACTGCAATTCGTCAGTGACGTCGCTGTTTGAGTTTAATGGCGGGCGTACCAGTTAAGCTGGCGTTGGCGCGGGTCTTCGTGTAAAAGGTAAGAAAGATGAAATCTATCGCATTAACCGCTTTTCCGCGGACGCAGGGCCGCCGGGCCGGGGCCAAGAAATTACGCGCTACGGAGCGCCTGCCTGCCGTTATTTATGGACGGCATAATCCGCCCCAGAGTTTGGAAATCAAGCTGCAAGACCTCAAAGACGCCGTGCATAGCGCCGCTTCGGAGATTATGCTCGTGGACCTTTCGGTCACGGGGGACCCCAAGCCCAAACGCCTGGCGCTGGTGCAGGAGATTCAGCACCACGTTTTGACCCATCAGGTGTTGCACATTGATTTGCACGAGGTTGCCGAAAATGAAAAGGTCACGGTGCAAGTCCCGGTGGAACCGCTTGGCGAGCCTCTCGGGGTCAAAACGGGCGGCGGCACGCTGGAACACGTGCTGTTCAAGCTCAGAGTGCGCGCTTTGCCCAAGGATTTGCCCGAGGTGCTCATGGCGGACGTCAGCCATTTAGAGATCGGCAAAGCCGTTCACATTGGAGAATTGAAGGCCCCGCCTGGAGTTGAAATCCTGGGCGACAAGAACATGCCGGTTCTCTCCGTGGCCGCGCCGGTCAGCGAGGCGCAGGAAGCGGCAACGCTCGAATCGGCTGTAACGCCGTCGGGCGAGGTGGAGATGATCAAAGAGAAGAAGGAAGAGGGAGCTGAAGGCGAGGCCAAGCCGGGTGAAAAGGGCGCGGCCAAAGGCGCGGAGAAGGCCCCGGCCAAGGGCGCCGAGAAAGCCCCGGCGAAAGCGGGCGACAAATCAGCCGCTCCCGTCGCGGAGAAGGCCGCCGAGAAGAAACCAGAAAAGAAACCGAAAAAATAGGCGGTTGTTGATTCGTTGGAGAATTTGCGTCTCATTGCCGGCTTGGGGAATCCCGGCCCCGATTACGCCGCGACAAGGCATAATATCGGGTTTGTCCTGGCGGAGCGATTGGCCGCGGGATGGAAGGCCGCATGGAAAATGGAGCGGAAGTTCAGCTCCCGGCTGGCCAGGGTGGAGCGGGCGGGGCAACGGGTGATTTTGTGCCAGCCGCAAACGTTTATGAACGACAGCGGCGAGGCGGTCGGGGCGCTGGCGCGGTTTTATCAACTGCCGCCGGAGCGGGTTTTGGTGATGGTTGATGACGCGGATTTGCCTTTGGGGCAAATCCGGCTGCGGCCCGAAGGCAGCAGCGGCGGGCATCATGGACTGGAGTCCATTGAGCAGCAATTGGGCAGTCGCGCTTATCCGCGTTTGCGCCTGGGCATTGGCCGGCGGGCGGAGGACGACCGGGAAATAACGGATTATGTATTAGGGCGCTTCACAGCCGCGGAACAGCTGGTGATGACCGAGGTTGTGGAACGGGCCGCGCAGCAGGTGGATTGCTGGTTGAGCGAAGGGATTGCCCAGGCAATGAATCAATTTAATGGCGCCGTTACGGCGCCCTCAGACAAAGGAAAAAAGTGAAACGTTACGAAGGATTATTTATTTTAAACACGGCGGGCAAAGAAGAGTCGATCAAGGACACGATTGACAAAATCTCAGCCGAAATCACCGCCGCCGGGGGCAAGGTTGAGACCGTGCAAAAAATGGAGAAAAAACCGTTTGCGCGCGTGGCCGACAGAAAATACAACGCCGGGTTTTATGTGAACTTCGTCTTCGAAGGCGCACCGACGACGGTCTCCCAATTGCGCCAGCGCTTCGTCAACAACGAAGATGTTTTTCGGGCTTTATTCACGGTGGCGCCCGCTCCCAAGCCGGTCGCCGCCTAGCGTTCCATGGCCAGTTTTAACAAAGTCATTTTAGCCGGCAACCTGACGCGCGATCCGGAATTGCGTTACACGCCCAAGGGGACGGCCATCGCCAAGATCGGGCTGGCGGTCAACCGCACTTGGAAAAGCGAATCCGGCGAGATGAAGGAAGAAGTTAGTTTTATTGACGTAGAAGCCTGGGGGCGCCAGGCGGAAGTGATCTCCCAATATATGCGCAAGGGCCGGCCTTTTCTGATTGAAGGCCGCCTCAAACTCGATACCTGGGAGGACAAAAACACCCATCAGAAGCAGAGCAAACTAAAAGTCGTTCTCGAATCGTTCTCCTTCATCGACTCCAATCGCGCCGAAGGCGGAGCGGCTCCGCCGCCTGGGGAAGCTCCCCGCCGCCCGCCGCCGGCCCCCGCTGCTCCTGGCGCCAAGCCAGCCCCGCCGGAAGGCGACGCTCCCGCGGCCGAAGAAGACGACGTTCCCTTTTAATCAAAATCAAAATAATTTTTTATGCCAAAAACAGAAGTCATCCTGATTCAGAATATTGTGGGTTTGGGCGGAGAATCGGACCTGGTCAAGGTCGCCGCCGGTTACGCCCGCAATTACCTTTTTCCGCAGGGCTTGGCCGTGCCGGTGACGGCCGCCAATAAGCGGCGCATCGAGGCGCTCAAGCAGCGCCGCGGCGACCGCGAAGCGCATGAATTCAACACCATGACCGAATTGTCCAAGAGCATTTCCATGCTCATCGCCGTCTTGCAGGTCAAGACGGGCGATGATGGCAAGATGTTCGGGGCGGTCACTGCCGGAATGATAGCCGACCAGTTGAAAACCCAATTTGACGTCGTCTTGGATAAGAAGAAAATTTACTTGGAGCATCCGATCAAGATGCTGGGCGATCACCAGATCGAATTGCACCTCCATCCGGAGGTCAAGGCGACGCTGAAAGTGCGCATCGAAAGCACCACCCCGGCGGCTGTCCTCGAAGCGGCCGCGGCCGAAGCGGCCCGACGGGAAAGCGCAGCCCGGACTGAGTCCCGCGGCCATAGGCGCGCCGGCCAGTCGCGGGAGGAGCAAGCTGCCCCTGCCACGGGCGAAAAGCCCGCCCGCCCGGAAAAGAAATCGCGTCCCGCGCCGGACAAAGCTGAGAAGTCCGCGGAAAAAGGGGAAAAGCCTGCCAAGCCCGCCAAAGCGGAAAAAGACGAGAAAGCCTCGAAATAGCCGCCTTTCCGGGCAAGCGGAACAGTTGCCAGCAGATGCTCTTGCCGTAAATTGGCGGAGTCCATGAATGAACCCGAGCTTCGCTTTGGCGGTATCGCCCGGCTCTACACGCCGGAAGGACTGAAACGGCTCCGTCAGGCCAGCGTCTGCGTCATCGGTCTGGGCGGTGTCGGCTCATGGGCGGCGGAAGCGCTGGCGCGCAGCGGCGTCGGCTCTATCACTTTAATTGATCTGGACGACGTCTGCGTTAGCAACGTCAACCGCCAATTGCAGGCCCTCGACGGCGTCATTGGCCAGCCTAAGGCGGAAGTGATGGCCGCTCGTGTGCGGGCGATCAATCCTGGCTGCCAAGTGCGGGCCGTCCAGGAGTTCTTTAACGAATCCACCGCGGAAGAGATTTTCGCGACTTCTTTCCACTGGGTGCTGGACGCGATTGACCAGGTCCCCAACAAATGCCTCCTGATCGCCCAATGCCGTCAAAAGAGAATTCCCATTATCGCTTCGGGCGGGGCAGGGGGACGGAAAGACCCGGCGCGCGTGCGGGTGGCGGACCTAGCGCAAACGGCCCATGACCCGTTGCTGCAACAAGTGCGAAAGCGATTGCGCGAGGAGCATGGTTTTCCGCGCGACCCGAAGGCGCTGTTTCAGGTGCCTTGCGTGTTTTCACCGGAACCGCCGGTATTTCCGCCCGACTGCGACACGGACTTGCCACGCGGCTGCGACCACCGTTATGGCACGGCCAGTTTTGTGACCGGAACATTTGGTTTTGTGGCCGCCGCGCACATCGTCTCCGCCATCGCGATGGGTGATGGGTATGGGCCCCGGCCAGATTAGCATCCGCAACGTCAGGCACGGCAGGGCGCGGCACCCCATAACGCAGTGCTGGCGGAGGGAAGGAAACCCCTCGTCTTGATAGTTATAAATGTACGAGCTCGGGGATGTGGCGACACCCGTTACATGCCCAAAGAGGGGTTGTTATCATCGGAGAAATACCCGCTCCGAGTTTGCTCTGAGCGCCCGCGCCGTGGTATGGTTTGGGGTATGAGCAAGATTGAGGAAATTGAGCGGGCTGTCGAACAGTTGCCTTTGACAGACTTCGTCAAGCTGGCTGTCTGGGTTCACCAGCGCCGCCAACAGCTTGAAATCTCTCCGTCGGCCACTGGCAAGAGTCAGGCAGTCGTCCACGACCACAGCGCTTTCCTAAACAGCTACGCTCCGCAAGACGAGGGACTTTACGACGATGCCGCGGCCCGGTGAAGTCTGGATCGCGGACATTCCTTTTACGGGCGGCGCTGCCTCGAAGTTACGTCCTGTGCTGATTCTTTGGACCGATGCCGCTGACGTGGTCGTGGCGGCGGTGACATCGGCGCAGCCGCGTTCCACGACCGACGTAGCCTTGCAACAATGGTCAGGGACTGGGTTGCGCGTGGTTTCCACAGTAAGACCCCAAATCCTCGCCTAACCTTAGCGCTACGTCTGAATGCTTCGATAGGAATCGTATAGCACCGGCAAGATGCGGTCGGCGAGAGGCCGACCGCGGCGACCGAGACGGTCAATGCCACTAGTTTTTGGGCGGGGGTTTTTGGGTTGACGATTGTCTCGCCAGCACCGCCGGACCCGTTCGTGCAGGGTGCTGGGCGCGATATTCTCGCAGGAGGGCGGGTCCCAT
>JBKQWF010000278.1:0-21967 GCA_052139695.1 Limisphaerales bacterium
GCCACCACTGGAAAATTTCAAAAGCAGTTCCTCCATCGCAATGGCGGCCAGGAGCGCTTGCGGGCGCTGATTCTTTCCAAATCCCCCGTCTCTTGGCGTTTACAAAAATGAAAAGGTGCGTCCTAGCCCCCTGTTGAGAAGGATATTTCCATCTTGACATCGGGCGGGTCGCATTCTAAGCACAAACTCATGAAAATCAGCCTGTTTGGCATAACCAGCATCCCGACGGGCAACCATAACATCAAGGACCCGCGCCTGGACCAGGCCGATAAACTCGCGGAAGCGCAGAAAAAGACTTATGCGCAGGTGGTTCTGGCCGGCGAGAAGGACCTGGCGATTAGCGACGCCATTCTCACCACGAGCGCGGCCTTGAGCGACTTGCTGATGCTGGACCTGGACGCTGTCGAAACGCGCCTCGGACGCGACCCAGGCGAGGCGGAGAAAAAAGTGCTGCAAAAAATGGCGGACGGACTGGTCAGCGAGATGCCCGTCGCCAAGATGGGGTTGACGGCGGAGGATTTGGCGGCGATTTCAGCGCACAGTTTTGTCACCAACCGCCCGGTGGTGGTGGCCGGGGAAACAGAATTGGCAACGCCGGATGTCGTCCTCGTGCGGGCGTTTGCGGAGAGCGGCTACATCTCCTTCCTCACCGTCGGCGGCAAGGAAAACCGCGCTTGGCCCATCCGCGCTGGCACGACAGCCTGGGACGCCGCGGGCACCATTCACACCGACATTCAGAAGGGGTTTATCCGCGCGGAGATTATCAGTTTTGCCGATTTTGCGGAGGCGGGTGGAGAGACCCAGGCGAAACGCGCCGACAAAGTCCGGCTGGAATTGAAAAGCTACGTCATGCAAGACTATGACGTGGTGAATTTCCGGTTTAATAAATAATGTCATGGTTTAAACAATGAACCGGTTTCAGAAGGGATGATTTGATATTGAATACGCCAGTTTCGTGGGTCGAGCCTGGCTTGACACCGTGAAGTTGGCTGAATATGGTTCTGCCCAGTTCCATGCGCTTGCATCGTCTATTTGCCTTCCGGCTCTGGTTGAACATTCTCATTGTTAGCGCGATCTCATGCGGGTGGGACGGCAGCGCCCGCGCGGCAGCGGCGGTTTATCCGGTGAAGGTCAGCGCGAATCATCGTTATCTGGTGGACCAGAATGACGCGCCGTTTCTCATCATGGGAGATTGTCCTCAAAGCCTGACGGTGAACTTGTCGCTGGCGCAAACGGACTCGTATTTCTCGAACCGGCAAGCGCATGGGTTTAACACCATGTGGGTCAACCTCGTCTGCACCGTTTATACCGGCGGACGGGCGGACGGCAGCGCCTTCGATGGGATGCTTCCATTCACGGGATACCTTCCCGGCAGCAACGATCTGTCGCATTTCGACCTCTCCAAACCCAATGAGGCGTTTTTCGCGCGTTGCGATCAGATGATCGGTCTGGCAGCCAAATACAACTTGCTGGTATTTCTGGACCCCATCGAGACTGGCGGATGGCTGACCAATATGGTGAACAATGGTCCGGCGGCTTGTTATAACTACGGGAAATATCTCGGGAATCGCTACAAACACTTTGACAACATCGTCTGGATGAGCGGGAACGACTATGAGGGGTGGAGGAATGCCCGCAATGACGCCGCCGTAACAGCCGTGGCCAAAGGAATCCAGGCGACCGACACGCGCCACATCCATACCATTGAATTGGGCGGCAGCTTCGGCCTTTCAACCGACGACCCGAACTGGGCGGCCCTTGTCTCCCTCAGTGCCGCCTATACTTATTTCCCGACGTACGCGGAAGTGCTGAACGGCTACAATCGCGCCAGCGTCATGCCGGTTTTCATGGTGGAGGCGTGTTACGACTATGAGTCCCTTGGCCAGGAGCACATGGCCACTCCCGGCACGTTGCGCCGGGAGGAATACTGGGCCAATTTGAGCGGCGCCACAGGACTCATCTATGGCAATCACTATACCTGGACCTTCGCCCAAGGCTGGCAAAGCCACATCGACACTCCGGGAGCGGCGCAGATCGCGAACTTAAAATCGTTCTTCGAATCGCGCGCCTGGTACGATCTCGTGCCGGACCAGGAACATGCCACCTTGACGGCAGGCTACGGCACGTTCTCCAGCAAGGGCACCGTCGATGGCAACGATTACGCGACGGCGGCCCGCACCCCGGATGGCCGCCTGGCGATAATCTATGCGCCGACGATTCGGCCTCTGAGCATCGATATGAGCAAGCTGAGCGGGCCTGCCACCGCGCGATGGTTCGACCCGGCCAGCGGCGCCTATCTGGCGATCGATGGGTCGCCGTTCCCCAACACGTCTTCCCGCAGTTTTACCCCGCCTGGAAAAAACCACGACGGCAACGAAGACTGGGTGCTGCTGCTGGAAGTCAAATAATGATTCTGCGATGCGCTGCAAATTCTTTTCCGTTCTCGTTCTTGTTGCTTTAGTCCATGCCAGGCCTTGTTGTGCCCAGCAAATTGTCATCACGGCGGACAAATCCAACGGTGTCTATCGGGTTGGTGATACGGTCCATTGGCGGCTGGAATGCACGGGCGAAGACAAGACGTTATTGGCTCATTACGAGTTCCTGGAGGGAGGTCTCACCGATGGCGGGCACGGAGACGTGAATTTCACTAATGGAGTTGCCGGCTTGGAAACGAAATTCAAAACGCCGGGCGCTATCCTCGCGGAAGTGAAATGGGCGTCCAGTGAGGGCAAAGAACATCACGCCTTGGCAGGAGTTGTGGCCGCCCCGGATCGCATTCCACTTTCCGCGCCGTGCCCCGGCGATTTCGACGCGTTTTGGCAATCAAAGCTCAAGGAACTGGAAGCCGTTCCGGCAAATCCCAAACTCGAAAGGGTGGACGTTGGAAATACCAATCTGGAGTATTGGAAGATCACGATGGACAATATCCGCGGGACGCACATTCATGGCCAGATCGCACGACCTGCGCGGGGCAACAGGTTTCCGGCGCTGCTGATCGTGCAATGGGCCGGCGTTTATCCTCTGCAAAGGAGTTGGGTGACGGATCGCGCCGCGCAAGGCTGGCTGGCTTTAAACATCGAAGCTCACGACCTCCCCATCGATGCGCCTGATTCATTTTACAAGGATCAATTCGACGGACCGCTCAGGAATTATTGGTCCATCGGCGACGACAACCGCGACACCAGTTATTTCCTCAGGATGTATCTCTCGTGCTATCGCGCGATGGATTATCTCGTCGAACGTCAGGATTGGAACGGCAAGACGCTCGTAGTCATGGGGACCAGCCAGGGCGGCATGCAAACGTTGATGTTGGCGGGACTGCATCCCGAAAAGATGACCGCGGCACTGGCTCTTGTCCCTGCCGGGTGCGATATGCTCGGCCCCGTTATCGGCCGTGCTCCGGGATGGCCGCAATGGTACAACGACACCGCGGGCAACAAAGATCCCGATAAGATTCGCGAAGCCAGCCGCTATTACGACATCGCGAACTTCGCCTCGCGCATCAGATGTCCAGTGCTGGTCGGGCTCGGATTGCAGGACCAAACCTGTCCACCCGCGGGTGTAATCGCCGCCTTCAATCAAATCTCATCGCCCAAGGAAGCGGTTCTCCTGCCTAAATCCGGCCATCAGGATGACCACGGCACACAGAGCGCCTACAATCACCGCGCTGAGGTCTGGTTGTCGTCATTGAGGCAGGGGCAAGTTGTCTCAGGAATCGGTGGGAATTAAGGGCGATAGGTCAGGCTTCCCGCGCTGGCCGGGGTCAGAAGGCAAGCCCGGCAGCGCAATAGCCAGCATGGATACGGCATTCGACTGGTCGGGCAAGGTAGGGCGCGTCACTCCGTGCGCGCCGCCCCGGCCGGCAGGGAACTGCCCGCCCCACCATGGAATTGACCGGCGGTTTTAATCACGCCCAAGCGGCGATCCGTTCTGTCGCGGCAATCCGTTCTTGACTGCTATCAAAGATCGTGCTAAACAGGGGTTAGTCATCGACCCGAATATGAGAACACAGATTCCTGTCCGCCGCGGTGGCATGGCGTTCACTTTGATTGAACTGCTGGTGGTCATCGCCGTCATTGCAATCCTCGCCTCCATGCTGCTGCCCGCGTTGTCGAAGGCCAAGGCCAGCTCCGTTCAAACCCAGTGCCTGAACAACCTTAAGCAAATCAACATGTCGATGGTGATGTATTGCGCGGACAATCACGACATGACTCCAGGGGAGAACACCGCGCCGTTGTATGACCCTTTTGATGAAGTTGGATCCGGGGGCATTTGGTGGTGGTACAAAGAGTTGATCAAGAACTACGTGGGCATTACTCAATCATCGAGCAACGATGTCGTCTTCCAATGTCCCATGGACCGGGGTTGGAAAGGAGTGAGCACGGAATGGGTCAATCCTCTTTGGACATACCTAAATCTGGACTACGGCAGCTATAACTACAACGGCATCAACAATGACACACCCAGCACCAATAACCTGCTTAATATCAAAATAACTGAGGTGCGGCACCCCACGCGCACTTGGCTCATGGCCGAATGGTGTTTTACGTGGGCCTACTCTTGGCATTACAGCCTGACCGGCGTCCAAAACATCTCCTACTCCAACGCGTTGGGGAATGTAAGTTTCGTGGATGGCCATGCTTCCTTTGTCAAAGCTTACTACAACAAGAACGACGGCACCTTCCCGATGGCTTATCCCACAGACGAAATCCCCGGCTACTGCGGCTACCAAAATGCCCCCAATTGATGCGCCAGCCTCGGGCACCTCACGGCAAAACCATCGTGTCGCGTTCGCGCGACCGTGGTAAGCGCGGTTATGTTGTTCATTCGGCAAAAAACCTGGATGGCCTTGGTGTGGGTTGCGCCTTGGGCGGCCTGTGAAGTCGCGGCGGCCGGCGGCGCCACCAACTCACCTCATGACTGGCGGCCCGCGCCGGACGAGGTTTACCTGCAGGAGGTTGGCCGAAAGGTCCCCACGGCGCGACCGCTGACGAGCGTTGCAAGTTACGCCGGCCGGGTTTTTGCCGGTGCGGAGACGGGATTGCTGGAATTGAAGGGCGACACACTGGTCATGGCCGGCAACCTTCGGGCGCCCGTCGAGCGGTTGGTGGTGGCGCAAGGCAGCCTCTGGGTCCTGGCTAGCAACCAGGTGACCCGTTTGCGCGGCGATAAGTGGGAGAAGATTTCAGAGAAGCCGATGACCGACCTATGCGAGCAGCGCGGAGAAGTCATGGCTGTGCGGGGCCGGGAGCTATGGCGGTTGCGCGGGGAGACGCTCGAACCGTTGCCCTTGCCGGAAACGCCGTTCCCGATCCAGCGGCTCCTTTCCTTCGACGAGACGCTTTACCTGGCGGGAGAGGAGCAAGTCACCCTGCTCGGCAACCCGGTTCGGGCCGGGCAGGAGGAGACTGATCGTTACCCGCAGCAAGCCTGGGATTGGGGCGATCTCCCCTCTCCGCATATACGCGACGCGTTGAGCCTCGGTCCCCGTCTTTTCCTTGCCACCGACCGTGGGCTTGCCGTGCTACGCGGCATGTCAATGTCCGCCTTGCGTGGTGAGCAAGGGCTGTGTTACGAGGACACCACCTGTCTGGCGCGAGGATTCACCAACGACCTGTGGATCGGCACAACGCGAGGCGCTATGCGCATGGTCGGCGGCCAATTTCAATACTTTGCCGGGCAGCGCTGGATTCCCGATGATCGCGTCTCCGCCATCGCCGCCAGTCGGCAGTCAGTTTACATCGCGACCGCCGGCGGCCTGGGAATTATTGACTACGAACCCTACACCTTGTTGAAAAAGGCCGCCTATTACGAGCGCCACCTGGAAGAATGGGGACAGAAGCGTTTGGGCCTGACCCATAAACTGGAATGGGACGACGCCCTCGGCCAATACGTCCGCGAGGTGAGCGACAACGACGGCGGCTACAGCGGCAATTACCTGGCGGCGGAGTCCTACCGCTACGCCGTAACGCACGAAGCCCGCGCCCGCGAGGAAGCCCTCAACACCTTCAAAACCATGCGCTGGCTCGAAGCGATCACCGGCCTTCCCGGCCTTCCCGCCCGCGCCATTTGGGTCAAGGGCGAAACCGGGCACAAATCCTCGGCCACTTCCGGCGGGTATCCCGCGAAGTGGAACCAGGCCGCCGATCCCCGCTTCGAGTGGAAGGGCGACACCTCGAGCGACGAGATTTGCTCACATTTTCATTCCGTCTCGATCTTCCTGGAACTGGCCGCCCAGGGGGACGAAAGGACGGAGGCCCGAAAGCATCTTTCCCGTATCGCCGCCCATCTCGTCGAGCATCACTGGCAACTCATCGACGTCGGCGGAAAACCCACCCGTTGGGGCCGATGGGACCCGCCTTACTTCAACACGGACGAGGGCCGGGCCGATCGCGGATTGCAAAGAATGGAATCTTGTCGTTTATGAAATGCGCCGCGACCCTCACCGGGGAAGCCAGGTTCAACGACGCTTACCAGAGCCTCGTCGCCCTGGGTTATCCTGATCACACGGTCCGCCTCAGCAACACTTTTCCCTTGGAGGACGTCGCCCACTTCGACGACGAGCTGGCCTTCTGGGCTTATTCCAACCTGTTGCGATTCGAAAACGACCCGGCGCTCCACGCCACCTACCGCCGGAGTTTTGAACGATCCTGGGAACTGTTGCGCGTCGAACACGTCCCATGGTTCAACTTCGTCTATGGCGCCTTGACCGGCAACGAGTGCGAGACCGAACCCGCGGTCGCGCACTTGCTCGAATGGCCGCTGGACCTGGTCATCTATTCTTACCAAAACTCCCAGCGAACGGATTTGCGGACTCCCGCCGGTTATGAAGCGCGCAAAGGCGGCACGCGCGCCTTTTCCCCACGCGAAACCGAGCCGATGCGCTGGGACCACTGGCCAATGGAAGCCGACGGCGGAGCGGGCGGACGTGATGTCGTGGAACCTTCCGCCTGGCTCCTGGCGTATTGGATGGGCCGGTACTACGGCTTCATCGAAGCCCCAGCCACCACCGACCCGGCTCTGCTTACGGTGGGCCCCAGCACCCCGCCTCCCCACGGAGCGCAGCCCTATAACGGACCCGCAAGGCCGGAAAGTTTTTGACTTTCATAGGATGCCACAGTTTGGGGCGCGGCCAACAAAACCGCCGCGCCGCCTGCGTATTGAACGAGCCCGTCATGGCTTCCCCGGTGAAAAATTGCCTTGATGTTTGAGACGCAGATACTTAAATGGGCTGCATGATTACCACGAAGGCTTTTTTCATTTCGCGACGATCCTTTCTCAAACGCTGTTCCCTGGCGGCAGCAGCCACTGGCTTGCCTGCCTGGTTCGTGGAACGCGATCTGATGGCCCAGGACGCGGCGACCTCCAACAGCCCCAATGACCGTCCCGGCATCACTCTCGTCGGCTGCGGCGGGCAAGGCCGCGGCGATGCCTCCAGCGCTCGCCGCTTTGCCAATATCCTGGCCGTTTGCGACGTCGATGACCATCACGCCGCCGAAGCCGCCAACCAGTTCTCCAGCAACGGCAAAACGCCGGACATCTATAGCGATTTCCGCAAGGTCATGGAGCGGCAGGACATTCACGCCATCGTCATGGCCACGCCCGACCATTGGCACACTTTGGTCAACTTGGCCGCCGCCAAGGCGGGCAAGGACACCTACGGCGAAAAACCAATGACCCTCACCGTGACGGAAGGGCAGCATCTCATCCAGGCCGTTCGCGAGAACAAGACTGTTTTCCAAACAGGCACCCAGCAGCGCAGCAGCGGACGGTTCCGCCTGGCGTGCGAATTGGTCCGCAACGGGCGCCTTGGCCAACTGACCGACGTGACTGTCTGGCTGCCCGCCGGCCTGCACGAAGGGCCGTTTGCCACCAAACCGGTGCCGCCGGAATTGCACTGGGACTTTTGGCTCGGACAAGCGCCCAAAGTCGATTACGTCCCCCAACGCTGTCATACCACGTTCCGTTTTTGGTACGATTACGCGGGGGGCACCATGACCGACTGGGGTCCGCACCACAATGACATCGTCCTCTGGGCCTTGGGTTTGCCCGGCCCCGTCGCGGTGGAGTCAAACCATTTGACTGAGCCGGTCCCCGGCGGTTACACGGCCTACAGCGATTACGAAGTCCATTTCACCTACGCCAACGGCGTGCGCCACACCTGCAAAACCACGCGCGATGACAGCATTTACGGGGCGATTGTCAACGAAAATGGCCAGCGCAACGGGATTAAATTTGAAGGACGCGACGGCTGGATTTGGGTCAACCGCGGCGAAATCGAAGCGAGCGATCCTTCGCTCCTCAGCACTCCCCTGGCCTCCAGCGCCATCCAGTTGTATAAAAGCGACGATCACATGCGGAATTTCTTCGACTGCATCCGCTCGCGCAAATTGCCCGTGGCGGACGTGGAGGCCGGCCACCGCTCGGCGTCGCTTTGCCATCTGGGAGTCATTTCCCTGCGCCTGGGCCGCAAACTGCAATGGGACCCCGCCGCCGAAAAATTCACCGGCGAGGGCGCCAAGGAAGCCAACGGCATGCTGACCCGGGAAATGCGCAAACCTTACGACTACAGTTTTTCCTGACCCCTGGTCTCACCACGCGCCATCCGCTAGCAGCGAGATGGCATTGCGCGCGAGGTCGTCTGTCAACATAGGAATGGCCTGGCGTTCGGCGCTGCTCTGGTCGGCGCCGAGCCGGATAAAAGTGCGGCCTTGGATATTGCGGTCCAACTCCACCCTGCCGCTATGGGCCGATTTGGCCACGACGTGCGCCACGAGCGTCAAGGTGTATTCCTGCGGCGTGAGCACGTCATTGGTTTGAAAAGAAAGGCCGGTGCGGTCAAAGCGCAGGATTTCTCCTGTCATAAGAATGTCGGCGCCCCCCGCCGTCTCCAGGCGGAAAGTCCCGTCCTGTTGCAGGAGCCGCCGCATCGAAGCCGCCAGGTAATCGGAGATGCGCGGCTCGCGCGTGCGATTGATAAACGCGTTCACCGCCACGGAACGGCTGCCGGCAGTCAAACCATTGGTTGGCCCCAGCTTATAGCCGGCGCAGCCCGCCACCGCCCAGCCCACGACCGCCAATATCAGCCAGCGCATGTTCCTCCTATTTTGCCGGGGCCGGAGCGCGTTTTTTAAGGAATTCGATGCGCTCTCTGGCCTGTTTGGCCAAAGGCGACCCGGCGTCCTTGATCAGCACCTCGTTATAATAGACCAGCGCGCCGTCCCACTTTTTCTCCTTCTCGTAGTATTGGGCGATCTTGAAGTTGCCGCGGGCCTGCTCCGCCCGGAGGGAGGCAATGACTTTGGTGGAGTCCGCGGCGCGGGGATCATCCGGATAGAGCGCCATGAAATCGGTGTAGGCCGAAATGGCTTGTCCCGCCACGCTCTGGTCGTAATCGGCCTTGCGGGCCTGCTTGTTGTAAGCCTGGGCGGCATTGTAAAGAGCATCGGCTGCCAATGGCTTTTGGTCACTGTAACGGTCCGCCGCCAACTCGTAAGCTTTGACCGCTTCCGGATACTCTTTCTGCTTCTCGCGCGCCGCGCCAATGTCCATCTGCGCCTGCGGTGCCAATTCCCCGTAAGGGCCGTACTGCACAATCTTGTTGAACATGCCGGCGGTCTTTTCCATCGACGGGAAGAACGGAATGTAGCCAAACAGCTTGAACCATTGGCCATGGAGGAAGCGCAGGGCGATGACAAATTGCCGATGCTGAACGTCGCTGGCATGCGGTGACCGCGGATATTTGACCAGGAGTGTTTCGTAGGCGTTGAAAGCCTTTTCGTCCTGGTGGCGCTTCTCGTAGCAAAGACCGCTGAGATATTGGGCCTGAGGCGCATAGTCGGACAAAGGCCACACTTTGACCACCCGTTGAGCGGACTTCAAAGCCAGCTTGTATTTCTTCTCGTCGAAGGCTTGCTGGGCGGCGGCCAATTGATCCTTCGCTCGCACCCGGCGCCAGTCCCCTTTGGTCCCGGGAGTTTCATAAGACCAGCCTTCCCCGGGACGGTAAATCAAAGGGGCGGGCGACCGAAACGGCAGCGCCACCATGAGCAGCAAAACGAGGACAATGCGCGAAAAAGACCGATTCATCGTCAGCATCGTATCGCACCCCGGCGGATTCAGTCAATCCTCTCAATAAATCATGTCCGCCACCGTGCGGTTGGCGGGAATGAACGGGATGACGTGTTCCGTGTAAGGGCAGACCACGTCCAGCAAATACGGCTGATCGGAGTCGAGCATTTCCTGCATGGCGCGGTGCAGGTCTTTTTTATACATGACGCGCTGGGCCGGAACGTTGAAACTGTGGGCCATGGCCACGTAATCGGGGTAAATCTGCCGGCGTTTATCCGGATCGCCCAAGTAAGTGTGGCCGCGGTTGCCATGATAAAAACTATCCTCCCATTGCACGACCATGCCAAGGTGCTGGTTGTTGAGAATGATGACCTTGGCCGCGATCTTCTCGATGTGCGCGGTCGCCAATTCCTGGACGTTCATCAGAAAAGACCCATCCCCGTCAATATCAACCACCTGCTTATCCGGCCGTGCCACTTTGGCGCCCAGAGCGGCTGGGTAGCCAAAGCCCATCGCGCCAAGGCCCGCGCTCGTGATGAATTGGCGCGGCGAGGTAAACTTGTAATACTGCCCCGTCCACATCTGGTGCTGGCCCACGCCGGTGGTGATAATCGCCTCGCCTTTCGTCAACTCATAAAGCGTTTCGATGGCCATCTGCGGCAGGATGACTTCATTCTCACGCCCTTGGAGATGGTCCTGCATGTGTTCGGAGCGGACAACCTCTTCCGTCACTCCATAATGAAACGGCGCGCGCGCTTTCCACTCGGCAATTTGGGCGTGCCAGGCCGGGAACTTCTTGCTCAAGGGCCGCTGGCGGATCATTTCGTTGAGGCGGCCTAGGGCGTACTTGATGTCGCTCTCGATGGCCAACTGGACTTTCCGGTTTTTGTTGTGCTCGGACTGGTCCACGTCGATATGCACAATCGTGCCCAATTTGCAGAACTCATCCACTTTGCCCGTGACGCGGTCGTCGAAGCGCACGCCGAAAGCCAGGAGCAAATCAGCCCCCTGCTTGAGCATGACCAGCGGCTCATCGACGCTGGTGCGCTGCTTGTATTCGCCGCTCACGGCCCAATTGGCGTAAGCCGCGCCGTGCATCCCCAGCCAGCGCAAGGAGAGCGGATGGGTTTCCGGAAAAGCGCCGCAACCCATAATGGTCGTCGTGACGGGGATCTGGGTCGCTTCGGCGAATTTCCGCAGTTCCGCCGAGGCCTCGCCGGTAATGATGCCGCCGCCGCAATACAAGACCGGCCGCTCGGCCTTTTCGAGCCAGCCGATGATTTCGTTGAGCGCCAGGTCGTCGGCGCGCTTGAGCGGATCGTAGCCAGGCAGTGAAACTGCGGTGGGCCAAATGGGCTGGGTCCTGGCCTGCTGGAGGTTTTTTGGAAAATCAATCACCACCGGCCCCGGCCGCCCGCTCCGCGCAATGTAAAAAGCCTCTTTGACAATGCGCGGAATATCATTGATGTCGGTGATAAGATAACTATGTTTGACAACTGGCAGCGTCATGCCAAAGAAATCGGTTTCCTGGAAAGCGCTCTTGCCAATCATCACTTGCGCGACTTGCCCGGTAATGGCCACCAGCGGGACCGAATCCATATAAGCGTCGGCAATGGCCGTGACGAGATTCGTCGCGCCAGGCCCGCTCGTCGCCATGCAAACCCCCGGCTTGCCGGTGGCGCGGGCATAGCCTTCGGCGGCGAAGGAACCGCCCTGCTCATGGCGCGGCAGAATGGTGCGGATGCTGGAACGGGTCAGCGCCTGGTGAATTTCCATGCTGGCTCCGCCGGGATAAGCGAAGATGCATTCCACCCCCTCGCGCTCCAGCGCGCGGACGAGTATATCACGGCCCGCCATGGGCTGGCCAAGTTCGGCTTTCGGCGTTGTTTTCTTTTTTGTGCGGACTTTTGTAATCATAACTTGAATCTGGTGGCGGGTCCGGGCCGAAAAACCACGGCCTTGACCAGCCGTGGGGAAGTTTAAACTTGCGCTAAAGTCGTCCAACCCCTCCGGCGGCGTCGCCTGCGACGACGACACCTGGCAGCCTTGCTAGCGCAAAATGATCTAACACGGCGCAAGAATAGGGGAACCATCGCGACGGGTCAAGGAGGATATGGCGGCAGAATTCTGGGTTTTGGGCGCGTTGAGAGCTTGACGGATTGGCCGCAATGCTTAAACACTTGTTTCAGGCGAATTTTACGCCGTATATGAGATTTATTCGACTCGCTCTTGTCGGTTTAGCGCTATCATTTGGGCTTGCGGCGCGAAATGCGTCCGCGCAATCCATTCAGCAGCCCATCACCTTCGCGATCAACGCTGAATTCGAGGTAACGACCAACTATTCGGAAAACGACACGTTGACCAATTATTACTCCGCTCGTCGCAACGTGTACGTCGGCACGCTGAATATCGTCAAAGCCATCGCCCTGGATGTATTTGGCGAAAAATGGACGAACTGGAGCGCGGCAACTATCCTGCGCCGCATTAACCCCACCACCGGCGAGGAGGGAATCTTTTTGCGCACGGGCAATTATTTCACAAATATTTCCCGTTTCTTTGGCACGAGCTTTTTAAACGACTTCACGTCCGACGCCGCGAATGCCTTTCCGGGTTTAACAAACAATTTCACACCCTCTTTGCCGGTTTTTCACGGATGGATCACCAACAAAGGCGGGGAATCTTTCACTAATACCATAAGTATTGGGACCTTACGCTACCTTTCACTCAATACGACCAATCTGAAATTCAACTTGGTCGGCGTCAATTTCGCCATCTTTAGCAACGGCAGACTGACCAATGTGGTCGGCACTGTGGATCACGTTCAGTATTCGAATGATGTCGATGCCATTACGGTCAACGCCGTCGGTTCGCTTTATATCAATATGGCGACCAATATTTTGGTCGCGCCACCTCGGGCTTATTCCGGTATAGCCCACGGAAGCTGGTCCACCGGGACACCCATCTTTTCGAGATTTCCTGGGCCGCCAGGGCCGTAACGAATTGCGCTGGAAAAAAACGAAGGCCGGAAGGCTCTCGCTCTTCCGGCCCCATTTATCCGCGAAACAACTGCGTTAGCTGACGTTAATCCTGCGAGGCTTGACCTGCTCTGTCTTGGGCAGCGATAGAGTCAGGATGCCCTGTTCAATCTTCGCCGAGATTTTCGCGGTATCAATGGACGGATCCAATTCAAAGACCCGGCGATAATCCGCGGTTTGTGACTCGCGATAAAGGAGGTTTCCGGTGGCGTTGGCCTGACGCCGGCCAACAATCGTCAACTCGTTGTTGTCCAGGCTGACTTCCAAACCCTCCTTATTAACGCCCGGAAACTCCGCTTCGACGAGGTAGTAGTCTTGCGCCTCGGTGATATTGACTTTGGGTGTGACGTATTCCCGCTCGAACTGGCCCTCGGTTTCCAGCGGCTGTGGGCGGACCGCCCTTTCCTCTTTCTGAGCAACTTCGTTCATAAGATAGTTCCTTTTCGGTGAGATGATTGTTATTTAACGGTGATCGGAATTTGTTTCGGCTTGGCTTCCTCCGCCTTGGGCAGAGTAACCGTCAGAATCCCATCGGTATAAGTGGCCTTGATTTTGTCCGTGTCCACGCGGCAAGGCAGGCTGACGCTTCGCTGAAAACGACCGAGCCAGCGCTCTGACCGGCGGGACTCGCCGTCATCATGCTTTTTGTCCTGCTTCCGTTCGCCAGAGAAGGAGAGGAAACCCTCGTGCAGAGAGATTTCAATATCCTCCTTGTTCATTCCCGGCACTTCCGCCTTGACTACTATATTGTCCTTGTCCTCGTAAATATCCACCGCGGGAAACCACCCTTCCAGAAGTTGGGTATTCTCCGCGCCCAGGCCAAGCTGCGGCTCCAAAAGCCGGCTTAAAGCCAGGTTAAAAAGACTGTCCACCCCGTCCCGCAGGGTCGCTATGCGACGAACCGGGGCCATGCTCCAATGATTAGGCCGTTGCCATCTTGTAAGTGTCATACGTTTTTTCTTTCGTTAAATTACTTGTCTTTGTTCGTTTCGATCAAGTGATAATAGCGTATGCCGTGCCAAGAGGCCGCATATTTCATAGTAACCTTACCATCAATAACTTAAGAAATATGCACCATCTCTAGTTGCCAACATAAAGAGACAATATGACGCTCATTAAGGAGCGACAACAGGGTCATTTTGACCCATATTTAATCAATGGCTGTGCCAAGTCAATTGTTGAGACGGCTTAATCGAAGGCGTGCCCGGAGCAGCAGAGAACGTCGTGGACTTTATGGCGCACCAGTTCTTTAACGCGAGCCCGAGCGGGTCCAAGGTATTTGCGGGGATCGAATTCCTTTGGGTTCTCCGAGAGATATTTGCGGATGGCGGCGGTCATCGCCAAGCGGAGGTCGGTGTCTATATTGACCTTTGTGCAACCAATGCGGCGGGCGATCTCAATATCTTCCTCCGGCACGCCGGCCGTGTCCTCGCCCAGTTTGCCGCCGTGCTTGTTGATGTCCTGCACGAGTTCCTTTGGCACGCTGGAAGCGCCGTGCAAAACCAGCGGATAATCGCCCAACCCGGCATCCATCAGTGCCTTTTTGATCGCGCGCAAACGGTCCAGGTCCAGCCGCTGTTCTCCCTTGAATTTGTAGGCGCCATGCGAATTGCCAATAGCGACGGCCAAAGAATCCACGCCCGTCTGGCGAACGAACGCCACAGCTTCCTCTGGATGCGTATAAACGCCACCTTTGGAGTAGCTGCCGCCCTCCTCGCCGTCGTCATGCTGGGCGCCGACCAATTTGCCCAGTTCGCCCTCCACCACGCAGTTGTGCTTGTGGGCGTAATCGGCGACGCGCTTGCAGACTTCCACGTTTTTCTCAAACGGCTCGTGGCTGCCATCGATCATGACGCTGGTAAAGCCCTCATCAATGCATTCCTTGCAAAGATCAAAAGAATCGCCGTGGTCCAGGTGGACGGCGATGGGGATATTGGATGTGCTGACGGCGGCCTCGATCAGTTTCTTGAGGTACACGGGACAGGCATACTGCCGGGCGCCTTTGGAGATTTGGAGCATGACGGGGGCCTTCTCTTCCTCGCACGCCTCCACGATGGCCTGGAGCAGTTCCATGTTGTTGACGTTAAAGGCGCCGAGGGCGTATTTGCCTTTGAGGGCCTTGGCGAATAAATCTTTGGTATGTGTCAATGGCATAAAATTCTTCCGCCAACTGTGTTTCTCTCTCCATATTAAAAAGGGCCGCCAGAAAGGGAAGGAAAAATTAGAGCCCGGAATTCCGCACAATTCCCCAGGGTGTGAGACAGAATTATGGTAGGGCGGCCACTCCGCTGGCCGCCGGGGGTGAGGCGCGCAGCGGAGTGCGCGCTCAACCTCCCTGGCTTGTCCGACAGTTTCAATCACCCGCCGGAACAAGGCTGCACCTTGCTTCATCATGGATTAGCGGGCAGATTAGGCGAATGAGCAAACGCGCCGTAACCGGGTATTGGATGGAGGGACACGACGAAGACTTGCTGTCGGCCTGGGCTGGCCGACTGCGGCGGCAATTGGAAGCGCCGCGCGTGTCGCTCGGTCTGGTTTTTATGACGCCGGATTTTGGCCGCATGGCCCCGCAAGCTCTGGAGATTTTGAGAGTCCACGGGGA
Source organism: Limisphaerales bacterium (assembly GCA_052139695.1). Taxonomy (GTDB): domain Bacteria; phylum Verrucomicrobiota; class Verrucomicrobiia; order Limisphaerales; family Palsa-1400; genus PLGF01. Next base: position 15,709 of record JBKQWF010000278.1, read on the forward strand.
GATACCGTTATTACTCGGCTGTTCGAGCACCGGCTTGATCATCGGCGGGCGCGAGATCGAAGACGCCCCTGGGCTGGTGCTTTCGCTTTTTGCCTTGCCAGGCGCCGAAGCGCACGGCGTCCATTTTTCGCAGGAGCAGGTGCAACAGGCCAACGGTTCGGCCTTTTGGGCGCATGAGACAGGCATCGCGGCGGATCAAATCAAAGGTTGGCTGACATTCGCGGAACCGTTTCACATGGATGCCGAGGCCTGGCTGCGCGGGTGGAATGAAACTTACGCTCCCAAGCCGGTCCTGGGCGGTTTGGCCAGCGGCGAGCCGTCGGACCGCGGCGCGCAGGTTTATCTCAACGGCCAGGTCTTCGACGAAGGAGGGGTGGGGGTGGCTTTGAGCGGAGAGGTCGAATTGATGAGCGTCATTTCGCAAGGCTGCACCCCGATCGGGCAGACCTGGACGATTACCAAGGCGGAAGGCAATTTCATTCACCAAATCGCCAACCGCCCGGCGTACGAGATTCTGGCTGAAACGTTCATGGAACTTTCAGCCCAGGAACAGCGCCAGGCGCGCGGCAACCTCTTCGTTGGATTGGTCGTCAACGAATACTTGGAAGACTTTGGGCGCGGCGATTTCCTCGTGCGCAACATCTTAGGCGGCGATCCCAATTCGGGCAGCCTGATGGTGGGGGCCTTCGCCCGCGCCGGCCAGACAATCCAGTTTCAGCGCCGGGACGCGGCTGCGGCCACGGAGGACATGATCGCGATGCTCGACAAGTTTTCCTCGCGCCTGGGCGATAGAAAGATTTCCGGCGGATGCCTGTGCAATTGCAACGGCCGCGGCCGCGGGCTTTTCGGCCATCCCAACCATGACGCCGGCCTCATTCAGGAAAAACTGGGACCCATGGAGTTGACTGGTTTTTTTTGCAACGGCGAAATCGGACCCGTCGGTGAACGGAATTTCCTTCACGGTTACACCGCTTCCCTCGCCGTGCTGGCGGGGCCGAAATGAATCCACCCGTGAGCGTAAATGCGATGGCATTCACTATTTTTGTTCTTTGTTTGCGTTTTCCGCGCCCGCTCCCGCGGGCTTGTCCGCGCCGCCTTTGGCTTCCGGCGCTTGCGCCGCTCCTTTGAGAATGTCCGCGGCTGGCAAAAGCACCACCGTCATGTTCTCCCGGGCATTCCGCGCGGAGGCTTCGCCGCCCTTGACCGCGCGCATGACAAAGATGCCCACAACGTTGCCGTTGAGGGTGAAGGCGGGCGAACCCAACGACGCCGAGCTGGCGCCCGTTCCAGGAATGTAAAAAGTATGCGGCTTCTGCATCACCGCGTCCACCCTCTCGACCGTCGCGGAATAAGCGCGCCCGGTCGCTCGATTGAGACGGTTCAAGGCAATGACCGGGTCCAGCACGTCCACCGTCGCGGTTTTGCTCAAATCCAGCGCCGCCAGCGGGGTGGCCGGTTTGGTCTTTGGCCGGAGATAGGCCAGGTCAAGGTCCTTGTCGCGCAAAACGATTTCCGCGGGCAGTTCGGTCCCATCGTCCAGCAATATCTTAATATCGTTGACTTCGGCCTCGCCTTTGTACTCGTCGAACATCCGGCGGTACAGCTCCGTCGGGTCCACCGCCGAAAGCGCCAGCACCGTCAGGCCCGACGGATCGATGACCACTCCCGTCAAGTCTTGTTTCGATTCGGTCGGATTGGAGGATCGTCCGTTGCCCGAAGACGTCGATTTGAGCACCACCTGCACGGTCACGACCGCGTGCTGGTTTTTCTTGAAAATGTCCCGGCCCTTGTCCGCCAGTTCGTCGCCGCGGCACGCCGCCGCCAGGAGAAGCATTGCCATTACGTTTAGTTTCAGCATCATAATTTTATTTGTCAGTTCTTCCAGCTCGGCTCAAACTCCAGGTAGGCGGTCTGGATTCCGCGCACCACTTTCATGACTACCGCCGGCTTGCGCGCCACCGCGATTTTTTCCATGATCTGGCGCAAGGCATCGACGTTTCCCACCGGCTGCCCGTCCACTTCCACCACCAGGTCGCCGGCGTAAAGGTTGGCCAATTCAGCCCAACTGCCGGGCTTGACCTCCTCGATCAAGGCCCCTTCCTGCCCTTTGTTCCACAGCGCCTCAGCGGTGTCAAAGAACGAAACATTCCGCGCCGTAAACTCGAAGTCGTCATTGCGGTACTTTTTCATTTCCCGCCGCAGACGCGGCGAGCGCATCAACTCGACGGAAACCTTGCTCTCGTTCGTCCCGCGCAGGATGGACAGGTCCACCGTTTTGCTCACGTCATACTGCCGGATCAAACTTTCCAAGTCGTCTTCATTCTCTGGCCCGGATGCGGTCAGTTTTTCCCCGTCGAGCGCGAGAATAAAATCGCCCGGTTTCAGCCCCGCTTTCTCCGCCGTGCTCCCCTCATAGACGCGCGTGAGGTAAAAGCCTTTCAAATTGGGCCGCTTCAACTGCCGCGCGATTTCGCGGGTGATGACCCGCGTCTCCACGGGCAGCCACGCCTTCGTCACTTCCAAGCCGGGGTCTTTCTCTTCTTCAATTCCCACCCGCACCACTGCCAAATACCTGGCCGAGCGCCGCTCGAACGTGACCATGACGGGAATCGGGTCAGCTTGCCCTTCAGAGAGCCGCCGCGTCCGCTCCGCCAAATCCTCCACCGAGGTCACCGGCGCGCCATTGATTTCCACCAGGACATCCCCGCGTTCCAGAGAGGGTTTGGCCTGGCCCGCCGGGCCGCCCGGCCGGACGGACGTGACAAAAACCCCATCCAGATTCGTGCGTTTCAATTCCCGCGCCAACAGAAAGGAGAAGTTTCGCGCCGTCAGGCCCCATTCTTTCAGTTCCTGTTGTTTCGGAGCGATTTCGCCCCGCTCCACTGGAGTCAAAGAAACGTTCATCACTTTGCCGTCCCGCTTGATGACCGCCGTGACCGGGCGCCCGGTCTCCAGGCTTGTCGCCATCGACATAAAATCGGGCATCTGTTCGTCAAATCGCACATTGACCGATTTGCCCCCGAGGCTTATGAGCAAGTCTCCTGCTTTGAGCCCGGCCTTGGTTGCCGGGGAATCGTCCCAAACTCCGCCCACCAGCAAACCGGTCTCGCCCTGCCACTCTTTGAAGAGCGGTTGCGGCGCGATCCCCAGCCAGCTCCGCTTGATCTTTCCCTTTTCCATGAGTTGTTGCGCCACTGCTTTGGCCAAATTGCCGGGAATAGCTCCGGACAATCCGTAGCTGATCTCATTGATGCCGACGATTTCCCCGCGCAGATTGCACAGCGGCCCGCCGGAATTGCCCCCGTAAATCGCCGCGTCGTGCCCGACCCATCGCACCAGCGCGCCGACATCTTCTCCGTCCAATTGAAACCGTCCGGATTCGCCCCAAAACCGCGGTAACACCATCTCCGTATTGCTGACAATGCCCAGCGTGACCGATTGCGAAAGCGCCATAGGGCTGCCCATGGCCAGAACGGAATCTCCCACTCGCAACGACGTCGAATCCCCGAAACTGGCCGGGACAAATTCGCGCGGCTTTTCCGGTTTAAGTTTGAGCACGGCAATGTCCGTCAACGGGTCCGTTCCAATCAATTCCGCCTCGATTTCCTCCCGATTCCACAACGTGCAAAACATGCGGGCGGCGTGCCCGGCAACATGGTGATTGGTGATGAGATAACCGTCCTTGGTAATGATGACTCCGCTGCCCACCGCCTGCATTTTCACCTCGCGTCCATCGCGGAACTCCGTCGAAACCACCCGGATGCGGACCAGCGCGCGCCGCACTTTCTCGTTGGCCAGATCAATTTGCACGCGCATCGACGGCGCTACGTCCTTGCCCTCAGCCTCTTGCCGAACCGCAAGGGGCAAAAGCAAAATCATCCCCACGACAAGCGGTCGCGGTGAGAGAATCCTTTTCAGCATAGCGATGTTATAAGCGTTTTTGCTCATCCTTCAACGTAATAAACAAACGGCCTGTCTGCGCGCCTTCTGCGACGTGTGCCAGGGCGCGCGCTCCGTTGCGCGCCTTCCCGGCGGCCAGCGGAGTGGCCGCCCTTAAAAATGACGATGTTGCGGGAACGCGGCATCCCATCCATGTTGGAGTGATGAACGCGCGGAGCGAGGAGACGATCACCTGGCTGAGATCGGGCAGGGAGGCTTTGGCCAGGATGCTGCCCGCGATCAATGAGGCGCGGGAATCCGTGCGCTTGGAGGTTTATATATTTGACGGCGGCCCGGCAACCGAATCGTTCCGCGACGCCCTGATCGAGGCCTGCCGGCGCGGCGCCCGCGTCCAAGTGCTGGTCGATGCCCTTGGCTCGCTTACCTTGCCGGATTCTTTTTGGAAAAAGCTCCGCGACTGCGGCGGAGAATGCCGCTGGTTTAACCCCTTGAGCATCCGGCACCTCAGCATCCGGGACCATCGCAAAGTTTTGGTTTGTGATGGAAAGGTGGGATTCATCGGCAGTTTTAACATGGCGGCGGTTTATCAAGGGGACGGCGTCACCCAGGGCTGGCGGGAATTGGGCCTGGAGGCGCATGGCCCGGTGGCGGTGGAACTGGCGGCGTCGTTCGATGAGATGTTCGCCCGGGCCGACTGGAGCCTGCGCGGATTCTTTAAACGGCGCAAACCGGTCGGGACGATGGGCGAAGCGAGGGCGCGCTTGCTTCTAGGGGGACCGAGCCGGGCCAATCCCATCAGGCGGGCCTTGCTGGCCGATCTCAGGACAGCCAGGCGGGTGCGGATTGTGACGCCTTATTTCTATCCGCCGTGGGCGGTTTGGCGCGCTTTGCTGCGGGTGGCACGCCAAGGCGGCGAGGTGCAACTGATGCTCCCCGGCAAGACGGACGTGCGGCTGGCGCAGTTGGCGGGACGCAGCTATTACCGCAGGCTGATGCGCGCGGGCGGCGAGATTTACGAGTACCAGCCGCAAATTCTCCACGCCAAAATGATTCTCATTGACGGTATTGTCTATGTCGGCTCGGCCAACCTGGACAAGCGCAGTTTGAGCATCAATTATGAGCTGATGCTGCGCTTGACGGATCCGCGGATGTCGCGCGAGGCGCACGAAATCTTCGAGGGCGACCTGGCGCACTGCCGGCGCATTGATCCGGAAAAGTGGCGAAGATCGAGGAGCGTTTGGAGCCGGTTTAAGACCAAGTTCGCCCGCTTGCTCCTGGTATGGGCGGATTCTGTCATCGCGGAGTACCAGTGGCGGCGGGCCGGATTGAAATGGCGCGGGCGGCGCCGGTCTTACTTGGCCAAGGCGACCAAATAGCGTTGCAACCGCTCGATTTGCCCGGGCGCCTTTTGCTGGTTATAAATCTGGTGCAACTGGGCGCACAGGCGCAGCAGGATGCGGCGGGCGCTGACGGGCGCCAGCGAGCTTTCGTCAAACCGCTGCCGGAATTGCAGCACTTGTTTGACGCACTCCGCCTTGGTCATGAGCCGTCCGCCATGAAAAACGTCCACGTAAATCTCGGTGCGGCTGGATTGGTAACGGCAAAGAAAATCGCCGGGCAGCCCGACTCCCACAATCGGCAGGCGCAGGCGGCGCGCGATCAGCAAATAAAGCAGGCTCAGGTTGATCGGATTGCCGACGCGGCGGTCGAGCAGGACATTGAAATAAATGTTTTGCGGGTCGCAAAAGTTCTGGTCATCGCCGGTGAAGCGCAATTCGTCAAAAAGGTAATCGTTGATGATGCGCAGAATCTGCTCGGCCGGCGCGCTCAAATCCAGCCGCTCGCGCAGCTCGCCGGCAAAATCGTCGAGCAACGCGACATAGGCCTCGGGATTGATCGAGGGATACTGCGTGCGGGCCAGGAGAAGGACGCCTCTTTCCAAGTCGGAATCTTCGCCTTGATTGAGGCAAAAGGCCAAAAACTGCGTATCCGCGTCCTGGCGGGCGAAATAATTGACAATCTCGCTGGCGCGGCGGCGCAGGATGGGATCATTGCTCAAGGTATGCTCGCGCATCCAATGGGAAGAAGCCGGCCCGTAGGAGAGAATCGTTTCGCGAACGGTCTGGTAAACCCGCGTGTCGTCGTCGGCCAGCAAGCTGATTAAAGCTTTTTTGTGCTTCTCCTCTAGTTTCCACTCTGATTTAGCCGGCGGCAAACTCATAGGACGCCAGCAGTGTGGCAGAGATTTTGGCGAAGTTCAATATAAATGCGCACTAAATCATATTCTCTTCCACGCCGGACGCGGTTTGCCAATTCGGCGGTAGGGCGCGCCTTTTCTGCCGGGCAACTCGTTGCGAGT